>DATARI010000237.1:0-2274 GCA_036264255.1 Acidimicrobiales bacterium | reverse complement strand
CCTCTGTGATCCCGGTGACGAGGTGCTGGTCCTGGCGCCGTATTGGACCACTTACCCCGAGTCCATCGCCCTGGCCGGAGGGGTGCCGGTGGTGATCTCCACCGACGTCTCCAGCGGGTTTCGGGTCACGGTGGAGCAGCTGGAAGCCGCCCTCACCTCCCGGACCAAGGTGCTGCTGTTCGTGTCCCCCTCCAACCCGACCGGGGCGGTCTACCCGCGGTCGGAGATCGAGGCCATCGGACAGTGGGCGGTGGCCAACGGCCTCTGGGTGATCACCGATGAGATCTACGAGCACCTGGTCTACGGCGGCGCCGAGCACCACTCGATGCCAGTGGTCGTCCCCGAGCTGGTCGACACCTGCGTGGTGGTCAACGGGGTGGCAAAGACCTACGCGATGACCGGCTGGCGGGTCGGCTGGATGATCGGCCCCACCGACATCGTGGTGGCCGCCACCAACCTCCAGTCCCACGAAACCTCCAACGTGGCCAACGTCGGCCAGCGGGCGGCGTTGGCGGCGGTGTCCGGCGACCTGTCGGCGGTGGCGGAGATGCGCACCGCCTTCGACCGGCGTCGCCGGACCATCCACCGGATGCTCAACGAGATCGACGGGGTCACCTGCATCGAACCGGAAGGAGCCTTCTACGCCTTCCCGTCGGTGGAGGGGCTGTTCGGTCGCGAGATCGGCGGCCGGAGGATCTCCTCCAGTGCCGAACTGGCCGAGGTGGCCATCGACGAGGCCAAGGTGGCGGTGGTGCCCGGCGAGGCATTCGGGGCGCCTGGGTACTTTCGGATGTCGTACGCATTGGGCGATGAGGACATCGTCGAAGGGGTCACCCGATTGGCCAAGCTCTTCAGTGACGCCCACTGACGGGGCAGTCAGATGACGACCGAGATCGTCACGATCTCTCGAAGGAAGGAACACCATGGGTAGGGTGCTCGTCACCGAAAAATTGGCCCAGACCGGTCTCGATCTGATGGCCGCCGCCGGCCATCAGGTCGACGTCCAGCTGGATCTGTCCCCCGAGGAGCTGTTGTCGGCGGTGGTGGGGGCCCAAGCCCTGGTCATCCGCTCGGCCACCACCGTCACCGCCGAGGTACTGGCGGCCGGCACCGACCTGGTGGTGGTGGGACGGGCCGGCATCGGCCTCGACAATGTGGACGTGCCCGCCGCCACCGAGCGGGGGGTCATGGTGGTGAACGCTCCCCAGTCGAACATCCTGTCCGCCGCCGAACAGGCCATGGCGCTGCTGCTGGCCCAGGCCCGCAACATCCCCCAGGCCCATTCCGCCCTGGTGGCAGGGAAGTGGGAGCGGTCGAAGTGGGAAGGGGTGGAGCTCTACGGCAAGACGCTCGGCGTGGTCGGCCTCGGCCGGGTCGGGGCGCTGGTGGCTCAGCGGGCGCTGGCCTTCGGGATGCGGCTGGTGGCCTACGACCCGTTCGTGTCGGTGGACCGGGCCAAGCACATGGGGGTCGAGCTGATGGGCATCGAGGAGCTGATGGCCCAGTCGGACTTCGTCACCGTCCACCTGCCGAAGAACGCCGAGACCCTCGGTCTCATCGGGAAGGACCTGTTGGCCAAGTCGAAGCCGGGGCTCCGGATCATCAACACCGCCCGGGGCGGCATCGTCGACGAGGAGGCGCTGGCCGAGGCCATCCGTTCCGGGCAGGTCCAGGGAGCCGGCCTCGACGTGTTCGCCAAGGAACCGACCACCGAGTCCCCCCTGTTCGAGCTGCCGTCGGTCGTCGTCTCCCCCCACCTCGGTGCCTCCACCGCCGAGGCCCAGGACAAGGCCGGGGTGACCATCGCCGAGCAGGTCCTCCTCGCCCTCGCCGGAGACTTCGTCCCCTTCGCCGTCAACGTGTCGGCCGGGGACGTCTCCGAGACGGTGCGCCCGTTCATGGGCCTGGCCGAGCAGCTGGGCCGGATCTTCTCGTGCCTCAACGACGGGCTGCCCGACACCCTGGAGATCGAGTACCAGGGCGGGCTGGCCGGATCGGGTACCGGCATCCTCACCCTGTCGGTGTTGAAGGGGGTGTTCGCCGCCGCCACCACCGAACCGGTGTCCTACGTCAACGCCCCCCAGCTGGCCGCCGAGCGGGGGCTGGAGGTCAGGGAGACCTCGACGGTCACCGCCCACGACTACGTGAACCTGATCACCCTCCGGTCGAGCGACCACTCGGTGGCCGGCACCCTCACCGGGCCCCACACCGAGCCCTGGTTGGTGATGATGGACGACCACACCGTCGAGGTGCCGCCGGCCCCCCACATGGTGG
>DATARI010000147.1:0-3512 GCA_036264255.1 Acidimicrobiales bacterium | reverse complement strand
TAGCCCGATGCCGGCGCCCTACCGTCCCGACCTCCTCCAGGAGGACTTCGAAGAGCTCACCGCCCAGGCCGAGGAACTGGTGGCCACCGAGACCGGGCTCCGCTCGGCGTCGGGGCCGGCCCGGGCCCGGGTCACCGACCGCAACGGTTGGGTGCACGCCAACGTCGCCTCCTTCCAGCGTCTGGTCGGTCCCCATCTCGAGCGGTTCTCCCCGCCCCGCCTCACCACCACCAACCCGGTGACCGAGCGGCTGGCCGGTCCGCTGGCCGCCGCCAGCCGGGTGGCCACCGGCAGCCAGCTCGGTGCGGTGCTCGGCTGGCTCTCCACCCGGGTCCTCGGCCAGTACGACCTCCTCCTCACCGAGGAGGCCATCGAGGACCAGGACATCGTCTACTTCGTCGGTCCGAACGTGGTCAGCCTCGAGCAGCGTTACGGCTTCGAGCCCAAAGAGTTCCGGCTGTGGCTGGCCCTCCACGAGGTCACCCACCGGTGCCAGTTCACCGCCATCCCCTGGATGCGTGACCACTTCCTCTCGCTGGTGGAGGAAGGCCTCGGCTCTCTCGACCCCGACCCCTCCCGCTTCGCCGAGGCGCTGAAGCGGCTGACCGAGGAGATCCGGGCCGGACGGAACCCGCTCCGGGACAACGGGGCGCTCGGCCTGGTGGCCACCCCCGAACAGCTCGAGGGCCTCCACCGGATCCAGGCGCTGATGAGCCTCCTCGAGGGCCACGGCGACGTGACCATGGACCGGGCCGGGGCCGCCGCCATCCCCAGCGCCGCCCGCTTCAGCGAGGTCCTCCGGCAGCGCCGCAACCAGACCAAGGGCCCGGCCAAGCTCCTCCTCCAGCTCATCGGCATGGAGTCCAAGTTCCGCCAGTACGAGGAAGGCGAGAAGTTCATCGCCGCGGTGGAGAAGTCGGGCGGCCCCAAGCTGCTCGACCGCGCCTGGAAGGGCCCGGAATGGCTGCCCTCCCTCACCGAGATCCGGGACCCCTCCGTGTGGATCTCCCGCGTCGGTGCCACCCCCGTCCTCTCCGGGTGATCAGCTGATCGGCGACCTGGTCGGTCGGTCCAGGTTCCCCGCCGCCGGCACCCCTCTGGTCTGTGCGGTCTCCGGCGGGGCCGACTCCCTCGCCCTCCTGGTCCTCGCCACTGCCGCCGGCTGCCGGGTGACCGCCGTCCACGTCGACCACGGGCTCCGTCCCGGATCCAACGCCGAAGCCGAAGTGGTGGAGGCGGCCGCCGATCGCTACGGGGCCGAGTTCCGGAGTGTCCGGGTGGAGGTCGGGGACGGGCCCAACCTGGAGGCCCGGGCCCGGGCGGCCCGATTCGAGGTGCTGGGACCCGACGCCGCCACCGGCCACACCGCCGACGACCAGGCGGAGACGGTGCTGGCCAACCTGCTGCGGGGGGCGGGGGTGGACGGACTCGCCGCCATGCGGGCCGGTCCCCGCCACCCGCTGCTCGGCCTCCGGCGTTCCGAGACGGTGGCCCTCTGCCACGAGGAGGGCCTGGAGCCGGTCCGGGACCCGAGCAACGACGACCGCCGGTTCCTCCGCAACCGGATCCGGGCCGAGCTCCTCCCGTTGTGTTCCGAGCTGGCCGGGCGGGACATCGTCCCGGTGCTGGCCCGCCAGGCGGCGCTGCTGGCCGGCGACGCCGAGGTCCTGCAGGCGGTGGCAGCGCTGGTCGACCCGACTGACGCCAAGGAGGTCATCGCTTCCCCCGAGGCAGTCGCCCGGCGGGCCATCCGGGCCTGGCTGGCCGGCGACGGCCCCTATCCGCCCTCGCTCGACGCCATCGAGCGGGTCCTCCAGGTGGCCCGGCGGGAGCGGCGGGCCACCGAGGTGGACGGCGGGATCCGGGTGTCCCGGTCCGGGGGCCGGCTGTCCCAGACCCCCGCCGCCCGGTTGTCCGGAGCCGCCGCGGCTGGTTCCGCCGGGGAGCGAACCGATACAGTCAGCTGAGTGACCGCGTCAGGAGATGAGTCGGTGGGCGAATTGTCCCGGCTCGAGTCGGAGCCCGAGGTCGGCGACGTGGTGGTCTCCGGGACCCAGTTGCACGCCCGCATCGCCGAGCTCGGCGCCCGGATCACCGCCGACTACGCCGGTCGCCCCCCGCTGCTGGTCGGGGTGTTGAAGGGCGCCTTCATGTTCATGGCCGACCTCTGCCGGGCCATCGAGCTGCCCGTCGATGTCGACTTCATGGCGGTGTCCTCCTACGGGACCGCCACCCGCACCTCGGGGGTGGTCCGCATCGTGAAGGACCTCGACGTCGACCTGGCCGACCGCCACGTCCTGGTGGTGGAGGACATCGTCGATTCCGGCCTCACCCTCAACTATCTGCAGCGGTACCTGTTGGCCCGGCGACCGGCCAGCCTGGAGGTCTGCGCCCTCCTGGTCAAGGAGGGCCAGCAGCGCACCGCCCTCGACCTCCGCTACGTCGGGTTCCAGATCCCCCCCGACTTCGTGGTCGGCTACGGCCTCGACGTGGCCGAACGCTTCCGTAACCTCAGCGCCATCCACGCCTACACTGGCGATCCGTCCCGCCGCTGAGGAGCCCGCATGAGCGTCGACACCGCCCGCATCGAGCGGGCCATCTACGAAATTCTGTCGGCGATGGGGGAGGACCCCGATCGCGACGGCCTGAAGGCCACCCCGGCCCGGGTGGCCGCCATGTACCAGGAGCTGTTCTCCGGGCTGGACGAGGATCCCGCCGAGCACCTTCAGGTGTCCTTCGCCGCCGAGCACGACGAGATGGTGATGGTCCGGGACATCCCCTTCGCCTCCCTCTGCGAGCACCACATGGTGCCGTTCATGGGCCGGGCCCACGTGGCCTACATCCCCGGGGAGGACGGCCGGATCACCGGCCTGTCCAAGTTCGCCCGGCTGGTGGACGGTTACGCCCGCCGCCTCCAGGTCCAGGAGCGGATGACCACCGAGATCGCCGACGCCGTCGAGAAGGCCCTCCAGCCCCGGGGGGTGCTGGTGGTGGTGGAGGCCGAGCATCTCTGCATGTCGATGCGGGGGGTGAAGAAGCCCGGCACCCTGACCATCACCTCGGCGGTGCGGGGGCAATTCCGCACCGATTCGGCCACCCGGTCCGAGGCCATGCAGTTCATCCACGGGCGCTGAGCCCGCCCGCTCCCGGCTCGAGGGGGGTCAGCCCACCGCCATGCCGACGATCGGCTGGTTGAGTGGCCGACCGCCCATCGACCCGAAGAAGGCGGCGTCACCGAAGGCGAAGATGCCCCCGTCGGAAGCCACCAGCCAGTAGCCCTTGCCGTCGGGGGTGGGAGCCATGCCGACGATCGGCTTGTTGAGGGGCAGGGCGCCGGTGGAGCCGAAGAAGCTGGCGTCGCCGAAGGCGAAGATCCCGCCGTCGGAAGCCACTAGCCAATAGCCCTTGCCATCGGGGGTGGGAGCCATGCTGACGATCGGCTTGTTGAGCGGCAGGGCGCCGGCGGAGCCGAAGAAGGTGGCGTCGCCGAAGGCGAAGATCCCGCCGTCGGA
>DATARI010000071.1:0-10638 GCA_036264255.1 Acidimicrobiales bacterium | reverse complement strand
GAGGAGGCCGCTGACGTCGCCCAGGCCAAGGAGTGGGCCCGAACCGTCTACGACGCCGGCTTCGGCTGGATCACCGGCCCCTCCGCCTACGGGGGCCGGGACCTCCCCCGCAGCTACCAGCGGATCTACAACACGGTGGCGGCCGACTACCGCACGCCGTCGCAAAGCCCGTTCGGCATCGGGCTCGGCATGGTGGCCCCCACCATCCTGGCCCACGCCATCGAGGAGGTGAAGCAGGCCTACCTCCAACCGATGCACCGCGGGGACATCGTCGGCTGCCAGCTCTTCAGTGAGCCGGTCGCCGGTTCTGACCTGGCCGGTCTGCAGACCCGGGCGGTCCGAGACGGGGACGAGTGGATCGTGAACGGACAGAAGGTCTGGACCTCCGGAGCCCAGTTCTCCGACATCGGCGAGATCATCTGCCGGACCGACCCCGATCAGCCGAAGCACCGCGGGTTGACCGGTTTCGTGGTGAACATGCACGCCCCGGGCGTCGAGGTCCGTCCGCTTCGCCAGATGACCGGCGGAGCCTCCTTCAACGAGGTCTTCTTCACCGACGTCAGAATCCCCGACGACCACCGTCTGGGCGACGTGAACGGGGGCTGGACCGTCGCCCTGACCACCTTGATGAACGAGCGGGCCGCCATCGGAGGCGGAGGCGGAGGCCTCGGTCTGCACTCCTCCCAGCGTCTGATCGAGCTGGCCCGGCATCAGGGGCGGGCCGGCGACCCCCTCATCCGCCAGCAGTTGGCCGACATCATCATCAATGACCGGGTGGCGGCCTATACCAATCTCCGCTCCATGGCCAAGATTGCCGCCGGCCAGCTGCCCGGACCGGAAATGTCGCTCGGAAAGCTGTCCCTCACCGCCAACATGGTCCGCACCTACGAATTGCTCTCATCGGTGCTCGGTCCCGAACTGATCGCCGACAGTGGTCGGTGGGGCACCTACGCCTGGTCCGAGTTCCTCCTCGGGGTGCCGGGGATGCGGGTGGCCGGTGGCACCGACGAAGTGCTGCACAACATCATCGGGGAGCGGGTCCTCGGGCTCCCCAAAGAACCGGCCCCGAAGTAGCGACTCCTACTCCAGCGCCAGTTCCGGCTGGATCGCCAGCCCGACGGCGGGGCCAGGCCACCCCACCCGCCCGTAGGGCAGGTTGTCCACGTAGGCCCACGACCTTCGGTGGATCGACGTCAGCCCGCTGCCGGCCAGGGCGGTCTGGTGGGTGGGAGACGGGTAGCCCTTGTTGCGGTGGAAATCGAAGGCAGGAAAGTTCTCCGACAGGTCGCGCATCATCCGGTCCCGGGTCACCTTGGCCACAATCGACGCCGCCGCGATCGACGTGCAGGTGAGGTCGCCACGGACCACGGTGCGAACCTCGGCGTTCTCCGCCGCACAGCCGCCCCCCTCCACCGGGTCGGTCACGTAGTCGAAGGAGCCGTCCATCAGGATCACGTCGGGAACGCAGGTGAGGCCGGCCAGGGCCCGGCCGGCCGCCAACCTGAGGGCCACCGTCATCCCCCAGCGGTCACATTCCTCCGGCCCGGCATGACCGACCGACCACTCCGTGCACCAGGACGCCACCCGGGGGAACAGGACCTCGCGTTCCTCCTCCGGAATCAGCTTGGAGTCGCGGAGCCCTTTGGGGGGCGACTTGGTGGGGATGACGGCCACCCCCACCGATACCGGCCCCGCCCAGGCACCCCGGCCCACCTCGTCGAGGCCGACCACCACCTCGAAGCCTTCCTTCAGCAGCGACCGTTCCACCCGTCGGGAAGGACGGACCGAGGGGGCGGGGCGGGCGGTGATCTCGATCGTCATCGTCCGAGCTGGCTCCTGAGCACCTTGCCAAGAGCATTTCGGGGAAGGGCATCCACGACATGGACAATACGCGGGCGCTTGAAGGCGGCCAGCCGCTCGGCGGTATAGACGGCAAGCTGGTCCGCCGACGGAGCGGTGCCGTCGGCAACGATCCAGGCGGTGACCACTTCTCCCCACTCCTCCGACGGCGTCCCCGTCACCGCCACCTCGGCGACACCGGGATGGGTCAACACCACGTCCTCGACCTCGGTCGGGTAGACGTTGAACCCGCCGCTGATGATCAGCTCCTTGGACCGGCCGCGGATGGTCAGATAGCCATCGTCGACCGTGCCCAGGTCGCCGCTCCGGAACCACGGGATGCCGCCGTCTACCCGGTCGACGAAGGCCTCGGCAGTCGCCGCAGGGCGCCCCCAGTAGCCGGCGAACACGTTGGGCCCGCGGAGTTCGATCTCGCCGTCGGGGGCCAGCCGGATCTCGACGCCAGGGAGGGGGAAACCCACTGTCCCCGGTCGGCGCTCGCCGTCGTAGGGGTTGGAGGCGTTCATCAGCGTCTCGGTCATCCCGTAACGCTCCAGCACCGACATCCCGGTCACCGTCTCCATCCGGTTGTGGAGGACCGCCGGCAGCGGCGCGGAGCCGGAGACGCAGAGCCGTAGGTGCCCGAGCACGGAAGCCCGGGGCGACTGGGCGAGCCGGTGGTACATGGTGGGGACCCCGAAGAAGAGCGAGGTGTCGCCGCCGGCGGCGAGGTCGGCCACCGCCGCGGGGTCGAAGCCGGGAAGGAGAACCGCCGAGCCCCCCGACAGCAATGTCCCGTAGATCCCGACGCAGAGCCCGTGGGCGTGGAACACCGGGAGGCAGTGGATCAGCCGGTCGGTCGGCTCCCACCTCCAGGCCACATTCACGGCTCGGGTGGCGGCCAACAGGTTCTGGTGGGACAGGACCGCGCCTTTGGGGTCACCGGTGGTGCCGGAGGTGAAGCAGATGAGGGCGGGGTCGTCGGGTCCGGCGGCATCCAGTCCACCCGGATCCCCGTCGGGAAGATCGAGCTCCGGGCCGACCACCACCAGAGGTCGGTCGGAAGCCTGGCTCGCCCATCGGCCCCGAACCGGATCGTCGACGATGGCCGCGGCCGGACCGACCTGGGCCACGATGTAGGCGATCTCCCGCCGGGTATAGGCGGTGTTGGCCGGTACCACCACCAAGCCGGCCCGAAGGGCGGCCACATGGCTGACGATCGAAGCCACCGACGACCCAGTCGACCACAGCACCCGGTCCCCGGGCCGGAGGCCGGCCGCCACCAGGCGACCCGCCCCCCGCCGGGTGGCAGCGTCGAACTCCTCCGCCGACCACCAGGATCCGTCCGGCCGGGGCACCCCGGCCAGTGCCGACGAAGGCCCGGCGTCCTTCAATACGGGGGCGGTCGGGACGCGCTGCCAGCCGTCAGACCAGGCCCGGAGCAGAGTCCCCGGGGCCAGGAGTTCCAAGGCGTCCAGGTGGCGGCCGGGGGGCAGATGGTCCCGCCAGGAGCGAAGATCTCCCCCACTGCGAACGGCCGAACTCATACCCGTTGTCTAGTCCCCGAAGCCGGCGTCGCTGATCATGGTCGCCGAGGCGCATCGGCTCCGGGGAGGCTCTACGATCGGTCCCGAGGGACGGCGGATGCCGCCGACGGAAGGGAAGGGAGCCTCCATGGGCCTCATGGACAAGGTAAAAGCACAGGCAGAAGTGGGGCTGGCCAAGGCCACCGAGGTCGGGAAGGCCGGCCAGGCCAAGCTCGACGCCGTCCAGGCCAAGCGCAATGCCGATGAGCTCCTGCGGCAGTTGGGGACCGCCGCCTACGCCGACCAGCAGGGCCACGCCACCGAGCAGACCAAGGCCGACGCGGTGCGGATCGTCGGCGAGCTCGAGAAGTACGAAGCGGAGTACGGCCCCCTGACCTCATGATCTCACCGACTCCGGCCCCCTCCGCCGGGGGTCCTCCATCTGCACGCCGACGGATCGCCGTCGTCCCCCATACCCATTGGGACCGGGAGTGGTACGACCCGTTCCAGACCTTCCGGCTGAAGCTGGTCCACCTCATCGACGGCTTGCTGGACCTCTTGGAGCGGGATCCCTCCTACAAGACATTCCTCCTCGACGGCCAACTGGCGGTCATCGACGACTACCTCGAGATCCGCCCCGAGAACGAGGGTCGACTGCGGGCGCTGGCCTCCGCCGGCCGGCTCACCGTCGGTCCCTGGTACATCCTGATGGACGAGTTCCTCATCTCCGGAGAGACCATCGTCCGGGACCTGCAGGCCGGGATCCGACGGGGCACCTCCTTCGGCGGGGTCATGGACGTCGGCTACCTGCCGGACATGTTCGGACACATCGCCCAGATGCCCCAGATCCTCAACTCGGCCGGACTCCGCCACGCGGTGGTGTGGCGAGGGGTCCCCTCGGCCGTCGACACCTCGGCGTTCGTCTGGGAGGCACCCGACGATTCCCGGGTCCGGGCCGAGTACCTGGTCGCCGGCTACGGGAACGGCGCGGCGTTGCCCGACGACGCCAAGGCGCTCATCCGGCGCCTCCGGTCCCACCTGGACGAGATCGGCTCGTTCCTGGCCCCGGACGGCCCGTTGCTGTTCATGAACGGCACCGACCACCACAGTCCCCAACCCTGGCTCGGCCGGGTGGTCTCGGAGGCCAACGAGATGCAGGGCGAGTTCGAGCTCGGCATCAGCTCACTGCCCGAATACCTCTCCGGGCTCTCCAGCGACGGCTTGCCGGAATGGAAAGGGGAGCTCCGGTCCGGGTACCGCTCGAACCTCCTCATGGGGGTGGGCTCCACCCGGGTCGACGTGAAGCAGGCGGCCGCCCGGTCCGAACGCTCACTCGAACGGCTGGCCGAGCCCCTCAGCGCCTTGTATGTCGACGCGGCGGCCTGGCCGGCGCCGTTTCTCGACCTGGCCTGGAAGTTGATGATCCGCAACGCCGCCCACGACTCCATCTGCGCCTGCTCGGTCGACGAGGTCGTCGACGCCGTCCTCCACCGGTATGCGGAAGCCCGCCAGATCGGTGAGGGACTGACCGCTGAAGCGGTGACCGCCCTCGGCGTCTCGCTCTCCCACCCGGGGACCACGGTGGTCAACCCCTCGGCCCGCGACCGCTCTGGCCTGGTGGAGCTGGTGGTCCCTGCCCTCGGCGAACCCGGGCCGGACATCCAGGTGATCTCCCAACGGGCCGGACTCCCGGGCACCATCACCCTCAACGGCACCTCGGTGGTCAGCATGCTCGGCATGATCCAGGGGGCACGCATCGACGAGGACACCTACGTGACCGAGGTCGGGCTCACCGAAGACGACACCGGGCTCGACATAACCCTCACCATCGGGTCCCATCCCCCGGAGGGCGTCCCCATCGAGGAGATCAAGCGGGAGTTGTTCACCAAGCTCACCGCCCATCCGGACACCGAAGTCCGGGTGACCATCGACCAACCCGCCATGCGACGGATCCTCGGCCGACAGGAGAACGTCCCCGGCTTCGGGTGGGCGAAGTTCGAGGCAGCCGAGCTCTCCCACCCGGTCTCGGTCGACGGCGACCCGGGTGCCAGGGCCACCCTCTCGAACGGACTGGTGACGGTGGAGGTCAGTCCGGACGACGGGACATTCTCCCTCAACGGCGTTGCCGGGTACGGCCGGCTGGTCGATGGCGGCGACCACGGCGACACCTACAACTACTCCCCGCCGGCCCACGACCGCCTGGTGGACTCCCCCGACTCGGTGGTCATCGCCATCGGGGACCGGGGACCGGTCCGAGGCACCGTGGTGGTGCGCTCCACCTACCGCTGGCCGGAACGGGTGGACAACGACAGCCGGACCCGGGTCGGGTCCCGCTCCACCGAAGTCACCACCACCGTGGAGCTCCGGGCCGAGGAGTCGGTCGTCCGGGTGCACACCACCTTCGACAATGGGTCGAGGGACCATCGGCTCCGGGCCCACTTCCCGTTGCCGGAGCCGGCGGCGACTTCGCGGGCGGAGTGCGCCTTCACCGTGGTGACCCGGGGTTTGACCGCCGAGGGCCGGGACGAGGAGTTCGGCACCCCGACCTTCCCCTCCCGCCGCTTCGTCTCCGCCGGGGGCCTGACGGTGGTCCACGAAGGCCTCCTCGAGTACGAGCTGGTCGATGTGGACGACGTCGACGGGGGCGGCCCGAAGGCGTCCGCCCTCGCCCTCACCCTCCTCCGGTCCACCGGCATGCTCTCCCGGTTCGGGATGATCACCCGCCCCCTCCCCGCCGGACCGATGACCCCCATCGAGGGACCCCAGATGGTTGGACCCGTCGAGGCCCGCTATGCCCTGTCCGTCGACGGCGCCGATCCCTACCGATTGGCCGATGACGTGCTGTTGCCGTTGCTGCCGGTCGGCTCGTTCGGGGGAGGCACCCGCCCGGCTTCGGGGTCGCCCCTCACCCTTCGGGGTGCAGAGGTGTCCTCGGTGCGGAGGGAGGCCGGCTCCCTCGAGATCCGGGTCTTCAACCCGGCGGATGTTCCGACGGTGGTGGAGGTCGAGAGTCGATCGGGATGGTTGGTCGATCTGCGAGGACGACCGCTCGAGCCCTTCGACGGTCGGTTCGAACTCCGGCCCCACGGGATCGCCACCCTTCGCCTCGACTGATCGGCGAACACCCCCTCGGTCAGGGGGCTCCGGGCGGCACGAACGGGAGCCCTGGTTCGGGTCCTTGCTCGATGATCCGGAGCAGACGATCGGTGTCGAGATGGTCTTCGACGGCGTCAGCCAGCCGGTCGAGCATGGCCAGGCGCCGGTCCGAAAACCCGACCGATTGCTCGGATGGGCGCCAATCGACCTGGGCCTGGGCGGCCACCTCGGTCAGCCAGGCCCGGCGGAAGGAATCGAGCTCGAAGACGCCGTGCCAGGTGGAACCCCAGACCGCGTCGTTTCGATAGCCGTCGAGAAACGGCTCCACCTGCTCGGCGTCGGGGTCGTTGGCATCCAGGACGGCGACGCCATGGTGGATCTGAAAGGCGTTGACCGGGTGTCCGCGCCAATCACCGGAGGTGGTTCCGAGGTGTTTGCCATGGTCGAAGGTGACATGGATGGGCAACAGGCCCAGGCCTGCCACGTGCCCCCGACCGGATTCGATCCGGTCATCGATGGACTTGGCCAGCATCTGGTAGCCACCACAGATCCCGAGTACCGGGCGACCTTCCTTCGTCCGGGCGACCAGTGCATCGGCGAGCCCCACCCGGCGGAGCCAGTCAAGATCGTCCACCGTTGCCCGGCTGCCCGGGAGCACGGCGAGGTCGGCCGATGCCACCACCTCCGGATCGGCGGTCACGTTGACCGACACCCCGGCTTCGGAGGCCAGGGCATCGACGTCGGTGGCGTTGGAAACCCGAGGGAGACGGATGACGGCGATCCGGAGGGTCGGGCCGGTCCCCCGGGCGCTCGAGGACCAGCCGGCGATGGCGAGGGCATCCTCGGCGTCCATCCAGACTCCCTCCAACCACGGCAACACGCCGAGTACCGGGCGCCCGGTGACCCGCTGCAGGGACTCGAGGCCCGGCTCGAGCAAGCTCCGTTGACCTCGAAACTTGTTGACCACCCACCCGACCACCTGGGCCTGGTCGGCGGCCGACAGGAGGGCCAAGGTGCCGAACATGGCCGCCAGCACCCCACCCCGGTCGATGTCCCCGACCACCACCACCGGGAAGCCAACCTTCCGGGCCAGCCCCATGTTGACGAAGTCTCCGGCCCGCAGGTTGATCTCGGTCGGACTCCCCGCCCCTTCGGCGATCAACACGTCGTAGCGCGACTGCAGGTCGGCGAAGGCATGGAAGGCCGCCTCGGCCAGGGCGGCACGGCCGGTCGTCCAGTCGGTGGCCGACAGCTCCCCGTGGGGCCGGCCCATCAACACCACGTGGGATCGGCTGTCGCTCCCCGGCTTGAGGAGCACCGGGTTCATCGCCGCCTCCGGGACGGCGCCGGCGGCGAGCGCCTGCAACCACTGGGCCCGCCCGATCTCCGACCCGTCGGGGCAGACCATCGAGTTGTTGGACATGTTCTGGGCCTTGAACGGCGCCACCCGGACACCACCGCGGGCCAGCCACCGGCAGATCCCGGCTGTCACCAGCGACTTGCCCGCATCCGAGGTGGTCCCGGCCACCAACAAACCGCCTCTCATCGCGCCCGCCGATCGGGCTGGCGACGGCCTGTGCCGGCTACCGGGCCACCGAACCGCCCCGCTGCTCGGCCAATCACCCGCCGGTGCCGGGTCGGCCACCCTCCGGGGGGGAAGGCTCCCCGCTGGCGCGGCGCTGGCGTTCCACGATCAACTTCTCACCCTTGTTGCGGAGCTCATCGATCTCGCGGATGACCTCGGCGAACCGCTCCCACCGGAGGTTCCGACGACTGTCGGCTCCCGGCTCGCTTCCCACCCGGGACAGTTTCCAGACCTGCACCCAGCCGATGCCCTTCAGATTCCGGGGCCGGAGGGCGTGGGCGACGAACTCGCCCTCCGTCTCCGACTCGATGGCCTGGCGGAACTCGTCGGTCATCAGCACCGTGCCCGGATTGGCAATCCCGACCAGGCGGCTGGCCACGTTGACCACCGGCCCGTAGTAGTCACCGTCCTGGTGCAACACCGGCCCCACCGACAAAGCCACCCGGACATCGGACAGCAGCTCGTCGTCGGCGTAGGCCTCGGCCAGGGTCAGACCGATACGAGCGGCGTCGGCAGCGGTGGGCACCACGAACATGGCCTCGTCGCCGATCATCTTGACCACCCGACCGCCGAGCGAGGTGACGGTGTCGCGGGCCAACTCCTCGAACCGGGCCACCACTGCGGCCAGTTCGCTGTCGGCGAGGTGCTGGCTGAGCATGGTGAACCCGACCATGTCGACAAAGCCGACCGCCATCACCGGACTGATCCCCTTCACCGTCCCCCGGGTCCGGATCAGCATTTCCCGGCGGGTGGCGGCCTGGAGATGACGGCGCCACACGAATTCCAGGAGCCTGGCCATGGTCGGAAGGGACACGCTGAGCACCCGGGAGTAGACGTCGGCATCGATGACGTCGTCCCCCGACGATTCGATGACCGGGGCGCTTCCCCGCGCGGTGGTGGCTTCGGCGATGCGGGCCATGGATGACCCGATCACCCTGATCATCTGGAGCGACGAATCGAAGTCGGCCCGGCCCAGGCTGGTCAGGCCCTTGAACAGCTCCAGTGCCTCGACATCCATGTCGGTAAAGGCGCGATCGTCCTCGTCGACATCTGAAAAGCCCAGCGCCCGCCAGATCCGACGGGCGGACTCCACATCCATGCCGGTGTTGGCCAGCACCTCGGCCTGGGTCATCCGGCGCTCAGCCGGGATCAGCATCCGATCCACCACCAGGAGATCGAGCACGTCGTCGGCAACGGCGGCGTCGATCTCCTCCTCGGTGGTACCGAGCTCGAGCAACAGGGAGCGAACCCGGGCCAGGGCTTCCGCCCGGTGCTCCGGATCGGCCGGCGGCGGCCCCTCGCTCAATGATTCGTCCTCGGCGGTAGCGACGACGTGGAGCAGGTCGGGCGGGTCGTCAGGGGTGGGAACGTTGCCACTCACGGGGTCAGGTCCCGGAATTCCGACGTCGCCGGCCGCTCCATCAGCGCGGCGATCGCCTCTGCCGGGCTCCGGATCCCGTCGATCATGTCGGCCACCTGGGTGGCGATGGGGACCTCCACATCGACCGAGGCCGCCAGCTCCACCATCGGGCGGGCGGTCTTCACCCCCTCGGCCACCATCCGCATCTCGCCCATGACATCCGCCAAGGTGCGTCCCTGTCCGAGGGCCACCCCGACCGTATGGTTGCGGCTCTTCGAACTGGTGCAAGTGGCAACCAGGTCCCCCACCCCGGCCAGGCCGCCGAAGGTGATGAGCTCGCCGCCCAACTGCATCCCGAACCGGGCCATTTCGGCCAGGCCCCGAGTGATCATGGCCGCCCGGGAGTTGTCGCCAAAGCCGAGACCGTCCGAGATGCCGGCCGCCACCGCCAGCACGTTCTTGAGGGCGCCGGCGATCTCGCACCCGATGACATCGGCATTGGTGTACACCCGGAAGGTCTTGGACATCAGCAGCGACTGCACCCAGCGGGCCTGGTTGTCATCGGCCAGGGCCACCACGCCGGCAGTCGGCTGGCCGGCGGCCACCTCCGCCGCCAGGTTCGGGCCGGTCAGCATCCCGGTGGGGCTGTCGGGGATGACTTCGGCCAGGAGTTGGGTCATCCGGAGATGGCTGCCCTGCTCCAGGCCCTTGGTCAGGCTGAGCACCGGGGTGCCCGAGACGATCACCTCGGCGAGGTCGGTGGCCACCGCCCGGAACCCATGGGAGGGGACCGCCATGATCACCAAGGAGGCACCGGCCACCGCCTCGCCGATGTCATGGGTGGCGTCGAGCGAGTCGGGAAGCAGGAAATCGGGCAGATAGGTCGGATTGCGGTGGTGGTTGCGAACCGTTTCCGCCAGGTCCGGATCGCGGGCCCACAACACCGTGTTGGCGTTACCCGCCGCCAGTGTCGCCACCGTCGTCCCCCACGAACCTGCGCCGATCACCGCTACTTTTTCTGGCACGGGGCCACACTATGCGCCAGGCTCGACCGGTGATGGCGCCTCCGGGCACCCCTACACTGACGGAGTGGCCGCCCCCGACGCACGGATGCAGTTCGAAGCGGGGGCAATGGGCTTTGGGGCTCGAGCCGTGCTGGTGCCGGTCAAGGCGTTCAGTGAGGCCAAGGGTCGACTCGACACCGCGCTGAACGACGCCCAGCGCGCGGCGCT
>DATARI010000043.1:0-8223 GCA_036264255.1 Acidimicrobiales bacterium | reverse complement strand
CGGGTCAGGACGAAGTCGCCGGCCTCCAGTTGCTCCGGCGGGCGTTCATCCAGCCAATCGACGTCCTCGGACATCCAGAGATGATTGCACTGGGACGCCTACCTGGCGCCCCGAGGTCACTGCGTCCGGTTGGCGTCGGGTATCCCGGATTGCACCGGCTTCATGGATGGCGCCGGTGTGCCCGACTCGGCGGAAGGGGCGGTCTCGGCCGGGGCGCTCCCGGCTGGTGCGGCCTCGGCTGGCACGGTCCCGGCGGGAGGGTTGGTGACCCTTGCCGGAGGGTTGGTGACAGTTGGCTGAGCGGGAACCGCAGTCGTCGCCGGCGCGGCGGCGGCCGGCGGGGCGGCGACCGGCGGTGGGGATGCCACCGGTTGGGCAGCGGGCGGCGGTGCCAGCGGGGTGGAGACCGGCTCGGTTCGGATGATCGCCGACTCCTCGGGAACCACCGGCTGAGGATCGGCTCCGGCCGCTCCCAGCGGACGGTTGTGCCGGACGGCCCAGCCCATGGCGAAGGCGCCGCACGCGGCCAGGATCAACCCGGGACCGAAGGAGTAGCCGATCTGGTTGGCCAGGCCGCGCAACGGGTTGGCCGTCACGAAGTACGGGCCGGTGTTGTGAACGATCGGCCAGGCCAACGGACCGACGACGAACCAGGCACCACAGACGACCGCCACCAGCCCGGCCAGGGTGAGCCCGACCCGCCGGCCGGCCACGCCAGTGGCGGAGAGCGGTGCCAGGAAGGAGAAGGCCACCAGGATGCCGAGTGCCCCCGGGGCCAAGGCCAACACCGTATGGGTCAGGTTCCAGGACCAGGACGAGGCCCCGTCAGCGCTGTAGCTGAACGTCGGACCCAGGTAAGGGATGATTCCGCCCCAAGCGGAGATAAGAAGGGTGATGACCCCGAGAGACCAGAGGCTGGCCGACAACGAGCGGGTGGCCGGAACGACATCGCCCTCCGCCCGCCTCGAGCGACGGCGTGTCCCTCCCATCGTGTCCTGCCATTGGTTGTTGCTGACAGCAGTCGTCATGCCCGACTCCTCTCGCGTCATCGGGGAGTGCGGGATGTTCCGCATCCCGGGACCCAACGGCCCGCCACTTGGTGTACCCGGAAGGGCGGCCCGACAAACATCCAGGCTGCGGCGGTGCCAGCCGCATCGGGGAACCCGGCAACGACGCCCGAATCGCCGACGGCCGTCCTGGCGCCGCCGGTCGGTGCTGGGGGAAACTCGGGTGGAGGCGAAGCCGCCGACGCCCGCGGCCGTGACACAGTGGCTGCCCGACGACACTCCTATGCCCGCACCTGACCACCGACCATGACATCCGCCACCGACGTTCTCGCCGACAGATATCGACTTGACCGTCTCCTCGGCCGGGGTGGGATGTCCGACGTCTATCTCGCCGTCGATGAGACCAGCGGACGGCAGGTCGCCGTCAAGATCGTCCGCTCGGGTGACCCCGACCTGGCCCGCCGACTGGCCCAAGAGGCGCGGGCCCTCGAGGGCTTCGCCCACCCCGGCCTGGTCCGGCTCCTCGACACCGGGGTCAGCGGAGACCAGGCCTTCTTGGTGATGGACTACATCGACGGGTTGAACCTGGCCGAGGTCCTCCGCCGGGGCCCGCTCGAACCGGGGGGCACCGCGGCGCTCGGGGCATCGGTGGCCGATGCCCTCGCCTATGTGCATGACCGCGGCATCGTCCATCGCGACGTCAAGCCGGCCAACATCCTCATCACCCAGGAGGGGGAGGCCCGCTTGGGTGACTTCGGGATCGCCCGGCTGGTCGACGTCTCGACCCTCACCCTCGACGGGACCACGCTGGGTACGGCTGCCTACATGGCCCCCGAGCAACTCAAGGATCACCAGGTGGGACCGGCCGCCGACATCTGGTCCCTCGGCCTCGTCCTGTTGGAGTGCCTGACCGGGAGACGGGTCTACCAGGGGTCGCCGGGGGAGATGGTGGCGCAGCGGTTGGCGGGCCCGGTGCCGATTCCTGCCGATCTGCCGGTCCCCTGGAAGGTGCTCCTGACCGGGATGCTCCACGACGAACCCGACCAACGGCTCGACGCTCCGGAGGTCGCATCGCTGCTCACCACCCCCGCCTTTGCCTCCGCCTGGGACCCCTCGGCCGGAGCGGACACCGAACTGGCTGCCACCCAGATCGACGACGTGACGAAGGTGAGCCCGCCGGCCGGCGGTGCCGGCGCCGCGGTCGCCAGCGGCGCCGTTGCTGCTACCGCGGTCGATGCCGCCGCGGTGGTGGCCACCGCCATCAGCCCCGAGGCCGGAGCGGCCACCATGGTGAGCCCGGCCGCCGGGGTGGGTGGCACCACCGAGGCGATTCCTGCCGGCACCCGGGTCGCCCCAGCCGCGCTTCTGGTCGGCCCCCGGCGCCCGGCGTGGGTCAGCCGGCGGCAGCTGGGGATCGCCGGCGCGATCCTGGTCGCGGTGCTGGTGGTGGTTCTCCTGGCGCTCCTGCCGAACGGCGGCGGCGCACCCACCGCCACCACCCGGATCACCACGCCCACCACCAGCCCGGCCACCACCACGTCGGCGCCCCCCACCACCGCGGCTCCGACCGCCGCCCAGTCGTTGGCCGCCCTGGTCGGCGCGGTGGCCTCGGAAGTCACGGCGGGATCGCTGCCGGCCAACCTGGGTCAGGCGATTTCCACCCAGGCCGAACAAGCGGTGACCAATGCGGTCGGTGGGAAACCCGACCAGGCGGCCAGCGATCTGCAGCAGGCGGCCACCTCGATTGCCAACGGCGTCCGGAGCGGCGCCATTGCCGCGTCGGCCGGGGCGGGACTCCAGGCGGCTCTCTCCTCCCTGGCCTCGGCGTTGGGATTGAGTGCGGCCGCCACCGCCCCGACCACCGCCCCCACTACGGCACCGCCCGCCCCGGCGCCGGCTGGGAACGGAAACGGGAACGGGAACGGGGGCGGGGGCAAATCCGGGAAAGGCGACTGAACCCGGCGGGTGAGTCGGTGAGTCAAGTGAGCCTGTGTCAGGCCCAGCGGGTGAACTCAGCGGGTCAGGCGGGAGGCCAGGAAGCGCAGGGCGGACGGGGTCAGGGCCATCACCGCGACGATGTGCTCGCCCAGATGGCTCCGGCGCATCGTCACGTCCACCCCACCCTTGCGGTAGATCAGGGCCAACTCGTCGGCGCCGGAAATGGGCACCAGCTCGTCATGGATGGCGTGGTACAGATACACCGCGGCGGTCGGCAACCGCTGGCCGAGCCGGAGCTCCTCATTGGTGGCCCGGGTGCCCTCGGTGTCGAACGGGTCGGGCTCGGTGGTCAGCTCCCGCAGACTCCGGAACGGGAAGTAGGCCACCAACTCGTCGACGGTCATGTCGGCGATCTCGGCGACGACCCGGCGTCCCTCGTCGTTGAGGATGACCTCCAACTTCGTCTCCGGATACTCACGGTCGATGCCCACCGCCGCCCCCAGAGCCAGGCCGGAGAAGAACCCCCCGTCCATCCGCCGGAGGGCACGCCGGTCGGTAGGAACGCCTCCGGCGGCCACGGCGAGCAACCGCACCTCGGGGGCGTAGACGGGCTGCTGCTCGGCCATCCAGGTGGTGGCCTGGCCGCCGCCGGAGTAGCCCCACGCACCGACCGGGGCGGTGGGGTCGAGGCCGCCGGGACCGAATTTGAGCGAGGCGCGGATGCCGTCGAGGCTGATCCGGGCGGCGATCAATCCCGCCCCGAAGGCGCGCCGGGGACCGGTGAAGTCGGAGGTGACCACCGCCCAGCCACGGCGGAGGGCGAGGGCCATGAGGAACGCTTCCCGCTGACTGCCCCGCCTCAAGGTGTAGGACGGGTCGCGGTTGGAGCCGAGGCTGTCGATGGCGCACTGGTAGGAGACGAGCGGCCGGGAGCCATGACGCCACCGCGCCGTCGGCACGTAGAGGGTGGCCACCGAGGAGATCGGTTCGCCGAGGGTGTCGGTGCTCCGGAACCGGATCTGCCACCCGTTGGCCGCCACCTTGATCACCATGCCCTTGACCGGGATCGGCCGCCAATCGAGCAGCGTGCCGGGTTGGAGTGACGCCAGATCCTCGTCGCCGCGGTAGAACGGGTCGTCGGTGGGCAGCGGGTAGTCGGGGAGTTTGCGCTCCTGGAGGCGGGCGGCCCGGTGGAGGCCGGACATCATCGTCTTGGACAGGGTCAGCTTCCAGGCATCAGCGCGCACAGCGGAAGCGTAATCACCCTTCGAGGCCGGCGAACCGCTGATGGGGTGGGGGAGGTTCGGCGTGCCTGGCGGCGTGTTCAGAGAGGGCCGTCCATGGCCCGCCAGCAGTACCAGGCCACCACGCTCCGATACGGGTGAAACGGCTCGCCCAGCACCATCAGTTCCTTCGGGGTGGGGATCCCGGGCAACTCCCAGATGAGGGCGAACCCGGCCCGCACCCCGTAGTCCCCGACCGGCCAGATGTCGAGGCGTCCCAGGGTCCCGAGCAGGAACATCTCCGCGGTCCACTGCCCGATGCCCCGCACCTGCACCAGGTGCTCGACCACCTCCTCATCGGAGAGGCGACCGATCCGTTCCAGCGATATCTGCCCGGAGACGACCTTCTCGGCCAGGTCCTGGATCGACCGGGCTTTGGCTCCGCTCAGGCCGCAGGCCCGCAGGTCGTCGAACGAGAGGGCGAGCACCCGCTCGGGGGTGACCACCCCGCCCAGGGCGGCGACGAATCGGCCTTCGATGGCAGCGGCGGCCTTGCCGGCCAGCTGTTGGTAGAGGATCGAGCGGGCCAGGACCGCGAACCGGTTGGAGGCCGGGACGTGGGGGCGCCCCGGCGGGTACCCGTAGGCGCGGATGAGGCCTTTGACCACCGGGTCCTTCCGGCTCAGCGCCTTGGCGGCATCGGCCATCGCCGTACGAGTCGCGACCATTGGGTTTCAGGGTCCCTGTCTGCGGGGGGCGGATCGGGTGGCCCCGAGGTCTGACACGGTCATGATGATGCCATGCGGGAGTGAACCGCGGGTCTTTCAGCACTTCAGCCATGGTCAACTGTCGGAGCGCACGTACCCGGTATCGTCACCTCCGTGACTGCACTCCCGAGCTCGTCGGTCTCCTCGGTCTCGCCGGTCTCGCCGATGTCCTCGGTGTCGCCGGCGTCCTCGGTGCCGGTCCCCGAGTCGTTGACGGCGGACGTCGACGGTCCGGTCAACTACATCGAGTACAAAGGACCGAGCGACGGCCCGACCTTCGTCTGCGTGCACGGTCTGGGCGGCTCCCTGCTGAACTGGTTGGCGGTGGCTCCGTCGCTGGCCTCTCATGGTCGGGTCCTGGCCCTCGACCTCATCGGGCACGGACGGACCCCAGTGGCCGGCCGCACCCCCGACATCGAATCGCACCGCCGGTTGGTGAGTGGGTTTCTGCAGGAAGTGGCCGCCGGTCCGGTGATCCTGGTCGGCAACTCCATGGGCGGACTGGTGGCCACCCTCCAGGCCATGCGGGAGCCCGCCTCCGTCTCGGGTCTGATCCTTCTGGATCCGGCTTTGCCCGTCACCTACTGGGGCTGGACCCACCCGAGGGCGGTCGCCGGGTTCCTGCTCGGCGCCACCCCCGGACTCGGGGAGTCGTTCCTGACCCAGCGGAGGAAGTACCTGTCGGCCGAGCGGAACGTCCGCCGGGTGCTGGCCGCCTGCTGCGTCGATCCGTCCCGCATCCCCCCTGACCTGGTCGCCGCCCAGATCGAGTTTTTGAGCGGCGCCGACCGGGCGGTCCTCGACAACGCCTACCTGGCTTCGGCCCGCTCCCTGTCCCAGCAGTTTCTCCGGCCCCGGGCGTTCGCGTCGCGGCTCCGGCGCCTCGAGCAACCCACCCTGTTGCTCCACGGGGATTCCGACCGGTTGGTGCCGCTGGCCGCCGCCCGGCAGCTGAGCCTGGCCAAGCCGATGTGGACCTTCGAGGTTGCCCGCGGGGTCGGCCACATCCCCATGATGGAGGTGCCGGCCTGGACCGTCGAACAGATCACCCGCTGGCTGGGAGCCGAGGGCGCCAGGGCGGTGCGGGCCTCGGCCGGAGCCAGGGCAAGCTGAGCCGGGCTCGGCCCGTTCAGCCCGTTCAGCCGATCTGGTTGTTCAGGTTTGTGGCGGCGGTATTCACCGCGCCGAGTTTGGTATCGATGGCCTGGATGTCATTGATGCAGTCGTTCGATGCCGTCGAGCAGGCCGGGACGGCATTGCCAGTGGCGGTGTTCAACTCGGACAGGGCGGTGTTGTAACCGGACAGGGCTCCGCTCGCCACGGTGCCCATCGCGGTGGTAGACGACTGCAGCCCGGCGGACACGGTGCCCAAGAACGTCCGTAGATCCTTGACCAGCTGGGTGGTGGACCCGCCATTGTTCTTCCCGATCTGGGTCACGTCATTGCCGACGGCCTGGGCGGCGGAGCCCATGGCGATCAGGTCGTTGGCGCAGCAGGACGGCCACACGGTGGAAACCGACGCACCGCCGGATCCGCCGGTGCCGGTCGTGGTCGTGGCCGTGGTCGTCGGCGGGGTCGTGGTGGTGGAGCTGCCGGACCCCGAAGTGGTGCTCGACGACGAGGGGGTGCTCGAACTGCACGACGCCAGGATCAGCGCACCGACGGCAACGGCAACTGCTCCGACAACCCGGATCGCCCTCATGTGGCCTACTTTCCGTCCGATCGAAATCCTCGGACGTTCCCCCTGCCACACCTGAGACTCAGGCGATCACCCGGAACTATAGGGCGATCAGCTTCGGATTCGCTGGTGGCGCGGCATCGTCCCCAGGTTGGACTGCGGGGCGAGCGCCGGCACCCGCGGGGCGGTGTCGAGATGGCGGGCCTCCCGGGCCCGGATCACCTGGAGGTCGAGCATGGCCCTGGCCTCGTTCGCATCCCGGCGGGCGGCCCGGGTCTTCACCGGACCGGGGGTGGAATCGAGGTGCATGTTGGCAAGTCCCAGCGCCCGTTCGACGGGTCCGGCGGTAAGCCGCAGGCTCTGGGTGCGGGCGTGAGGCACCACGTCGATGGTGCGAGACAGCAGCCCGTGGTGGACCACGAAGACCCGGTCGTCGGATCCGGCCAGTTCGCCCCGCCACCACAATGGGGCCCGGAGGGCAGCCCGGCGGGGCGGTCGGGTGAGGGCGATGGCGTTGAGGTCGACTCCACCGAGGACCCATCCCACCAGCGACTCGGCGAAGGCCCGATCGGTGACCGGGACCAAGGTGGTGTTCTTGGTCGAGGCTCGCCCGTAGCCGGCCACGTTCATCCGGATCTGGACCCAACCCATCGGGCGCCAGGACATGGGCTGATGGATGAGGATGGCCTGGATCCGTCCCGGCGGCACCGTCAGCCGACCGGTGGAGAGGAGCCCGTGGCGGATGCGGAGCCCGTCCGGGGATTCGGTGACGGTGAACTCCCACAGCTGGTTGACCCGCTGCCAGGCGGCGTGGGCGAACACGATGAATAAACCGAGGAAGAGGGCGATGCCGACCACGCTGGTGCCGGCGTGACCGTTGCTCTGGCCGAGGGCGGCGAGGCCCGGGCCGATGGCCAGGAACACCAGCCGCCAGGAGATCATCTCCAGGAGGACCGCCGCCACCAGCCGGCCATGGGGCACCACGATCAGCGGTCGCTCCGGAGCTTCCGGCGCCCCTTCCCCCACCCCGGTCGACCGGCCGAGGAGGTCGGCGCGGAGGGCCTGGGCAACCGGCAACGAGAGATAGCGCAGCCGCACCGCCGAGCGTTCGCTCCCAGCGGTGGTCACCTTCACCTCGGCCAGACCGAAGATCCGAGCGGCGAGGGGCTCGAGGACGTCGATGCTCTGTACCCGGTTGAGCCGCACCCGCTTTGACCGCCTCTGCAGCAGGCCGCTGTCGATGCGGAGCTCGCCGCCGACCAGGTGGTAGCGGGTGACCGCCACCGTGATCAATCCCCGCACGATGACCAGGAATCCGATTCCCCCGTAGACCGCGAAGGTGGGCCAGTGCAGTCCTCCGCCCCCGCTCCCGGTGCGTTGTTCGGACAGGCTGAACAGCACGAAGACGACCAGGAGGCCGAGGATCCGCCCCCCGAGCGCGATAGGGGTCAGCGGGTGGAGCCGGTAGGTCTCATCCGGTGGGGGAGGGGATTCGGTCGGTGCTGGAGGGGGCGGGGGTGACGGCTTGGGGGGGGGATGGGATTCGGTCGGTGCTGGAGGGGGCGGGGGTGACGGCTTGGGTGGGGGAGGAGTCGGAGGCGGGGGCGGGG
>DATARI010000017.1:0-7883 GCA_036264255.1 Acidimicrobiales bacterium | reverse complement strand
GGCTAAGGCGGCGAGCACCGACCCGGCTAGCGGAACCAGCGGGAACGTGATCCAGCGCCGGCCGACCAACGCCAGGGTCGGCAGCAGGCCGGCGGCGGAGAGCACCACCAAGGCCACCATGGTGGCGGGGACGGTCGTCATGGTTCCCTCGTCGGCGTTGTCATAGCGGCGGAGCCGGTGGGGGGCCGTGGCCGGGCATCGATGCCCCCGTCCCGATCCGCTGGGTGACGCCGTGAACGGGTACGGCGAAGTTGGCGACGACTACCGAACCTCGACATGAACCGGAACCCGAGATGGTGCGCAACGAAAGTCGGACGGCGGCGCTCGATGCCGCATCGGAGAAGGTGGCCCAACTGCCGATCGACTTGAGCAGGGTGATGAAGTCGCCCAGGTTGCCGGTGTCGATCGCCACCGACTGGTTCGGGGAGATGAGACTGTGAGCCTGGATGTCGAGGCACCGGTAGTACTCGTCGTCGATGGTGGCGTTCCGCACCGTGGTGGGTTGCCGTTGGGCGCTGACGGTGTGGGCGCCGCTGACTGCTTGGGCCCCCAGCCCGACGACGGCGGCCACCACCACCACGATGCCGGCAACGATGGTCGTGGTCCGGGAGGCTCGACCGCGTTCCCACGGCTTCCTGTTCACGGTGCCCGAGGCTACTCGGGGCATCCCGGCCGGCGGCTGCGTGCCGGGGGCCGCCAGCCGGGCCATCAATGGGCGGGTCACCCGGTCGTGGCGCCGACCTAGTCTCGGCGGATGATGATCGACCGGGCCGCCATCGCCGAGCTGATCTACCGGTACGCCGAACTGATCGACGAGGGCGACTTCGCCGGTCTGGGCACGTTGCTGGCGGGTGCGGTGGTGACTTTCGAGGGCAATGATCGCGAGTACCGGGGCGCCGAACCCATCCGCCGGCTCTACGAAGGCTCGACCCGCCGGTACCCGGACGGCACGCCGAAGACCAAGCACGTCATGACCAACGTGATCGTCAGCGAGGGGGAGGCGGAGGGCAGCGCCGCCAGCCGGTCCTACTACACGGTGTTCCAAGCCGTTCCCGGGGAGCTGGCGCTCCAGCCGATCATCGCCGGCCGGTACCGCCACCGTTTCGAGTGCACCGACGGGGCGTGGCACATCACCGGCTTCCACGTCATCGTCGACCTGCTCGGGGAGCTCGGTGCCCACCTGCTATTCGAGCTGCCCTCGACCTGATGCCTTCGAGAGGAGCATCCCAATGATCTTCGGCGCCCACCTGATCGTCTACACCCAAGATGCTGACGCTGATCGCGCCTTCTTCCGGGATGTCCTCGGGTTCTCGTCGGTTGACGCCGGCCACGGCTGGTTGATCTTCGGGTTGCCGCCCGCCGAGCTGGCCGTGCATCCCGCCGACGCCCACGGCGGGGACGAGCTCTATCTCATGTGCGACGATCTGTTAGCCGAGATGCGGGCCCTCGGTGAAAAGGGCGTCCGGTGTTCGGAGGTCGAGGAAGCCCGGTGGGGCTCGGTGACCAAGATCGGCCTTCCCGGGGGAGGCGAGGTCGGTCTCTATCAGCCGAGGCACCCCTCGGCCATCGACCCCACCTCAGGCTGAGGCCAACAGCGCCTCGAGCCGGTCGGGCGAGACCGAGCCGGGCTCGGCGCCGGTGGCCGCCAGCTGGTTGGCCAACCGCTGCAGCAACTGGTTGACCGGGGTGGGCACGCCGTGGAGGCGTCCGAGGAGGACGACCTCGCCGTTGAGGTAATCAGACTCGATGTCGGGCGCACCCCGGGCCAGGCTCTGCCACGAGGAGCCGCCCGGCCGCCTCTGGTCGCCGACCCGAGACAGTTTGAGCAGATCACTCCGTCGGGATCGGTCCTCCTCGATGGTGGCGGCATCGATGCCGGCGGCGGCCAGGCATGCCTCCCCCTCCTCCGCCGCCCGCTGGCCGATGGTTCCCCCGCGGGCCTCGGGCCCGCACACCGCTTCGACGGCGTTGCCGAGATTGGTGATCAGCTTCCGCCACTTCCACCGGAACACGTCCGGAATCGCCTGGGAGTCGAAGGTGGAGGCGGCGAAGGCGGCTGACACGCCGACGGCGACGTCGTCGACCCCCCCGGGGTAGCGACCGATGTCGAGGATGCCGGTGACCGGCGACGAGTAGGCCTGCACCACCCCGGGCTCGAGGTGGGCGGTCGGGCTGGCCACCGGCACCGCGTAGACGTTGGCGAACCGCCGGAGGGCTTCGGGTTCGTTGCGCACCCCGTTCTGCAGGCACACCACCGCCACTTCCGGGGGCGCCACGGTCGCCAGTTCAGTGAGGACGGTCTCGGTCTGCTGGCTCTTCACCGCCACCAGTGCGACGTCATCACTTCGCCACTCCACCCGGCGCGGGTGGTCGACCACCGGTATCGACAAGGTCGCCTCGCCGGTTGGATCCTGGATGCGGAGGCCACCATCCCGGATGGCCCGGAAGTGATCGCGACGGGCGATGAGGATGACCTCGTGGTCGTGTTGGAAGAGGCGGGCCCCGACCACCCCGCCGATCGCCCCGGCCCCATAGACCACGAACCTCATCGGGCCAGCCTGGCACGGGCGCCGGTGCCCGTGTCCGCTCAGGAACCGGTTGCGGAGACCATTTCCGGCCTTCCTAGTGGAAGTTTGTACATTTACTCCCGAAATGTACAATTAGTACATGGCAACAGCTGCAGCACGGAGTGTCTCGGAGGCCCGCCAACAGCTGGCGGCCATCATTGACAGCGCCCGGGCCGAGCACACGCCGATCTATCTCGCCCGTCGGGGCAAGCGGGTGGCCGCCGTCATCGATGCCGATGATCTGGACCGCATCCTGGAGTTGGCGGAAGACATGGCGGACATCCGGGCCGCCGCCGCCGCCCGAGCCGAAATGAAAGCCACCGGCGAGGCGCCGATTCCCTGGGAGCAGGTCAAGGCTGATCTCGGCTTGACGTGATCTACCGCATCACCCTGGCACCGCCGGCCGCGCGCCAACTCCGCAAGTTCGACCCTGTTGTGCGGCGACGGATTCAGGGGGCGTTGGAATTGTTGGCGGTCGAGCCCCGTCCTCCAGCGGCCATTCGGCTGGTAGGCGGCGCCGGTGAATGGAGAGTCCGGACCGGCGACTCCCGAATCGTCTACGAGATCCACGACGCCGAACTCCTGATCCTGGTATTGCGGATGGGTCATCGTCGGGAGGTCTACGACCGATAGTGGTGTTCTCTGCTGAGCGGCTCAGCCGGGGCTGGGGGTGACGGTGATCCCGGCGGGGACCAGTTCCTCCCAGGTGGTGCCGGGCTGCAGGGTGATCGGCTTGCCGTTGGCGGCGGTGAGGGTGGCCGGCGCGGTGAGCGACGTTCGGTTCCAGGTGCCAGTGATGGCGGTGCCCCCGCGCATGACCACCACCGGCCCGGAACCGGTGGTGGTGACCAGCACCTCGTTGCCACCCTGCTCATTCTCGACCCAGGCACCGGTGGAGGTCTGCACGGTCATGACGACCACGTTGGCGGCGGCGGTCGGCGAGCCGTCAAGGAGGGTGTCGGCGGTGCCGGCATAGGAGCGGAGGTAGTAACGCCCGGCCGGGCTCCATGTCCAGGTCACATCCGAAGAACCGGAGAACGGAATGTGGACGCTGGCGCCCGACCCCGCCTTGGCCGCGGTGGGCAACGCGTCCGAGTACTGGAAGATCGGTGCTGGAGGGGTGACATCGCCCGGATCGAATCCCCACAGGGTCGCGGTGTTCACGAAGGTGGAGTACGGGGCGACCCGACCGGGCTGCAGGATGATGCCCGACGAGTTGGTTCCCTCATAGAGGTCCTTGTCGATCAACGGCGAGCTCGCCATGAGGGAGAGGACCGGCGGAATCCCGCCGGCGTGGACGAAGAGGGGATCCGACAGCTGGGAGAGGATGCCGGAGTCGGGCTGCCGGGCCGAGCGCAGGTCCCCGACCAGAGCCGGGGCCTGACACTGGAAGACGGCGACCAGACGGGTGATGCCTCCCTCCACCGGCTCCTCGAACACGATGTCGGCGCTGTTGAGGCCGGAGGAGGGACGATCACCGGTGTAGTTCCCGATCTTGACCCCGAGGGCAGGTCGGGCGGGCACGGCTCCGCCCGGGGCGGGTTGACCGGTGAGGGGGCAGGTCGGCACCGGGGCCGCGGTGGCCTTGACCGAGGTCGATACCCGGGCTTTCGGAGTCTTCACCGCCGCCGCCCTCGAGCTGGAGGTGGCGAACAGGGCGATGACCGCGCCGACCAGCACGACGACGGCGGCCCCGACCGCATAGGTGATGGCGTGGGTGGCGCCCTTCTTGGCGGCGTCCGCCCGGAGGCGGAGTTCCCGGCGGGTGAGTGGGGTCGGAGACGACGCAGCGATCGACGCCAGGGACGGTCGGTCCGGTGTCCTGGAGGCCCTCTCGCTATCCCTTCGGCGGGAGGGGAGATCGTCGCTCATGGCGCCGAGAGACTATCCCGAACCATGGTGACGCTAAGTGATCCCAGGTGGGAGACCTGCGACGGGCAATCCGCGTGCGTGACGGCGCGCTCGGACCGGTGCGGCTCCTGCCCAACTCCGCTCTACTCCCGGGCGAGCCCGACGAAACCGGCGGGGCCGAGTTCGGCGTTCTCCTCGGCCAAATCCGCCTCGGCCCGGTTGGGCGCGGCCCCCCGGGAGGGCAGTACCCAGGCGAGGGCGGCGGCCGCCAGGCAGATGGCCACCGCTACCCACCACAACAGCGTGTAGCCGGCCACCGCCGGGAGCTGGTGGCCCGCCCGGGTATGGCTGGCCAGGATCGAAGCGGTCAGCGCACTACCGAGCGAGAAGCCCAGGTAACGCACCACCTGGTAGAAGCCCATCACGCTGCCCGTCTCGCTCTCGGGGACGGCGCGGATGATGAGCCCGGGGATGGCGGCGGACGTCAAGCCGACACCGACACCGAGGATGGCCATCGTCACGAACGCCTGCCACAGCGAGGCGCGGAAGAGGGCGAAGAAGATGCCGGCCAACGCAACGGTGACGGAACCGAGCGGCAACAACGCACGGGGACCGACCAGGGCGGTGAACCACGGGAGGGCGCGGCTGGCGGCGAAGCTGGCGACCGACAGCGGGACCAGGCACAGGCCGGCCACCACCACCGATGCGGAGAAGCCATAGCCACCGGCCCGCGGGGCCTGCACGAACTCGGTGACTCCGGACATGTACATGTACATCGCCACCCCGAGGACGATGGCGCAGCCGTCACCGGTCAGCACCGCCGGATGACGCAACAGTCGCAGCTGGACCAGCGGCGCCGACCCGTGTAGCTGCTGGAACACCCAGGCCACCAGGGTGGCCGCCGCCCCGGCCAGCAGGCCGAGCACGGCCGGCGAGAGCCACCCCCAGGAGCTTCCTTCGGTGATGGCCAGGATCAAGGCGATCAGGCCGGTGCTGAGGAGGAACACGCCGGGAATGTCGAGCTTTCCAGCGGAACGGTCGGTGCTGGAGGGCACGACCGCCACCACGCACAGGAGGGCGACGGCGCTGACCACCGCACCGAACCAGAAGGCCGCCGACAGGCCGAGGCCGTCGGCGATCAGACCGCTGATCGGGTAGCCGACGCCGACGCCGGCGGCAACCGCCACCGACAGGAGGGCGATGGTCGGGTGGATCCGGTCCGGGGGGAGATGGTCGCGGGCGGCGGCCATGGTCAGCGGGACGAGACCGAGCCCGATGCCCTGCAGCGCCCGGCCGACCACCAGCAACGCCAGGCTGGGTGCCAGCGCGGCGATGACGCCACCGAGGGTGACGGCGGCGAGGCCGGCGATCATGGTTTCGCGCCGCCGCCGCCCGTCACCCAGCCGGCCCATGATCGGCGAGCTGACCGTGCCGACCAGCAGGGTCACCGTCAGCGACCACTGGGCCTCGCTCAGCCGCACGTGCAGATGGCTGGAGACGCTCGGCAGGAGGGGGGCTCCGAGCGAGCTGATGATGGCCACCACCGTGGTGGTGAAGATGAGGACCGGGGTGAGTGCCGCCCGGCGGTGAGCCTCCGTCATACCGCGGCCCGCCGCCGCTGGAGGGTCTCGACCATCCGGCCCAGGGTCTCGCTCGCCGCCACCAGCCCGGCGAGCTCCTCGTCGCTGAGCTCCTGCACGGTGTCGCGCATCAGCGCCTGAACCTGGAGGCGCGACGATTCGATCGTCTGCCGACCGGCGGGCGAGATGGAGACGAGCACGACGCGGCCATCGTCGGCGTGCCGGTCACGGACGACAAGCCCCCGTTGCTGGAGGTTGTCGATCAGCCGGGTGACCGTAGGCTGGGCCAACGCTTCGGACTCCGCCAACTCGGTGATGCGCTGGGGCCCTTCCAGGAGGGTCAGCAGGATGCCGGCCTCGGTACGCGACAGCTCCCGGGCGCCGAAGCTGGTGAGCAGGCGTAACAGGCGGGAGGAGCGATGCATCAGCGTGGTGGCGACCAGGTCGATCGCTTCGGCCCGGGTGGTCGTCAACGACTTCATATAGGAAAACTATATAGGAAACGGATGGAATCTGGTCCGGGTGGTTGACCGGACTTGGGTCCTCCATTCCGCCCTTGACATGGGTGGAAGGAGGGTCCACTATCGAACATGCGTTCGGGTCTACAGTGAGCCACGTCGAGCGATATCCATCGGCACCGGACCCGATCCGGACCCCCCATTCGGGTGTCACACCCTCTCCGTAGGGTCACCCCAGTCAAGTGAACAAGGCATCGAAGGAGAGTGAAGGAAATGGAACGTGACAAGGCGCTCGACATGGCTCTGGGCCAGATCGAGAAGCAGTTCGGCAAGGGATCGGTCATGCGGATGGGCGAGAACCTCCACATGAACATCGAATCCATCCCCACCGGAGCGCTGGCACTTGACCTCGCGCTCGGCATCGGCGGCCTGCCCCGCGGGCGCATCGTAGAGATCTTCGGACCGGAGTCGTCGGGAAAGTCCACGCTGGCCATGCATGCAGTGGCCGAAGCGCAACGCAACGGCGGCATCTGTGCCTACATCGACGCCGAGCACGCCATGGACCCGGTGTATGCCAAGGCCATCGGCGTGAACATCGACGACCTGTTGATCTCCCAGCCGGATACCGGTGAGCAGGCACTGGAGATCGCCGACATGCTGATCCGGTCCGGCGCACTCGATGTGTTGGTCATCGACTCGGTGGCCGCCCTCACTCCCCGAGCGGAGATCGAAGGGGAGATGGGGGACACCCATGTCGGCCTCCAGGCCCGCCTGATGTCCCAGGCGCTGCGGAAGCTGACCGGCACGCTGTCCAAGTCCCGCACCATCGCCATCTTCATCAACCAACTCCGGGAGAAGATAGGTGTGATGTATGGCTCGCCCGAGGTCACCCCCGGCGGCCGGGCGCTCAAGTTCTATTCGTCGGTGCGCCTCGACATCCGTCGGATCGAGACCATCAAGGACGGGGCCGACATGGTCGGGAACCGCACCCGGGTCAAGGTGGTGAAGAACAAGTGCTCGCCACCGTTCAAGCAGGCTGAGTTCGACATCACCTTCGGAAAGGGCATCAGCCGTGAGGGATCGCTGCTCGATGTGGGCGTCGAACTCGGATTCGTGAAGAAATCCGGAGCGTGGTTCACCTATGAAGGTGAACAGCTCGGTCAGGGGCGTGAGAACGTCAAGACCTTCCTGATCGAGAACCCGCAGTTGATGGCCGAGATCGACGAACGGATTCGCGAGCACATCGCCGCCGAGAACGCGGTGAAGCTCGAGGAGGCGAATCCCACGGTGGTGCCCGATGACATCGACGCACTGGCCGACGACGACCAGCCCATCACCCTCAGCGAGTGAGCTAACTCCACACCGTTCAAACTCCCGGTTTGGCCGCTTCCGTTTGGAGGCTCCCACCGGTGGGTAATGAAGGTGCA
>DATARI010000181.1:0-12488 GCA_036264255.1 Acidimicrobiales bacterium | reverse complement strand
GGACGGGGCGGTCAGGCGTCGAGGACGGCGGCGGCCACCAGCGCTTCGAGATAGCGCGAGTCCCACCACGAGATCTGGAGCTGCTTAGCCCGCCGGAAGTACAGCTGGATGTCGAACTCCAGGGTGAAGCCGATCCCCCCGAAGATCTGCTGGGCGGTGGCGGTCACCTGGCGGTAGGTGTTGCAGGCGAACAGCTTGGCCATCGGAGCCAGCTTGGCGATGTCCCCGCCGGAGGCGCTGGCCCAGGCCGCCTCGTGCACCAGCACCTCGGCGCCGTCCACCGAGGTCACCCCGTCGGCCAGGTAGTGGGCCAGGGCCTGGAATGCCCCGAGCGGCTTGTCGAACTGGTGGCGATCCTTGGCGTACTGAACGGTGATCTCGTGGGCGTAGCGGGCCCCACCCACCGCCTGGGCGGCGGCCAGGATGATCCCGTCGTGCATGACCCCGTCCCAGGTGGCCCACCCCGACCCGGGGGCCCCGATGCGATCGTCACCGGTGACCCGGACCCGGTCGAAATCGATCCGGTACTGGGCGTCGGAGCCGATGGTCAGATTCTGGGAGAGGGTGACGCCCTCGGCGTTGGGGTCGACCAGGAACAGGTCGATGTCGTCCCGGCCGTCACCGGTGCGGGCCAGCACCACCAGACGGGTGGCGGCCCGGGCGAAGGCGACATGGCGCTTGACCCCGGAAAGGAGGAAGCCGTCACCGTCCGGCTCGGCCCGGAGCTGGATCCCCTTCGGCCCGAAGCCGTTCTCCGGCTCCAGCCAGGCCGGGGTGAGGATGGCCTCGCCGCTCACCAGCCGGGTGAGCCACTCGGTCTTCATCACTTCGCTGCCGGCCCGGGCGAGGGCACCCCCGCTCAGGATCGAGCTCACGAAGTGGGGGGAGGGGGCCAGCGACCGACCGAACTCCTCGTAGACCACCACCCCTTCGATGGCGGTCATCCCCGAGCCCCCGTACTCCTCGGGGATCTGCAGGCCGATGAGGTCGAGGTGGGCCAGTTGCTTCCAGAGGTCGGGTGAGTACCCGACCGGATCGTCCTGGAGCTCCCGGACCACGCTGAGCGGGCTGGCGGTGGCGCACACCCCTCGCACCGTCTGCCGCAACATCTCCTGCTCGGCGCTGAAGTTCAGGTCCAACATGGTCAGTTCTCCTCTGCTGGTGCATCGAATGGTGCATCGAAATGGGCGGCGAACGGCGCATCGAAATCGGTGGTGGGTCTCATGGCTGCCACCGGTCCGCCCGGCGGGTCCAGGGGTTGTCCTGGTCGGAGACCGGGAGGGCGACCCGGGCCTTACAGGTGGTCTTCGGGTCCCCGGCCACCGACAGGGAGATGTCGATGGCCACCCAACCGCAGCCCACCGGGTCGATGCCGGTGTCGGTGACCTCGCCCTTGAACACCATGGTGTCGCCGGGGAACACCGAGCCGAGCATCCGGAAGGTCATCCGCTGCAACCGGCCGAATGGGCCGGTCCAGTCGGTGACGAACCGCTCGAACCAGGCGGCCTGGTTGGGGGTGTTGAGGAAGATGTCCTGGGTGCCGTTCCGGTTGACGGCGAAATCCTTGTCGTGGTGCATCGGCCGCCAATCCCGGGAGGCCAGGGCCCCCAGTACCACGGTGGTGGCGGTCACCGGATAGGCCAGCTCCGGGAGCAGCTCGCCGACCCGGACATCGCCGAGCAAGCGGGACGGGGTGAACGTGGCGCTCATCGACCGGCTCCGCTCGGCTGGGCCGACACCGGGTCGTCGGAGGGGGCCGCATCGGCGCGGCGGTAGCCGAAGCCGGTATAGCTCTCCACCGCCACCAGCTCGCCCCGTTGGTTCTGGTACTCGACGTCGATCACCCAGAACCGTCCGGTGCCGAGCCGGGTGGTCTTCTCGTCGCTGACCGACCGGAGGATCTGGCTGGTCCGGAGGATGTCCCCCGGCCTCACCGGCTCGTGGAAGACCATGGTGTTGTCGCTCATCACCGCCTCGGGAAGGCCGAGTCCCTCCTTGAGATCGAAATGGATCTGGAGGGGCAGCGCCACCTGGGTGCGCCCCGGCGCCCAGTGGTGGGGGCGGAACCAGACCGACGCCATCGACGGCGGGGCGATGGGGCCGCCGGTGACCGCCTCGGCCACCTCGTCGTCCCAGAACAGCGGGTTGCCGTTCTCCACCGAGGAGCAGGTGGTCCACACGTAGCCGCGCTCGACCGGAAATTCCCCGACCTCGACGTATTGCTCGACCCCGATCAGCCTGTCGATGTCGGTCACTCCGATGCCACTCATGCCACCACTCCCTTGTTCTTCAGTTCGTCGATCCGCCCGGATGGGACGCCGGCGTCCTCCAGCAGGCGGTCGGCGTCGGACGTCGCCGGAGGACGGACCTCCACCGGGGCGTCGGGCCGGACCATCCCGGCCAGGACGGGACCCACCTGGCGGAATCGCACCGGTCCCCCGTCCCCCCCGCCGCCTTCCATGACCGCGTCGACCAGCGCCCCCCGGGCCAGGAACTGATCGTCGTTGACCAGCTCGGCCACCGTCTGCACCGGCGATAGGCAGGTGTCGTCGGCGGCCAGCGTCGCCACCCACTCGGCGCGGTCCCGGGAGGCGAACGCCGCCCGGAAGTCGGCCCGGACCTTCTCCTGGACGTCGTCGTCGAGCTGATGGTCGAGCCACTGCTCGCACCCGAGGTGCCGGCAGAGGTTGGCGTAGAACTTCGGCTCGATGGCCCCGACCGACAGCCACTTCCCGTCGGCCGCCCGGTAGGAGTCGTAGCAGGCGTAGCGCCCGCTGATGATGTCGTGGCCGAAGCCGACCTCGTCCCCGGTGGCCAGGTGCTCATCCACCGCCAGGGAGGTGAGCCACAGGACGCCCTCGGCGATGGAGACGTCCAGGTGGGCCCCGACCCCGGTCCGGCCCCGGCCGATGAGCGCCGCCATGATCGCCATGGCCGCCTGCATCCCCCCGCCGGCGGCATCGGCCAGCGTGGCGCCGGCGATACCCGGCCCACCGTCGGCCCGGGGCTCGGACGAGGCCAGGAAGCCCCCGACCGCCAGGTAGTTGATGTCGTGCCCGGCCCATTGCGCCCGAGGCCCGGACTGGCCGAAGCCGGTCGTCGAGCAGAGGATGATCCCGGGATTGACGACCGTCAGGTCGGCATGGCCGAGGCCGAGGCGGTCCATCACCCCGGGCCGGAAGCTCTCCACCACCACGTCCGCCTTCTCGACCAGGCTCAGGAAGGCGTCGCGACCGTCAGGGTCCTTCAGGTCAATGGCGATCCGTTGCAGCCATCTCGAGCCGCTGTAGGCAAAGAACGGAGGGGTGATCGGCTGGGGTCCGCGGCCGGGAACCGCCCCCACCTTCACCACCGTGGCGCCGTAGTCGGCCAGCAACCGGGTGCAGCGGGAGGCCGGTCCAACCGTCGAGAGGTCGAGGACCACCACGCCGGCCAACAGCCCGGGGTGGGCTGGCGCGGCGGGGTCCGTTGACGGCTCGCGGGTTGAAGCTGACTCGGTCACGGAGAAGGAGCGCCGATCAGAAGTTCTTCGGCAGGCCGAGTTTGCGTCGGGCGATGATGTTCTTCTGGATCTCCGAGGCGCCGCCGCCGATGGTGTCGATCACCGTGTAGCGGTAGGTCGACTCGGGTCGGCCCTTCATCGGCGCGTCCTCGGTGCGCACGCGGAGCTGCCCGCCGGGTCCGGCCAGGTCCATCGAGGCGTCGGCCAGCCTCCGGGAGTACTCGGTGGCGAACAGCTTGTACTCGGAGGCTTCCGAGGTGGGTGGGGCCCCACCCTCTCCGGCCTTGAAGACGAATTTGAGACCAAGCACCCGGGCCACCTCCGCCTCGGTGTGGAGCTGGGCGATCTTCTCCCGCACCACCGCGTCGTCCTTAAGCGGCTCGCCGTCCCGGGTGGCGGTGGCCACGTACTCGGTGAGGAGATCCAGCCGCTGGGCGATCGGCGAGTAGGTGAACAGGGTGAACCGCTCGAGGTCGAGGGCTTCGGAGATGTACTGGAATCCATGGTTCAACTCGCCCACCACGTAGTCGTCGTGGACAAAGACGTCGTCGAGATAGACCTCGTTGGTCCGCTCGTCGCCCATCGTCCAGATCTCTTTCACGGTGATGTTGGGATGGTCCATCGGGACCAGGAACAAGGTGATGCCGTGGTGCTTGGGGGCGTCGGGGCTGGTGCGGGCGCCGACCCAGTACCAGTCGGCGAAGTGGGCCGAGGTGGTCCAGGTCTTCTGGCCGTTGAGCCGCCAGCCGTCCCCGTCCCGGGTGGCCTTCAGCTGCATGGAGGCGGCGTCGGACCCGGCATTCGGCTCCGAGTAGCCGACCGCGAACTCGACCTCGTTGCGGAGGATCTTGGGCAGGAATTCCTGCTTCATCTTCTCACTGCCGTGGCTGATGATGGTCTTGCCGATGATGCCGACGCCCTTGCCGATCTGGGGGCCGCCCCGGGCGGCCAGCGCCTCGTTCAACAGGTACTCGTAGACCCCTTCGCCTTCCGAGCCGCCCACCTCCTTCGGCCAGGTGATCCCCAGCCAACCCTGCTCCCCGAGCTTGGCCATGAACTTGCGGCGCAGGGGGGTGTCCACGATCTGGGCCATGTTCTCCCGGGTGACGTCGAAGACCTCGGGATCGTCGTTGGCGTCGAGGAACGCCTCCACGTCAGCCACGAATTGGATCTGCTCGGGGGTGAACTCGAAGTCCATGGGGTCCCTCCTTGGTCACGACGCGGCCGGGTGCCACAGGTGGTTATCTGACTGACCGTCAGATACTGTGGGCATCATAGGATGAGGGTCGAGCCCAAGCCAACACTGTCGGCGCCGAGCCGATCGGCCCAGCCCAGCCCCGTTACCACGGGCTGATGGTCGAATCGGAGCCGTCAGGCGACTCGCCCGGACATCGCCAAAACGAAGGGATCGTCAGAGGAATGAGAGGCATCGTCAGCGCCGCCGGGTACGTCCCCTACCGCCGCCTGCAGCGGTCGGCCGTCGCCCAGGTCTTCGGGAGCGGGGGCGGGAAGGGCAGCCGGGCGGTGGCCTCCCACGACGAGGACACAACCACCATGGGGGTGGAGGCGGCCCGCCTCGCCCTCCGGGCGGTGCCGACGGTCGCCCCCGACGCCCTCTGGTTCGCCACCGCCACTCCGGCCTACCTCGACAAGACCAATGCCACCGCCATCCACGCCGCCCTCCGACTCCCGACCGATGTGCCCGCCTTCGACTTCGGCGGGGCCCTCCGCTCCGGGGTCGGCGCCCTGGTCAGCACCCTGAGATCTGAAGGGTCGGGCACCACCCTGGTGGTGGTGGCCGATAGCCGGGACGGCTTGCCCACCTCGGCCGACGAGTCGGCGGGGGGCGACGGCGCCGCGGCGCTGGTGGTCGCCGATGACGGGCCGGGGAATCCGGTGATCGCCGAGTACCTGGGTGGGGCGTCGGTCACCGACGAGTTCCTCGACCGGTGGCGCACCGTCGGGGATCGCCGGTCGAAGACCTGGGAGGAGCGGTTCGGGGAGACCCGTTACGTGCCCCTCGGCGAGCAAGCCTGGGCGGCGGCGCTGAAGGCGGCGGGGGTGGCGGCCGAGGAGATCGACAAGGTGGTGGTCACCGGCATGCACGGGAGGGCGGCCAAGGCGCTGGCCCGGAAACTCAACGTCGACCCCGACCGGTTGATCGACGACCTGTCCACCACGGTCGGGCAGACCGGCTCGGCCCATGCCGGTCTGCTGTTGACCTCCATTCTCGAGCAGTCGGAGCCCGGGCAGTTGGTGGCGCTGGTGGCCCTGGCCGATGGGGCGGACGTGCTGGTGTTCCGCACCACCCCGGCGCTGGCCCTGTGGTCGCCGGCCGAGTCGATCGCCGACCAGATCGCCGCCGGCGCCGATCTCCCCTACGGCAAGTTCCTCACCTGGCGAGGCATGGTCACCCCCGAGCCGCCCCGTCGCCCGGAGCCCCAACGGGTCTCCTCCTCCGCCGCCTGGCGCAACGAGGACTGGAAATTCGGGTTCGTCGGCTCCAAGGACCGAACCTCGGAGTCGATCCACCTGCCGCCGTCCCGGGTCTCCATGAAGGGCGGGGCCGTCGACGACATGGAGCCGATCGGCCGGGCCGACGCCATCGGCACCATCGCCACCTACACGGTCGACCGGATGGCCTACTCCCCCAGCCCCCCGACGGTGTTCGCCGTGCTCGACTTCGACGGCGGCGGCCGCTTCCCGGTCGAGCTGACCGACGTCGATCCCGATCGGGTCGAGATCGGCAACCGGGTGTCGATGACGTTCCGGAAGTTGTTCACCGCCGACGGGATCCACGACTATTTCTGGAAGGCCAAGCCGTTGCGGACCGGCACCTCCAGCTAAAAGCAGCGGGGGTTGGCCGCCCGGTCGCCACCACCACCACGAGAATTAGAGGAGCAGCGATGGGATCGCATGGGATCAAGGACCAGGTAGCAATCGTGGGCATGGGCTGCACCCGGTTCGCCGAACACTGGGACAAGAGCCTCGATGACCTGATCGTGGAGGCGGCGGGAGACACCTTCGCCTCGGCGGGAATCGGCAAGGACGACGTCGACGCCTACTGGTTCGGCACCGCCCAGTCGGGCATGAGTGGGATCACCCTGGCCCGACCGCTGCAGCTGGAGGGCAAGCCGGTGACCCGGGTGGAGAACTACTGCGCCACCGGGTCGGAAGCCCTGCGGGCGGCCGCCTACGCGGTGGCCTCCGGCGCCTACGACGTGGCCATGGCCGTCGGGGCGGAGAAGGTGAAGGACTCGGGCTACCAGGGACTCAATTCTTTTCCGATCCCGAACGACGGGACCGCCCGCACCCTGACCGCGGCGGCCATGTTCTCGATGGTGGCGCCGGCCTACGGCAAGAAGTACGGCGTCGGCGAGGACGAGCTCACCGAGGTCCTGGCCCGCATCTCCTGGAAGAACCACCAGAACGGGGCGCGCAACCCGAGGGCCCAGTTCCGCAAGGAGGTCTCCACCGAGACGATCTGTGCCTCGCCGCGAGTGGCCGGCCGGCTCGGCGTCTTCGACTGCGCGGGGGTGGCCGATGGGGCCGCCGGCGCCATCGTGGTCCGGGCGGAGGACGCCCACCGCTACACCGACAAGCCCGTCTACATCAAGGCGTTGTCGTTCGCGGCCGGCAGCGGCTCCGGGCTCATCGATCCCGACTATGACTACACCTGGTTTCCGGAGTGCACCCTGGCGGCGGAGGACGCCTACCGGCAGGCGGGGATCACCGACCCGCGGCGGGAACTGGCCATGGCCGAGGTCCACGACTGCTTCACCCCCACCGAGCTGGTGCTGATGGAGGACCTCGGCTTCTGCGAGCGGGGGACCGCCTGGAAGGAAGTCCTGGCCGGCACGTTCGACCGGACCGGCGAACTGCCCATCAACCCCGACGGTGGCCTCAAGAGCTTCGGGCACCCGGTCGGGGCGTCCGGCCTTCGCATGCACTTCGAGGCCTGGCTCCAGCTCCGGGGCGAAGCCACCCCCGAGCGGCAGATCGAGACCGATCGCAAGCTCGCCCTCATCCACAACCTGGGCGGCTACCCCGGCGAGATGGTGTCGTTCGTCTCGGTGGTGGGAACCGAACTCGGCTGACCGAACTCGGCTGAACGACCGGTCGCCGTCAACCGGGTCCGGCGACGGGCAACTGCACACCGCCGTCCGTATGATGAGCCGATGCCAGACTCCCCGGAACCAGTCGACGTAGACCTGACGGCCGACGAGAGCGCCGCCGAACGACGTTCACGGCTCCGGCTGGCGGGCTTGCTGCTGACCTCGAGCGTTGCCCACTTCGTGGTGCCGAGGCAGTTCATGAAGATCGTGCCGCGGTTCTTGGGCCACCCCCGGTTCTGGGTCTATTCCTCAGGATTGGTCGAAGCCACCGCCGGGGCCTTGATGCTCTCTTCCGACCCGGCCACCCGGCGGCGGGGCGGGATGCTGGCGACCGCCACTCTGGTCGGGGTGTATCCGGCCAACATCCAGATGGCAGTGGATTCCGGCCGACCCCGGACCCTCAAGGGTTGGGCTCCCTGGCTGCGGCTCCCGATGCAGGTGCCGATGGTGATGGCGGCCGTCCGGGTCGCCCGCGGCTAGGGCGAGACCTCACACTTCGTAACGGGTTGGCGGCTCAGCCGGTGCAGGAGACACCGGCCGGAGCGGCCGCTTCCCGCTCATCGAGGAAGGTCCACCAGGCATCGGCAGCCCGCTTGGCGGCGTCGGCGACCAATGCCGGACCGGCGTCCAGCTGCGCCAGCGCATTGATCGCCCAGTCACCGTGGTCGGCGTCCATGGTGGCGTGGACGTCCCAGAATGCCGTCCCGGCACCGTCGATCCCGTACCAGCGGCGGAGCCCCTCAGCCTTCGAGCTCGCAATCGCCGAGGCCTGCGTCTCGTAGGCGGCCAACGCCGAGAGGGCGGCAACCGGTCCTTCGTTGACCAGGTCGGCGTAGGTGGCGACCAGGGCGGCGGCGGCCGGACCCTCTTCGGTCCTCGTTTCCGCTGATGAGTCCTGAGCCGAAACCGCGGTGGCAAACCGATCGAACAGGGCCAGATGGGGCTCAGGGTGTCCGAGCTCATCGTCCAGATTCCGCTGCACCAGGTCGGCCACATCCTTCGAACCGTCGGCGGCCAGCCGCTCGATCACCCCGGACAGGACCTGCGGGAGGGCGGCCTCGAAGGATCGGTACTGCCGGGCGTACTGGTCCAGTTCTCCGGGTCGCAGGGTTCCCGCTTCCCACCGCTGGTAGAAGGGGTGGGTCAGGAGCAACCGTCCGGTAAGGGCATCCTCGATCGCCTTGGCGATCGGCGCCTGTGAGGGTCCGTAGGTGGTGTTCTGGGTGGTGACCATGCCGCATAGTACCCAGTCCGGGCAGCGGGCGGGCGAGGTGGGTCCGACCGGAGCGGTTGGCCGCCCCAGCGACTAGGCGTTGGTCGTGACCGCCGCTCGGATTTGTCGAGGAGTCAGCGAATTGACCCCGGTGCTGATCGTGACCGTGATGGTTCCCCCCAGAGAAAGTCCCACCCCCCCGATGCTGGTCTGAATGGAGAGTCGACTACCTGGGGTCACCGGTACCACGGTGGTGGCGGTGGGGGTCCCGGCACCGCCGGTCCAGGTGTTGATGGTTGTGGACGTTCCGGAGCAGGTGGCCGTCCAGGTCACCGTGCACGTTTTTAAGGTGGCCGTCGGAGTGCCGACGATGAGCCCAGATTGGGCAAGTGTGACGGTGTAGGTGGTTGCGGCCAGATCCACATTCCCCGAGTTGTAGCTGAAGAAGGTCTGCGGTCCCGGACTGCCGAGCAACGATGTCGTAAAGGTCTGGACCAATGCGCCGGCCGGTGGTGTGCCCGTGGTAAGAGTGGTGGGGATCGACCCCCAGGTGGCACCAGCGGCAAGCGTGGTTTGGCCGATGGCTCCCCCCGCGGTGGCAGTGATCCCGGCGGCACCTGCTGCTGTGGAGGCGAATCCGTCCATCACCGGGAATGCCAATGCCCCGAGCACCAGCAGAAAGCATGCGCAGAACGCGTATGCGATCGCCGGTACCCGGGGCTTCATGGCTTACTCAGGAAGTGGTGATCTGAGCTGTGCGCTGCGCCTCGTTGAAGCTATAGGTGAGGGTGGTCGACAGCCCTTGAATGGTTGAGCCCGGTGCTACCCCGTTCAGGGTGTTCTCGCTCTGGTTCGGCAGGGTCAGGTTCACCTGAAGGAACAATGACGCACTGACAGCCATGGTTGAGGCCAGAGATCCCGGAGTCGTGGTCAGGGTGGCCACCGGGGTTGACGCCAAGAGAGGCGTCGTCGTTCCCCCGCAGGTCGCCGACCCGGGAGTGCCCAGTACGACTGTCCAGGCGACGCTGCATCCGTTGATCGCAACCGCGAGACCCTTGACGGCGTCGGTAGTCAACAGTGTGGAGCCGGTTCCCGTGACTCCGAGAGTCAGGCCGGTAGCGGCCAAGGTCCCCCCGTTTGTGAGCTTGACGTAGGTGTTGTTCTGGTCACCCGGCGCCATGTTCGAAATCGTCTGACCGAAGCCAAGGCTCGGTGAGGTCGGCGAGAGCGTCAGGCTGAGGGTGCCCGAGGTCACCGTCTGGGTTCCGGTGGCTGTTGCCGTCAAACCGGCGTAGACACCGGCTCCGGTCAAGGACAGCACCCCGACGCCGAATACTCCGGCAATCAGATACGTCCAGCGGCGGCGATGGGTTTCTTTGCCCTCACCATTCGTTTGAGTTGCCCGTCGCATGCCATCTCCGTTTCAATGATCGGATATCTATTGACATTTGAATCGGCACATTTGGAAGCCGACTTGAGCCGCGACGAAGAAAATGATGCGAAATTCTTTCAGTTCTGCGGCGGACATCGTCCCTGCAGGAGGGCATAATTTCGCCACGGGCCAAGGCCAACGAAGCCTGAAGCCGTTTTTCGGAGTTGTGAGCTGTGCCCAGTTAGATGGTTCGGCGGCGACCCGAACGAATGATCCAGATCATCCCGACCACACAGACGATGAGGCCGGCAGCCCCAATGATCGCCGCCCGGGTGAGGCCGCCGCCCAAGGCGTTGAGAACACGACCCAAGATTGGGACTTCAGCAATCACTTCGGCCGTGGTGGGTGAGTCCAGCCGTGCGTGCCAGGCGTCATTGGTCGGGTTGTTGTCGCCTTTGGTCATCACGACTGGTTGATCGGCCGGCCCGGTGATCGAGACAATCCGGTGGGCAAACTCAACAGACTCCCCAGGCGGGGTGAACACGATGATGTCCCCAACCTTCAGGGAGGAGGTCGGGACCGGTCGGGTGATGATGGCCCATCCAGGGCCATAGGTGGGCTCCATGCTGGGTGAAAGGACCGGTCGAATGGAGAGATGGAAAGCAAGCGTGGCCACCCCGATGCCCACCATGGCAACTCCAATTACGGCGAGTACGACGAGTCCCGTGGCCCGCCAGATCCGCCGCCACCGCCGATTGACGGGGGGTGAGCTCGTTGTCTCCTCACCCAGCTGGGGTACCCCGATCGGCACGACGACCTCGTGTGGGGCCACACCGACCAGTCGCTCTGGCGACTTTTCGGTCTTCGGCTCGGTCACAGGCGGAGCTTCTGCCACTGGAGCCGCTGCCACTGGGGCTTCTGCCACTGGAGCCGCCGCCACTGGGGGTGGGACCACCTCCGGAGGCGCCTCTTGGTCGGGCTCGGTCGTGGGAAGGACAGCGGCCTCGGCGTCCAGCACTGGACCGCGGCCCGGAGGGCCCGCAGGTTCAGTTTCTTCGACAACCGGCGCTGCCACCGCCGCGGCCACCGATCCCCGGCGAATGGTGACCTTCGAGGCGACCACCGTCTGGATCTCCCAGAGGATCGCCCCTTCCCCTTCACCGCTGGGTTCGTCCGCTGGCGGGAGGGCTTTGCCTCCGAAACCCGCCGCAGCCGCGGTTGCGGCGGCTGCTGCCGCTTCCATCCAGCCGGGGTCCACGGTTGCCGACGCTTGATCCAGGGGAACCTTCGACATGCCCTCGATGGCCCGTTGGAGTTGGACCTGCAGAGTGGTGGTGGTCACATCGGAGCGGCTGCGTTCGAGCACGGCACGCAGAGCGTCGGTGGCTCGCCGCAGACCACCGGTGATGGCATCGGGGAAGTCGACCGTTACGAGTACGTCGTAGCAGTCGCCCATGGCGTCGAGCAGCGCTGACCCGCGAGCCAGGTCGCCGTCCCGGATCCGGTCGAGGAGATGCCGCCGGAGTTCGGATGCCGCTTCCGCCAGCCCGTTGAGCCAAGCCGGAATCGCCACTCCCAGGGAGCGGTGATCGGGTAGCGGGGACCCGTCCACCAAAGCTGCCGTCAATCGGGCCTCGGCGTACTCCTTCTCGGCGTCGTGCAGAAAGCCGGCGGCGGCCAGGCGGGGGAAGGGCTCGAGCGCCTGTTGGGCCACTCGAAGGGACGCTTCGGCGGCGGCCGCATGCTCTCGCACTTCATTGGGCAGCAGCCGGTGGACGGCCCGAATGGCCAAACTGCACTGCCGGATGGTGTCGCGGCAGGCTCGCAACGCGACCTCTCGCGCCTGATGGGCACCCGCGAGTTCTTCTCGTAAGGACGGCCCGACCACCGCCAACTGCTCGGCGAGCCGAGTGCTCGACGGAAGGGCGAGGCCGGAACCAGGGGGGTCGAATGCAGCAGGAAGAGGGTCGCTCAACGGGAAGCGGCGCGGCCAGCCGGGTGTCCGTACCGGCTGTCCTCATACTGCATTCCCGCCATCGCCAGATACTCGTCCCGGCTCATGCTCTGACCCGTCTCGGGCCGGAGGTAACGGAGTTTGCGCTCGCCTTCCGACATCACGTTCTGCATGTGCACCAGCATGGCGACGTATATTGCCAAGGCGGCCGCCGCAATCGCGGTGACAACCCAGGCCGGTCGTGCCCCGGGGATACTGCCGATCACCAGGGTGAGGGTGAACACCAATGCCAGAACGGTCAGTGTGTCTCGCCGCCGCCGACGGGCCAGGAG
>DATARI010000151.1:0-4491 GCA_036264255.1 Acidimicrobiales bacterium | reverse complement strand
TCGTTACGCCGAGGGGGTGGTCACCCCGTCGGGGGCCTGGATGGTTAGCGTCGAAGAGCGACACGACCCCGGCCGCACCAGCCACCGGTTGGTGGCCGTCGCCACCGACGGTTCCCAGCGGATGGTCCAGCTGGTCGACACCGGGGGCTTCGTGGCGGCGCCCCGCCCGTCCCCCGACGGCCGGCATCTGGCCTGGGTCGAGTGGCGCCATCCGAACATGTCTTGGGACCAGTCGGACCTGTGGGTGGCCAACCTGGCCGAATCGGACGCCGGGCTCACCCTCGCCGATCCCCACCGGGTGGCCGGCGGGGACGACGTCGCGGTGGGCCAGCCCCGGTGGTGCCGGGACGGCAGCCTGGTGGTGGTGGCCGACGGTCCCGACTGGTGGCTCCCGCACCGCATCCCGGCCGACCGGCTGGACCAAACCGATGCCGCGGTTCCACTGGTCGACCTGGACGCCGAGTTCCATGCTCCCGACTGGGTGCTCGGCCAGGCCACCATGGCGGAGCTTCCCGATGGGTCGTTGCTCTGTCGCATGCACCGGGAGGGCCGCGATCATCTGGTCCGGCTCCATCCGCCGGGTCCCGGCGCCGCCTCCGATGCCGACGGCGGTCCTCCCGGCCCCTGGGAGGTGACCGAGGTCGACCAGCCCTGCATCACCATCAGCGGGGTCGCGGTTACCGCCGACGGCCGGCGGATCGGGGTCCTCGGCGCCACCGCCACCGCCGGGATGGGGGTCTACCAGCTGAGTTCCGATGGTTCCGCGCCGGCGGTCCGGCTGACCCCCAACCCCGCCGACGGGGTGGAACCGGCCGACGAAGGAATCGCGGTGGCGGAGCCGTTCGTGGCTCCCAGTGCGGCCGGTCCGATACCCGGGCTGTTCTACCCGCCGACCAGCGCCACCGCCCGGGGACCCAACCCGGGCGAGCCGCCCCTGGTGGTCTTCTGCCATGGCGGCCCCACCGGGGCCGCCGAGCCCGGCTTCGATCCGCTCATCCAGTTCTTTACCAGCCGCGGACTGGCGGTGGCGGCGGTCAACTATCGGGGGAGCAGCGGCTACGGGCGCGGTTACCGGCGAAGCCTGCAGGGCCTCTGGGGCGTCGCCGACGTCGACGACTGCACCGCCTTCGCCGAGGCCCTGTCCGCGGCCGGCCGGGTCGACGGGGCCAGGATGGCGATTCGGGGAACCAGTGCCGGTGGGCTCACCGCCCTCGCTGCGCTGGTGCGGACCGACCGGTTTGCCGGGGCGGCCTCCTGGTACGGGGTCACCGATCTGGAAGCCCTGGCCACCGACACCCACGACTTCGAGTCCCGGTACATGGACGGGCTGATCGGTCCGCTCCCCGCCGCCATCGACGTCTATCGCCAACGGTCGCCGCTCTACCACCCCGAGGCGGTGACCGGAGCCGTGCTCCTCCTCCAGGGAGCCGACGATCCGGTGGTGCCCGCCACGCAGTCGGAGCGCTTTGCCGAGGCCTTGTCCGCCCATGGGGTCCGGTGCAGCTTGGAAGTGTTCGCCGGTGAGTCACATGGGTTCCGCCGGGCGGAGACCATCGAGGCCTGCTTAACCGCTGAGCTGGAGTTTTACCGGTCGGTGTTCGGGACCGAACCCGGTGTCGACGGGTCGGGAAGCGAGCCGAGCCCCCCGGGAATCCGATGAACCCGGTGGTACCATCAAACGTGGCTCCCGACCGCCAACGGAAACTCTGGGGTCGCGACGCCGGGCTGTCACGAGCCTCCCGTGACGCCTTCCGCCGGGCCGCCCTGGTGATGCGGGGTTGGTCGCCGGAATGGCGGGACTCGGTCCTCTACTCGGTGGCGGCCTGCTTCGCGGGGGTCACCGCCCTGATCGCCGGTATCCCGCTGTACCGCCAATGGGGGGAGATGGCGGTCGGCCCCTATGCCGCCGCCGGGGTGTTCATGGCCGTCATCGCCTGGCGGCTCGGGCGGCAGTCGAGGTCGAAATCAGGAACCGGGAGCCCAGTCCTGGCCAACGGGAAGGGCCCGTCCGACCACCTCCAACCCGACCCGTTGGGCGGGAGGTCCGCCGGGCGACCCCGACGGTGGCAGGCGGCCCGAGTCGGCACCGTCATCTTCGTGCTGGCCGGTGCCACCATCGTCCCGTTGACCATGGAGGTGATCTGGCGGTCGGAGGGGGACGCCGCCGCCCATGTCCAGCCCGAGGTGCTGGTGGTGGAGCAGGCGGGGGTACTGGCCGACGCCGGGAAGGACCCCTACCGGCTCATCTACCGGAACGGGCACATCGTCATCCATCAGAGCCAGATTCCCGAATACGAGCTGTACTACCCGTACCTGCCGGGGATGGTCCTGTTCGGCTTTTCGAGCGGCAGCAAGGTCGAGGCTCGCCTCACCGATGCCCGGATCCAGTTCCTGGTGTTCACCGTGATCATCTCGGTGATCGCCCTCAGCCGCCTCCGACCCCCGACCGACGCCCGGTTCCGTGCCCTTCAGGTGCTGACGGTGTTGCCCACTGCCGCGCTTCCGTTGGCCACCGGAGGCGACGACATGCCGGTGACGGCGTTGATGCTCCTCGGCCTGGTGGCGTTGCAGCGACGAAGACCGCTGATCGCCGGATTGGCGCTCGGCGCCGCCTCGTCGCTCAAGTTCACCGCCTGGCCGCTGGCGGTGCTGGCCATTTGGGTGGCGCTCGACCTCCGGCAGCGGCGCGCCATCGGCCGCTACCTCATCGGGCTGTTGGTGGTGGTCTGCCCGGTGGTGCTGCCGGTGGCGTTGAGCAACCCGTCGGCCTTCATCGACAACGTGGTCCGGTTCCCACTGGGCCTGGCCGGCGTGGCGTCACCGGCGGTCAGCCCGCTACCCGGCCACCTCTTCGTGTCGGCGTTTCCCGGCGCCCACCGCGCCTACGTGGTGATCGTCGTCGTCGGGGGTCTGGCCCTTTTCGCCCGCCATCTGATCCGCCGGCCTCCGGTCGGGTCCGCCGGGGTAGCTCGGCTGGCGGGGTGGGTGATGCTGTTCGCAATTGTGTTGGCGCCGGCCACCCGGGTCGGCTACCTGCTCTACCCGATCAACCTCTTCGTGTGGTCGTGGATGCTGGGCCGGGCCGCCGATCCGGCCATCCCTCCGGCCAAGACCGGCGTCCACGGGCCGGAGCTGGGAGTCGATCGCATCGCGCCGCAGCCGGTCCCTTAGCGGTGACTCCCGGCTGGCGGGCTACTGGTCGCTGTCCTGTTCGATGAGGACCAGGGTGTACGGGGTGACTCCCGATGCGGTCGCCGGGGGCACGATGGCGCCGACTTCCCAGTAGTAGCCGTCGCCGCTGCCTCGTCGGGCCAGCACCTCGGTGCCGGAGACGCCGTTGGCCGACCCCTGACCTTGGTAGAGGAGCTTCCAACCCAAGCGGGGGAGGAGGGTCTGGTACACGTCGACCATCTGATCGGAGGACAGCCCGGTGGTGAAGGATGCGGTTCGGTCGTACTGGGTCTGGTTCTGATCGATGTTGACCCAGCTCCGCCTCACACTCCCGGTCGGGACGGCCAAGGCGGAGAGGATGTCGGCGGGTGGTTCACTGCTGATGATGGGCTTCAGCGCGGTGGTGGCCGGGGTGAGCTGCACCAGGGTGCCGTCGGGGATCCGGATGGAGTGGACCGACAGCACCGGGTTGCCCCCGGCGGTGAGGATGGACGCCAGTATCCCGCCGACCAGAATGAAGGCGGCGATGCCGACCACGATGACGGCCGGTCCCCGGAGCGACATCCGCTGGTAGGAGCGATGCTCCGGGTCGACGCTGAGGTCTTCGTCAGGGGGTGCGTCCGACAGATCTGCCGGGGCCTGGGCGGGGGTGGTCATGGCAGCTAACGATGCTAGTTGCGGTGGCCGCGCTGACCGCCATCGCCCCGACGGGGCTGGCCACCCGGTGTCTCCCCTCCGGCGAAGGGTCGGGGCCTACACTCCGGGTCAGCGCCGGATCGACCATCGAGGGGGCACCGTGGAGTCAGCAGAGCCGGAGGCCCGGCGTACCGCCCCGGGGGCGGTGACCGGAAGGGCGGCGACCGGAAGGCTGAGTCGGCGGACCCTGCTCGGGGGAGCGGCGCTGGGAGCCACCGGGGCGGTGCTGGCCGCCTGCGGCGGATCCTCGTCCAGTGGCACCACCACCACCTCGACGTCCCGTCCGGTCGGGAAAGTGGGAGTTCCGCCGAACCCCAAGGCGGCGGTCGGGAGCGACCAGCTTCCCCAGTTCGACCACATCGTGGTGGTGATGATGGAGAACCACTCGTTCGACAACCTCCTCGGCACCCTTGGCCGAGGCGATGGTCTCACCCTCATCGCCAACGGCACGCCCCGGGCGACCAACCCCGACGGGAACGGGCATTTGGTGCATTCCTTCCACATGCCGAACGTCTGCCAGCTGAAGGACAAGCCGGCCCAGAACTGGAACGCCTCCCATACCCAGTACTCCAACGGCACCAACCAGGGGTTCGTGATCAGCGACTCCGGACCGGTAGCCATGGG
>DATARI010000052.1:0-17323 GCA_036264255.1 Acidimicrobiales bacterium | reverse complement strand
ACTACCCGTGGGGCTGGACCCTGGCCGGCAACACCCCGTTCAAGCGCTGGAAGCGGGAGGTGCACCATGGAGGGGTGGCCGATCCCTGCATCATCAGCTGGCCGTCCCGGCTCGGGTCCGGCGCCGGCGGGATCCGCCGCCAATTCACCCACGCCATCGACGTGCTCCCGACGGTCCTCGAACTGGCCGGAATCCGGGCCCCGATCGAGATCGACTCGGTGCGCCAGACCTCCATCGACGGGGTCAGCTTCGCGTACCTGCTCGGCGCCGACGGAGCCGAACAGCCGGAGCGGCACATCACCCAGCACTTCGAGATGTTCGGGTCTCGGGCCATCTACCACCGCGGCTGGAAGGCGGTCACCTTCCATCCGGTCGGGCCGCTCTACGACGACGGGCTGAACCCCAACGCCCCCTTCGAGGACGACGTCTGGGAGCTCTACCACGTGGCCGAGGACCCCTCCGAGACCATCGACCTGGCCGCCGGCCAACCCGCCAAGGTGGCCGAGCTGGTCGCCCTGTGGTGGAACGAGGCGCGACAGAACCAGGTGCTGCCCCTCGACAACCGGGTGCTGTGGGCCCTCACCCACCCGAAGCCCGACCATCGCCGGCCCCGTGACCGGTTCCGTTACTTCCCCGACGGCGCCCCGGTGCCCGAATCGGTGGCGGTCAACGTCCGCAACCGGTCCCACCGGATGACCGTCGAGGTCACCGTGGCCGCCGGGGTGGTCCCCGAAGGGGTGCTGTTGGCCCTCGGCTGTGCCCTCGGGGGCTGGTCGCTCCACCTCATCGGAGGACGGCTGCGCTACGTCCACAACCTCTACGGCAAGGAGCACCACATCATCGAGGCCACCCAGCCGATCGGGGCGGGCAAGCACACCCTCACCTTCGAGTTCCAGAAGTACGACGGGCTCGGTGGCCAGATGGTGCTGTCCTGCGACGGGCGGACCGCCGCCCGGGGGAACCTGGAGCGGTTCACCCCTTCCGGGTTCAACGGGGTGGGGATCGGCCTGACCTGTGGCTACGAGTGGGGACCGGCGGTCGGCCCCGGTTACCAGGCCCCGTTCCGGTTCAACGGGACCATCGTCTCGGCCACCGTCGAGACCACCGGGCCGGTGCTCCGGGACCCGTTGGCCGAGCTGGCCGCCATCCTCGCCGAGCAGTAACCCCGGCAACGCCGGGAGCCCATCCCCGGACCGCCGACCGCAGTCGCGGCTCAGCCCACCGCCCGGCGCCGGAAGCCGATCATGCCGATGGCGGTGAGGATCAGCCAGGCGCCGATGGCGGCCACGAAGCAGATCCAGGTCTGGATGTGGGGCACCGAGGGGACCATCAGGCCCCGGAGACCTTCGCTCACATAGGTCATCGGGTTGCAGGCCGACACCACCTGGAACCACCGGATGTGACTGAGGGAGGGCCAGGGGTACTGGCTCGACCCGGTGAACAGCAGCGGGGTGAGGACGAGGGCGAAGGTCACGTTGATCCGGTTGGGGGACACGAAGGTCCCGAGGACCAGGCCCATCGAGGCGCCGAGCAGCGCCCCGATCAGGGTCATGGCGATCACCCCGGCCGCCGCCCCCGCCGTCCAGGGGATCGACCCCAGCAGCCAGATCCCGATCGGGAACATCACCGCGGCGGCGATGGTGGCCCGCACGGCGGCGATGACGATCTTCTCCAGTGCCACTGCCCCGATCGGGAGCGGGGCCAGCAGCCGGTCCTCGATCTCGTTGCTGTAGGAGAACTCGATGACCAGCGGCAGCGCGGTGCTCTGCAGCCCGGTGAGGACGGCGGCCAGGGCCACCAGGCCGGGGAACAGCACTTCGGCGTAGCCGGGCCGGGCGTAGCCGAGCTGGGTGAGCACCTTCCCGAACACGAAGAGGAGGAACAAAGGCTGGAGGATCACCTGGGCCAGGAAGATGGGGAACTCGCGCCCGGTGACGAACAGGTCCCGGCGGAGGATGGCCAGCCCGGTCTGCCAGGGTCCCCAGGGGCGGGCCCGCTCCCCCGACGGATCCACCACCACCATCGGCTCCGCCGTCGTCATCGCAGCGACCTCCCGGTGAGATGGATGAACACGTCCTCGAGGGTGGGCTCGCCGAGCCGGACGTCGGTGAGCGAGGCGCCCGCATCCCCGATGGCCTGGACGACGACGGCCAGCAACGGGGCGGTCTCGCCCTGCACGTAGACCCGGTAGCGCCAACCGGCGGCGCCGGGATCCTCCAGCGGCTCGACCCGGTCGACGGCGGCCAGCTTGACCAGCTCCCGGTAGACGGTACCGGCGTCCACCGCCTGGCCCGGATCCACCGTGCAGTCGAGGGTGCGCTCCCCGGCCATGTCCCGCACCAGCGCGGCGGGGGCGTCGAGGGCCAGCAGCTGGCCGTGGTCGATGATCGCCACCCGGTCGCTGAGGACGGTGGCCTCCTCCATGTCGTGGGTGGTGATGACGACGGTGGTCCCCTCCGCCTTGAGCTGGGCGACCCGCTCCCACATGAACAGGCGGGCGGCCGGGTCGAGCCCGGTGGAGGGCTCGTCGAGGAACAGCACGGTGGGGGCGTGCATCAGGGCCCGGGCGATCATCATCCGTTGGATCTGTCCCCCGGAGAAGTCGTCGGGCCGGCCGTCGGGCCGGTCGTCCAGCCCGAACTGGGCCAGCAGCTCATCGGCGCGGGCCCGGCGGAGAGCCCGGGGCACCCCGTGGTAGCTGGCGTGGAAGAGCAGGTTCTGCCGGACCGACAGGGAGCGGTCGAGGTTGTTCTGCTGGGGCACCACCCCGAGCACCCGGCGGGCCCCCACCGGGTCGGCCATCACGTCGACCCCGGCCACCCGGGCCTGACCGCCGGTCAGCCGGATCCGGGTGGTGAGGATCCCGATGGTGGTGGTCTTGCCGGCGCCGTTCGGACCGAGGAACCCGAACACCTCGCCCGGCCGCACCCCGAAGGTGATCCCGGCCACCGAATCGACCGGCGCCTTCGGATACCGCTTGACCAGATCGGTGACCTCGACGGCCGCCCCGCTCTCCCCACCCATCACGATGTCGGTTCGGCTGACCTCACCGCCGGCAGCCCGTGGTAGGGGCTGCCCTGCTGTTGCCACTCCTCGTAGCGGGCCATGAACCCGGGACCGAAGGGGTCCTCGCCGATCAGCGGCATCGCCGCCCGCCAGATGGTGAGGTCGTCGGGGGCCAGCTCCGCCGCCACCGACAGGTGGGACCGGGTGGCATCGGGGTCGCCCTGGCGATGGGCCTCGGCCGCCACCCGGAAGTGCAGCCGGGCCATCACCTCATCGTCGGAGAGGTCTTCGACCGCCGACCGGGCGTCGGCGGCGGTGATCGGGACCTCCCCCTCCCGGGCCCAGCGGCGCACCTGGTCGAGATGGGGCGACGCCTCCACCCCGGTGATCTCCTGGAACAGGTCGGTTCCGAAGGCGTACCCGTTGGGGCGGACGATGGTGTCCTGCTCGTCGATCCAGACCACCGTAGGCACGTTGGAGATGGCGTAGAGCTCGGTGAGGATGTGCTCGGAGTCGTAGAGCACCGGCATGGTGATGCCCTCGCAGTAGGGGGTGACGTCGGCGGCGGCCTGATCGAGGGCCACCGCGATCACCGAGAAGTTGAACGCGGCCAACTCGTCGTGGAGTCCCTGCCAGCCGGGGAGGTCGTACCGGCAGCCGCACCAGCTGGCGAACGTCACCAGCAGCTTCTTCTTCCCCTCCCACTCCCGGCTGGAGCGCAGGTTCCCTTCGAGATCGGGCAGGTCGAACGGCGGGGCCCGGAGACCGTCGAGGGCCGAGCTCCGCGACTCGGTGGGCAGGGAGACCGCCACCACCCCGATGGCGGTGTCGACCACGATCTGGCGGCCGAGGGCGGCGGCCACCGCCGCCAGGTCCACCCGGCCGTCCACCACCAGCGCGGAGGGGTCGGCCACCGGCACGCAGACGTCCTGGCGGCAGAGTCCCACCGGCTTCAGCTCCCAGCCCAATGCGGCCGGCAGGCGTTCGGGGTCGATCAGGGCGGTCCCCCGGTCATGGTCGACGAACCCTTCCACCGACCTCGCCGTCGAGCTGATGACGGTAATCCTGGACATGCCCCCCCTTTGGCTCAGACCCCATCTTCCTACCATCTGGTCCCGGCCGGACGCCTATCCGACCAGCGGACCGGAGGAGGCGCACCGGCCCTCGAGGGCAAAGGCCGGTAGTCGGGAAACGAGCCTCTCGAGGCTGAGCGACCCGGCTACTCCGGACGGAGCGAGAGCGCCAGGCGCGGCACCAGGAAGGACACCAGAAAGATCGGCAGGGGCCTCTTCCCGGTGGATCGGAAGCCGACGACCTGACCGTCGGCCGCGTCGAAGGACAGCGTGCGGCTCAAGTTTCGGCCGTTGCGGACTTGCAGGGTGTGGTGCCCAGGCTCGATGGGTATCTCGAAGGTCTCGTTCATTTCCATCGACCCGACACCCTCGCCGTCGACCACCACGTCGTACGTGCCCCGACGGACCTCGACTCCGATCGCCTTATGCGTCAGCTTGAGCGTTGCCGACATCTTCGGTCTCCAAGTCTGTTGGCCCTGAACGGGCCCCGGTAGCCGGCTCGGCCGGAAGGATTTCTCCTGTCCTAGCTAGCCTTGCACCTGGGGAACCGGCGGCATCCCGAGGTTAGCCCGCCACTGGTTGGTCTCGTTGGTCTTGGGAAACGGCTCATTGGGAATCTCGAGGCCGAGGCGCTCGCAGATTGGGCCCCACCCGTCACTCGGTGTCCACTCCAACAGCCTCTCCGCCGGGATCGCATTGCGGACCGAGTCGTTGTGATCCTCGAACGCCTTCATCATCGCGGTTGGATCGTCGAGTTTGTCGCTGAAACGCTCGGCCATGAGCTTGCGCATGCTGTCAAACCACGGCTCCATGCCCGGCGGCATGTGTTCGAAGACCTGGAAGATCGTGTTCGAGGCGCTGGTGTACCAGCTCTCCGGGTCTCGCACCGACAGCAGCACCAGCGCATCCGGATTTGCCTCGGTCAACTCCGGCCAGAAGGAGGCTCCGGGCCAGTCAACCAAGGCCCCGTATCCCTTCGGCATCGTGGACCAGTCAACCGGCCGACCCTCGATGGCATCAGTCCATCCAGGTATCTGCGACGGGTCGACGATGATCTCGAACATGTGGTGACAGGGCTCGCCCAACAGTTGCTCGAGAGCCAGTTTCAACGAGTTCGTCCCGGTCCGACCGACCCCGGCGCCTACGACCTTCAGTGCCACGTTGTGCCGCCGATCTCTCGTCGGGATGAGTGATAGCGCCGCTGAAACTAGCAATTGTCAGGTCCAATGTCACCTGCCCATCTATTGATATGGGACCGGAATACTGGAGAATCAGCGCAACGAGACGTCTCCTTCTCACCGGGTCTGTCGCCGGGTCAGCGGGGGCGGTCGGGCCCCGAGTCGAGCCGGGCGGTAAGCTTCTTCGGCGCCAGGACCCGAAAGCTCTCGGTCACCAGCTCGCGGATCTCTTCCCAGTCCGTGCCTTCAGTGAGCAGCACCCCGATGCGATCACGACCGGCCCGTGGGGCGAAGAACGGACGGCCCATGGACAGCAACGCCTCCCGTTCGTCGGGATCGGCCCGCAACACCAGCATCGGGACGGGCCTGCCGGTCGCTTTCTCCACCGCCACCAGCAAGCAGAACGACCTTCGGCGGATGTCGAACGACTGCGCCGTCGACCTCGTTCTGGTCCGTGAATGGTCGACCCGCACCGTCACCTCGGGCAACGCCAGGCAGAGGGCGCGCACCCGTTTGACGATGGCCGCCGGGACCTCGACCGGCGGGCTCGCTCTGTCGTCGGACTGAGCCTCCATCAACCACATGATGGCAGGCCAGGGGCGCTTCTGAACGCCGGCGACGGGGCGGCGATCGCCAAAGCTCCGGGCTCGGCCTGGCTATCCTCGTTCCCAAAGCGGTAGGAGCGATAGGGCAATCCGGCGAACGAATGGAGAAAGACAGATGTGCCTGAGGGACTGAAGACCGGGGATGTGGCCGGCGAGATCACCAGACACAAGAAGCACACGGACGAACACGGGGAAGAACCGTCGGAAGACGAGGGACGCGAGCACGATCGGGTGCTCTCGGTCATCGAAGCCATACTTCTCGCCATCGTGGCTTTGCTCGCCGCCTACACGGGTTATGCATCGGCGAAGTGGAGCACCGAATCGTCGGTACGGCTGGCCGGTGCATCGGCCGCTCGTATCCAGGCGAATCGAGCCGCTCTCGATGCCGAGAACACCAAGAACTTCGACTCGACGACCTTCAACACCTGGTTCACCGCCTATGTCGCCGGCAACACCACCGCCGAAGGGGTGGCGGCGCGGCGGTTCAGTCCCGCCTTCAAGGTGGCCTTCGACGCCTGGATCGCGACGCAGCCGTTCACCAACTCGTCGGCCCCGCCTGGCCCGACCTACATGCCCGAGTACCGACAGCCGCAGCTGGCCCAGGCCGCCACCCTCGACAAGAAGGCGGACAACCAGTACTCGCTGGGGGTCGAGGCGGGCGCCAACTCCGACAACTACGTCCGGGACACCATCTACCTCGCCACCATCTTGTTCCTCATCGGGATCAGTGGCCACTTCCGATTCTTCCGGATTCGGCTGGGTCTGGTCATCCTCGGCGGCCTGATGCTCACGGTGGCGGTGGTGCAGATCGTGACGTCGCCGCCCATCCCGTGACGACCTGGGCGACCGAACTCCTGGGTGCGGGTGCCATCCGGACTCTGGAGGCGGACCGGTAAAGTCGCGAAGTGGCTCGCTTGGATATGCAGCACCCCGACAGCGTGGCTGGGGACTGGTACGCCGATACCCGTTGCATCGCCTGCGATGTCGCCCGCCACTACGCCCCCGGGCTGATCGCCGCCGACGAGGAGGGGCTGTCGGTCATCGTCCGCCAGCCGTCGGGGCCCGACGACGAGGCTGCCATGTGGAGGGCGGCGGAAGCCTGTCCGACCCGGTCGATCGGGACCCGGAGCCGCCGGCGGCCTCCCCCTGACGTCTTCCCCTGGCGGCTCACCGACAACGTCTACCTCTGCGGTTTCAACGATGAGTCCTCCTTCGGTGCCCACAGCTACCTGGTGGTGAGGAAGGAGGGAAATCTCCTCATCGATTCGCCCCGGTACACCCGGCGACTGGCCGACCGGCTGGCCGAGCTCGGCGGGGTGGCCCACGTGCTCCTGAGCCATCGGGACGATGTCGCCGACGCCGACCGCTACGCCCGACGGTTCGGCGCCCGGGTCTGGATCCAAGAGGCCGACGGCGACGCCGCTCCCTATGCCACCGACATCCTGCGGGGCGACGACATTGTCACCGTGGCGCCGGGGGTGCGGGCGATCCCGGTGCCCGGTCACACCCGTGGGAGCGTGGTGTTCGAGGACGACGGCGGGCACCTCTTCACCGGCGACTCCCTGTCCTGGAACGAAGAACGGAACGGCCTCGACGTCTTCGGATCCGCCACCTGGTACTCGTGGCCGGCCCTCACCACCTCGATGGCCCGACTGGCCGGGGTGGCCCGGTTCTCCTGGGTGCTGCCCGGGCACGGCAAGTGGGGTCATGCCGACCCCGGGGAGATGACCCGGCAGCTGGCCCAACTGGCCGTCGACATGGGCAACCACACCAAACAGACCTGGGGCCGGCGCTAACTGGGCACTCCCCCGTCGGGCATACTGAGCCGATGGCCGACCCGCCACTGTCCCGCCATCTGCTGCGGGCCAAGGACCTCGCCGACGCCCGCTACTTCGAGCCCCTTTCGGTCGGCGATCTGGCCGCGGCGGCCGGTCTCTCCCCCGCCTACTTCAGTCGCCAGTTCAAACGGAGCTTCGGCGAGTCACCCCACCAGTACCTGCTGACCCGGCGCCTGGAGCGGGCCGCCGCCCTGTTGCGGACCAGCGACTGGTCGATCGCCGACATCTGCTTCGCCGTCGGCGCCAACGGCCTCGGCTCGTTCACCACCAGCTTCGGCCGGATGTTCGGCCAGACCCCGACGAACTACCGGGCCGCCTACCCGCCGGCCGAGTCACAGCTGCGGATTCCGAAGTGTGTCGCCCAGGCCTACGGCCGTCCCCAGAACCGCACGTTTCGAGAAGACGCCCTGATCACCGCCCCTTAGGCTCGACGTTGTAGCCCGACGACCAGCCAGGAGAAACCGATGACCAAGATCGCCAACGTCCAGTTTTGGGTGCACGACCAGGACGAAGCCCTCGCCTTCTACACCAAGACGCTGGGCTGGGAAGTGCGCGCCGATGTGACCATGGAAGCCTGGAACTTCCGCTGGCTCTGCGTCGGCCCGGCCGGCCAGGACGACGTCGGCCTGGTGCTGATGCCGGTCCCCGGGTCGCCCATGCTCGACCCCGACGACAGCGCCCGACTCGGCGACCTGGTGGCCAAGGGGGCCGGGGGCACGTTGTTTTTGGAGACCGACGACTGCCAGGCCAGCTACGACGAACTCTCGGCCCGGGGGGTCACCTTCAACGACCCGCCGACCGCCCAGGCCTACGGCATCGACACCTCGTTCCGGGATCCGTCCGGCAACAACATCCGTCTCACCCAGGTGCTGGAGTTCGACCCCGCCCGGCACTGACCGGCACCCAAGGCCCTACTTGGTGGCGGTGACCGAGCCGCTCTGCACATAGGCCTCCGGCGTGGTCCTCAGATCGGTCATGATCCACCATCCGAGCACCCCCGTCCGCTTCGAGTCCCTGGAGGTGGAGGACTTCGCCCTCCAGCACGGACTGCCCCTCAAGCCGCATCCCCGGTCAGCCCGGTAGCGGAAATGAACTGGCGGCTGCGCTGGCGGTAACCACCTTCGCCCTCGGGGGTGGGCGCCGCCGGGGAGAACAGCACCACTCCCCCCGATGGGGTCACCGCGACCGCCTTGGCCACTGCCTCCTCGAGGTCGTCAGCGGTCTCCACCGAGAGTTGAGGATCGGCACCGGTGAGCGCCGTCGCCATCCGCGCCGGATCCGGGGGCAGCACCACCACCTTCGGGGTGGGTCGGCGGGCCGCCAGGGCTTCGGCCAACGGGTGGAAATCGATGCCACGGTCGGCGCCACCGAGGATGACGGTGAGCTGGCGTCCGGGGAACGCCCCCACCGAGGCGACGGTGGCGAACGGATTGGAGGCCAGGGCGTCGTCGACGAAGGTGAGGCCGTCCCGCTCCCCCACCGTCCGGCACCGCGACGGCAGGCCGTCGTAGCCGTCGACGGCGGCGGTGACCGCTTCGGCCGGTGGCGGCTCCCCGCGGAGCCGCCACACCCCGGCGATGGCGCCACAAAGATTGGCCAGGTTGTGCTCCCCCGGCACCCGGAGCCGCTCGGACGCCAGCAGCGGCGCCCCGTCGACCGAGATGATCCCGGTGGGCTCGAACCGCACCCGTCCCGAAGGGCCGAACAGCATCCGGTCGGGATGGTCGGCGGTCCGGCGCACCGCTTCGGCACTGCCGGCGTTGACGGCCAACGAGCCCGGTGGACCGGCGGTGATGAGCCGGAGCTTGTCCCGGTAGTAGGCCTCCTCGCCGCCGTGCCAGTCGAGGTGGTCGGGCGCCAGGCTGGTGAGGACGCAGACCCGGGGAGAGACGGTCACGTCGGCGGCCTGGTAGGAGGAGACCTCGACCACATAGGCGTCCACCGGATCCCGCCCGTAGAGGTCGGTGACCGGCTCGCCGATGTTCCCGGCCAGGGCCACCGACAGTCCCAGCTTCTCCAGGATCGACGCGGCCAGCGAGGCAGTGGTGCTCTTCCCCTTGGTCCCGGTGATGGCCAACACCGGCGCGTCGCGGAAGTCCTCCAGCCAGACGGCGGTGGCGGTGGTGACGGTGACCCCGGCGGATCCCGCCGCCACCAGCTCGCCCCGGTACCGGCTCACCCCCGGGGCGCGGACCACCACGTCCAAGCCGCTCCAGTCCAACCCGCCCGGGGCCAGCACCGCCATCCCCGCGGAAAGGCCGGCCTCCACCCGGTCGGTGGCCGCCTCCACCTGATCATCGATGAGGACCGGCAACGATCCCCGTTCGATGAGGAGGCGGGCCATCGCCAAACCCTCTTGCCCCATCCCCCACACCGCCACCCTCTGGCGGCTGAGGTCGTCGAGGGTCACCGGGTCCCGGTCAGCAGGCCATCGACCGCCGAGGCCACCTCGGCGTCGGGGAACTCCGGGGAAGAATCGGGAGCCAGCAAGCTCTCCACGTCGTGATCGGAGACCATGGCCCGGGCCGGCTCGGCGAGGGCGGCCACCACCACCGTGTCCTTCCAGGCGGGCAGATCCGACAGCATCCGCATGGCGGCGGCCGACTCACCCCGCTCCCCCACGCACTCGAACGGCTTGCCCTCCTCGCTCATGAGGGCGGCGAAGCCACCGATCTGCTCGGGGTCGTCGAACATGTCCCGGCCGATGATGCCGACCAGTGCCTTCGGAGTCAGGAACGGGGCCAGCATCAACCCGACGAACCGACACTTCGGGCAGTGACCGCACCAGCGGTCACCGGCGGCCGCCTGCTGGCGAAAGGCGGTATTGCAGCTGCAGAAGGTGCCGTGATAGCCGGTGAGTCTTGAGAACGCCCTGGCGATGGTCAGCTCGGAGTACCGGCGGAGGGCGGAGCCGTAGGTGAGTCCGGGGTCGATGGAGTCGGCGATCAGATGCTGGAGGAGGATCTCGAAGTCGAGGCTCTTCGAGTACTGATGGTTGACCGGCACCCCGTCGACCCACCGAGTCTCCTCGCTGGCCGAGCGCTCGATGGCCATGGCGATGGAGTCGTAGCCATAGACGTAGCTTGCCGCCACCGCAATGAGCGCGACGATGGCGGTGATCGGGACGTGACCGTTGAGGGCTCCGGCGGCATTGAGCCGGGTCAGCTCCGGCGACAGGCGGCGACGGATCACGATCAACTCGAGGCCGGTCTGGGCGGCCAACTCGATGACCAACGGGTGGGGGTTCACGGCCAGGAGCCGCGGGCCCAGGGGCCGGACTGCTTCGATCAGCACCATCGAGTCCTTGCCGCCGCCGATCGGCACCACCAGCCCGCCGGGTCGCAGGGATCGGAGCGGCTCCGCGGTGATCTCCGGAGCGGAGGCGGAGCGGATCTCCACCACCCGGGGAACCGGGAGCCCGTTGGTCACCGCGAACTCCCGCAGACCGTCGTCGTAGAGGTGCCGGTGGAACGCCGACTCCGAGCTGGTCAACCCGGTCCCCTCCACCTCCACCCGCCTCGGAGCCGCCGCCTTGTAGTAGCTGGTCCCGGCGGCGATATGGAGGTGGTGGAGGGCACGATCCAGTCCGGCGCCATCGAAGGCCAGGTCCGCCGGGGGCTCGGTCTCGAAGGTGATGGTCTCTTCGAACGAGAGCTGGTCACCGAGCCCATAGCGAAGGGCCACCGTCCGCGAGGAGCGGTCGTAGTGGTTGTCGACAATCCTGAACCTGTCGACTGACGCCGGATCGAACCGGTTTCGGTCGTTCATGGCGCGCACAGCGTACAGGTTGGCTTCAGTGGTCATTGCGGTGGAGCGGGACCCGCCGGTGGTCCTCCCGGGCTGATTCCAGCACCTGACGGAGCCGGTCGACCGGCGCGTCCGGGGCGGCCCAGAGGTTGTTCCGCTCCTCGGGGTCGGTGCTCAGGTCGTAGAGCTCCCACTGGGAATCCACCGGTTCGGGGTGGGCTCCGGCCGGCGTCACCTGGTGGGCCGCCTCCCACTCGACCAGTCGGTCGTAGTACTGGCTCAGCTTCCAGAGCCGGGAACCCCCCTCGTCGCCCTCGGGGAGGGCAACAATCACCGACTCGATGTTGGCCGGCGCCGCCACCGGCACGAAGCGATCTCCGCTGAACCGATTGGTCTGGCGGAGCCCGGCGTCGATGTGGTCCTCGGTGGTGAAATAGACCGGATCACCCGGAGCCGGCGACTCGGGGGCCCGGACCACCGGGCTGAGGTCGCGACCCACCAGTCCCTGGACCTCGACGTGGTGTTTCGACAATTCGCCCATCAGCGCCTCGGGCTCGACACCGACCAGGCCGAGCAGGGTGGGGAGGAGATCGATGTGGCTGGTCGGCGCGGAGACGCCGGTGGCGGAAGGGGCGATGCCGGGTCCCGACACCACCAGCGGCACCCGGATGGCCTCGTCGAAGGCGCTGTACCACTTCTGTTGCATCCCGCCGTGGGCGCCGACCAGGTCCCCGTGGTCGGAGGTGAAGACGACGATGGTGTGCTCCGCCAACCCCGAGGCGTCGAGCGCCAGCAGGATCCGCTCGATGGCCCGGTCCACCAGTTGATGGAGCCAGAGATAGAACCGGCGGTAGGTGACGTCGGTCGGCTGCGGGTACAGGAGTTGCGGCCACAGGTCCCGGAACTGCCTCTGGCAGTCGGGCCGACCCGAGAAGCCGTCGCGCTGGGAAGGGGCCTCGCTCACCTCCGGAACCCCCTCGTCGATGGCCGGGAACCCGAAGGCGTCCCAGCCGAAGCCGGAGAAGACGATGTCGTGGGGGTTGACGAACGACGCCACCGCCAAGAATGGCCGCGCATCAGCTTGGTCGGCGGCCAACTCCCCGAACAGCTCACTGACCTGATCGGCGAAGAGCGGATCCCGCACGAACCCGGTGTCCGCTGGGTTGGGCCCATGGGGCTCCCGGCCGATCCAACCGGAGAAGCCGAACCGCTCCAGCCGGTCGGCCCGCTGGTAGAGGTCGACCACCTCCGGGTCGACGGTGCCGGTCCGGTCGTTGGCCATCAATCCGACATGACTCCCGCCGGGGATCAGGTCGGCGTGGGAGATGTGCCACTTCCCCCGGTAGTGGGTGCTGTACCCGGCGGCCCGGAACCAGTCCCCCATGGTCGGCACCCCGTCGGGGTCGAGCCAGGAGATGCCCGGGTCGTTGGCCGCCTTGGCCAGACCGTCGGTGGAGGTCACCCCGTGGAGTGAGGGGTAGTGGCCGGTGAACAGGGATGCCCGGCTGGGGAGGCACGCCGTCGAAGCGGCGTAGTGACGGTGGAACTCGACCCCGGCAGCCCGCAATCGCTCACGGGCCGGGAACTTGTCCCGCCGGAACTCGGTCACCGCCGCCTCTTCATAGGGGGGCGGGTACCGTTCCTCGTCGGTCATGATGACCAGGACATTGGGTCGGCTCTCCGGCATCGCCCGCACCCTAGCGGTGATCGATTCCCGGCCTAGGAATGGAAATCGGCGCCAGGAACCTCGAGGGGGGCCGGATCGGGGAACGGGAACACCTCGAGATCCTGGCCGTGGCGGGCCAGTGAGTGGTAGTCGCGCTGGGCGAACCACCAACGACCGCCGTCGAAGCGGTAGCGGTCGTGATAGAGCCCGAAGGCGTTGGTCCACCTCCCGCTGCTCTCTTCCTGGCGGTGTTCGCACATATACAGCCGGCAGACCGCCGACCCGGCTCCGGCCCCGTCGGGGAAGACGATGTGGGCGTTGAGGATCTCGAACTCGAAAAAGGAGAACCGGGTCACCGACGATCCGATGAACTCCCCCAATGCGGTGCCCCCCACCAGCCGGAGGGGTTGGCCCTTCCGGGTATTGATGACGATGGCAGCGTCGGGAAGGAACAGCTCCTCCAGCTCGGCCCAGGCCCGGCGGTTGACGACGTCGGCGTAGGCGTGCTGCAGCCGGCGGATGCCGGTGTCGTGCACGGCGGTGAGAAGCAGCTCGTCGTCGACCACAGGCGAACGCTACTTCGCCGGCCGGGCACGGTCTCCGGAGCCGGCGGATAGCTTGGGCCTACGACCCGACCAGGGCCCGTCCCTACTGATCGACGCGAGGTGCCCATGGAATACGTGAATCTCGGAGCCACCGGACTGCGGGTCTCCCGCGTCTGCCTCGGCATGATGAGCTTCGGCAACGACAGCGAGCGACCCTGGGTCATCAACGAGGCCGCCGCCGAGCCGATCGTCAAGATCGCGGTGGAGGGAGGCATCACCTTCTACGACACCGCCGACACCTACTCGGCGGGGGCCAGCGAGGTGGCCACCGGCCGCCTGCTGCGGAAGTTCTTCGAGCGCGACGACGTGGTGGTGGCGACCAAGGTGTACATGCCGATGAGGCCGGGTGAGAACGGGAAGGGCCTGTCCCGCAAACACATCCTCTCGGCCATCGATGCCTCTTTGGCCCGACTCGACATGGAGTACGTCGATCTCTACCAGATCCACCGCTGGGACCATCACACCCCCATCGAAGAGACCATGGAGGCGCTCCACGACGTGGTGCGCTCGGGGAAGGCCCGCTACATCGGCGCTTCGAGCATGTTCGCCTGGCAGTTCGCCAAGGCCCAGCGGGTGGCCGAGGAGAACCACTGGACCCGCTTCGTCTCCATGCAGCCCCACTACAACCTGATCTACCGGGAAGAGGAGCGGGAGATGATCCCCCAGTGCATCGACCAGGGGGTGGCAGTCATCCCCTGGAGCCCGCTGGCCCGGGGGGTGCTGGCCGGCAACCGGACCCGGGGGGGCGAGCGGTCCACCACCCGGTCGTCGACCGACGCCTTCACCGACTACCTCTACGACCAACCCACCGACTTCGATGTGGTCGAGCGGGTGGCGGAGGTGGCCAAGGCCCGCGAGGTACCCCCGGCCCAGGTCGCCCTGGCCTGGCTGTTGCAGCGCCCCGGGGTGACCGCCCCGATCATCGGCGCCACCAAGGAGGCCCATCTCACCGATGCCTTGGCGGCGGAACAACTGGTGCTCACCGAGGAGGAAATCGCCCGGCTGGAGGAGCCCTACGTCCCCCATCCGGTGCTCGGACACTTCTGAGTCGCCCCCTCCGGTTGAACGTCGGATGAACCTTTCGGTGAACGACCAGTAACCCTTAAAAACGCCTGAGAAGACGAGCCGGCTCGGTTATGGTTCTGCCCATGAGCGTGGGGAACTTCTCGTCGGGGCCTGTCAATCGCGTCACCAGGGCGGCGGTCATCGCCACGGTGGCCCTCACCGTCCTGCTGGCCGGGTGTGCCAGCACCCCGGCCAAACTGGCGCCGAAGGCGACCACCACCACGATTCCGCCGACCACGACCACCACCACCACGGTTCCCCCCACCACCACCACGGTCCCGCCGACCACCACCCCCGCCACCGTCGCCCCGACCACGACGACCACCACCTATTCCCCCCCGCCTTCCACCTATTACGTCCCGTCTCCCAATCCCACCTGCGCCCCTCCATGCTGAGCGGGGGCCGGGCAAACGGGTGGCGCACCGGGGTCGGCCGACGGCTCCGGGCCTGGCGCCGACCCACCCAGGTGGTGGCGGCCCTGGTGGTCGCCGCCGCCATGGCCAGCAGCCAGGCTTTGCCGGCCGCCGCCCAGGTTCTGGCCGGCGTCGGGGCGGGCGGGGTCCTCGCCTCCCACGATGCGGCCCCCCCGCCCGGCTACTGGTTGCTGGGTGACGACGGTGGCGTCTTCTCCTACGGGGCCGCCCGCTTCTTCGGCTCGATGGGTGGCCAGACCCTCAACCGGCCGACCGTCTGCATGGCCTCCACCGTCACCGGCCAGGGCTACTGGCTGGTCGCCCAGGACGGCGGCATCTTCTCCTTCGGTGGCGCCTCGTTCTACGGATCGACCGGAGGCCTGACCCTGGTGAAGCCGGTGGTGGGGATGGCCGCCACCCCCGACGGGGGCGGCTACTGGTTGGTCGCCACCGACGGCGGGGTCTTCAGCTTCGGGGACGCGTCGTTCTACGGGTCGACCGGAGCCATGACCCTCAACCAACCGGTGGTCGGGATGGCCTCCACCCCCGACGGCAAGGGCTACTGGCTGGTGGCCTCCGACGGCGGCATCTTCTCCTTCGGGGACGCGTCGTTCTACGGCTCGACCGGAGCCATGACCCTCAACAAGCCGGTAGTGGGGATGGCGGCCACCCCCGACGGCAAGGGCTACTGGCTGGTGGCCACCGACGGCGGCATCTTCTCCTTCGGCGACGCCCCCTTCCTCGGCTCGGCCGGAGGCCTCCCCCTGGTTCAGCCGGTGGTGGGGATGTCCACCACCGCTGACGGCCGCGGCTACTGGTTGGCCGCCCAGGACGGCGGGATCTTCACCTATGGCGACGCCCCGTTCCTCGGCTCGTTGGCCGGGTCGCCCCATGTGGCGTCGGTGGCCGCCATCTCCGGGGTGGGACGGCCGGGCGGATGCCAGGGCACCGTCGTCCCCAACAACCTTCCCGTCCCCGGTGGCGGTGGCCCCCCTGGCGAGGGGCAGTGGGTTCCGGCCAGCCGCAACGTCGGACCCACCCCCGCCGTCTACACCACCACCCTCCGGCCCTATCCCGGCGGCTCGCCGGCCGGGATCGCCTGGATGGACATGAGCCGCTCCAGCCTCAGGCTGTACGCCGGGCCTCCGTCCCAGCCCGCCGGGAACTACCTCTATTCCGGCCAGGTGGTGCCGAGCGACCGGTCACGGCTGCTGGACGCCTTCAACTCCGGGTTCCTGATGGCCGACACCGTGGGGGGTTGGTACTCGGGGGGCCAGATGCCGCTGCCGCTCCGCAACGGAACCGCCTCGCTCGTCATCTACAACAACGGGAAGGTGCAGATCGGGGCCTGGGGCTCGGAAGTCGGGTTGTCCCCGGCGGTGTACTCGGTGCGCCAGAACCTCGGCATGCTGGTCGACGGCGGGCGACCCGCCGCTGACCTTTCCGTCGGGGCCTGGGGCGCGGTGCTCGGCGGGGTCGGCGGCAACTGGCGCTCGGGGATCGGCACCGACCGCTTCGGCAACCTGATCTATGTCGGCGGGGCCAACCTCCTCCCCGGCGATCTGGCCCACCTGCTGATCGTGGCCGGGGCGATCGAGGGCATGGAGCTCGACATCAATCCCCAGTGGGTGACCCTCTCCACCTATTACACCGCGCCGGGACAGACCAACCCGGCGGTGGTGGCCGGGCAGAACCTGATTCCGGGCATGTACTACGGGCCGGACCGCTTCATCAGCTATTCGGAGCGGGACTTCCTGGCCCTAGTGTCCAGCTGACAGGTAGGTCTTCAGCTCGGCGGTGACGTCCTGGCGGATGACCGCGAACCCGGCCGACGGGGCCAGGTTGCCGGGACCGCACCCGTCGACCGCCCGGCCGACGAACGGCGCACCGGCCGGGAGGCGTAGGTTCAGCGCCGCCCCGATGGCGGCCACCCCGCCGTGGCCGGGGTTGATGAGACACAAGTCGGTGAAGGCGAGATGGCCGGCGGTCGGCAGGGACACGAACTTCTTGGGCGGCGGGGCGGCGTCGTAGGTCGCCTTTACCCAGGCCGGGTTCACATCCTGGTCCTCCGACCCGGTCATGAACAGCGACGGCTTGGCCGGCAGGTCGGCGGGGGGCGGCACCGAG
>DATARI010000150.1:0-4684 GCA_036264255.1 Acidimicrobiales bacterium | reverse complement strand
GGGCTGGAAGGTTCCGGCCGGCTGAGTCAGGCCGGGGGTTCGTCGCCCTCCGGCGGGTCTTCGACCGGCGGTTGGCTCCCGGCGAGGTCGATTCGGTGGCCAGCCCGTAGCGCGGATCGGTCATCAGCAGCTCGGCGCAGAGGTCGGAGGACGGCAGGTCGTCCCGGGCCACCCCGGCCAACATGACGGCGATGACGGGATCGGCGAACTCGGATCGGACGGTGGCGAGGGCGTCGAGCAACTGCTCCCGGGTCGGGTCATCCGAGTTGTCGCCGAGTACCTCGATGGTCCGGGTGAGGCACTGGTCGGAAAGCGCCGCGGCCAGGAAGGGGACCGTGGGCCGGTACTGGGGACGAGCCAGGTACGGCACCGGGTCGTGGTGGCGTCGCAAGGCGAGGAGGGCGTTGTGCACCGCCTTGGAGGGTCGGAATCCCGGCTGGGTGGCCAGGTCCAACGCCGCCTTCAGCTCGGTCGGGCCGACCTTGGCCACCGCCTCCCGCAGCAGTGCCTCCCGATCCTGCCCGGTGGATTCGCCTTCCATGCCCGTCCCTCGATCTCCGGACCTCCCGGGTTGGGCGTGGTCCCGGCGGACATTGTGGCAGGCGGATCAGAAGCCGGTCGATCGGGCGGCCGGGGCTCGGGGCGCGCCGGTCAGGTTGGACAGGTGGGGGGAGGGGCCGCCCACCGATGAAAGGGGACTGGAGATGTCCTCCAGCGACCTGCCCTCGGCGTCGATGCCGAGGATGACCTCCACCAGCCCGCCGACCGCCATCACCCCGGCCCCGATCAGGTAGCCGATGAAAAGCCGGAAGTGGTCCTGCCCGTTTCCGATGAGGAACCCGTAGAGCCAGGGGCCGATGGAGCCGAAGGTCTGGGCGATGGCGAAAAAGACGGCGATGGCCTTGGCCCGGATCTCCACCGGGAAGATCTCGCTGACGGTGAGGTAGGCGGCGCTGGCGCCGGCGGAGGCGAAGAAGAAGACCACCGACCAGCAGACCACCTGGGTCACCGCGTTGAGGTAGCCGGCATTGAAGAGGAAGGCGGTGATGGCCAACAGGGCGCCGGCCAGGATGTAGGTGCTGGAGATCATCTTCCGCCGACCGATGGTGTCGAAGAGATGACCGAGGGTGAGGGGCCCGATCAAGTTTCCGAGACAGAAGAAGATGAAGTAATAGGCGACGTCCTTCTCGTTGACGCCGTAGACCTTGGTCAAGACCAGGGCATAAGTGAAGAAGATGGCGTTGTAGAGGAACGACTGGGTGATCATCAAAGAGGCGCCGAGGATCGATCGTTTCGGATAGGTGGCGAACAGGGTGCGGGCCAGGGCGATGAAGCCGATGTTGGTGGCCGGGGTGATCTCGATGGCCTTGCTTTCGTCGACGTCGCCCAGCCTGCCGCCCGACTCGTGGGTGGCATCCTCGATCCGTTTGACCGCCGCCTCCGCCTCGTCCACCCGGCCGTGCATCAGCAGCCAGCGCGGGCTCTCCGGCAGGTTCTTCCGGATGAAGAGGATGACGAACCCGAGGACGGGTCCGAAGAGGAAGGCCACCCGCCAGGCGGTGCCGACCGGAAGGTGGTCGACCACCAAGATGGTGAGGAAGGTGGCGAGGAGGGCGCCGCCCCAGTAGGTACCGTTGACGGCGATGTCGACCCGGCCCCGGTACTTGGCCGGGATCAACTCGTCGATGGCCGAGTTGATGGCGGCGTACTCCCCCCCGATGCCGGCTCCGGCCACGAACCTCGAGGCGTACAACCAGTAGGTCCAGAACGTGCCGTGGCCGGCGGTGCAGGCGGTCAGGACTCCGCCGAAGAGGTAGACGCCCAAGGTGATCATGAAGAGGTTCTTGCGCCCCCACTTGTCGGACAGCCGACCGAAGAACAGGGCTCCGAACACTTCGCCGACCAGGTAGACGGTGCCGACCGCGAAGCTGACCCCGGCCGAGGAGAGATTCAGCGCCTGTTTGGAGCTGATCAAGGGGCTGACGTTGCTGGCGATGGTGATCTCCAGCCCGTCGAGGATCCAGGCCACCCCCAGAGCCACGATCAAGCGGGTGTGGAACTTCGACCAGCCCAGCCGGTCGAGCCGGGCCGGGATCAGGCTGCGGATGGTCTTCCCTCTCGGGCCGTCCGATCCGGCCGATGGGTCCAGCGTCGCCTGTGTCACCTGCCACCCCCCTGTGGTTCAATCTCCGCCGTGTGTATTCCCCGCTGGGAGTGGACTTAATCCAACCAAGAGCAGGTGGGGCGTCGAGAGCAACGAGGAGCCGTCGATGGGGCCGACGGGCGGCGGCTCAGCCGGTGAAGGTGTTCAGGGTCTTGGCGAACGCATAGGGCGGCTGCAACACACCGCTACAGGTTTCGCTGGAGTAGGTCTGGACCCCTCCGGCGCACTGGACGTCGCGGGTGGCGGCCCACATCGAGAGGCGGCCCAAGTGGACCTGCTGGGCGAAGGTCGTCACCTGCTGGGCATCGGGAAGCCCGAAGATCTCGTCAGTGACGTCGTTGACCCCGAGCAGGGGGGTGACTCCGACCATCGACCAGACGGCGGCGGGGGAGAGGGCCGGGTAGAGCGCCTGGAGCTGGGTATGGGTGGCCTGGGCGGCATCGATGGCGTAGGTGCCCATCTTTCCCGCCGGGCTCGGGGCGGGGCCGTCCCCGTAGTCCATCGTCATCACATTCACCAGGTCGATCCGCACACCGTCGGCGATGGCGGCCTTGACGATGTTCAGCCCGTCGGCCACCAGCCCGGTGGGCAGTACCGGAAGGGTCAACGACACCGACAGGGACGGATTGGCCGCCTCCAATCCCACCAGCGCCTGGAACCGGAGGGCGATGGAGGCCTGGTTGCTCCCGTCGGCGCCTTCGATATCGAAGTCGATGTGGGTGAGGTTGTACTGGTCGATGACCGACTGGTACTGGGCCTGGAGGGCGGCCGCGGTCGTGCAGGAGTCGGCCAGGTCCACTCCGGCCGCCCCGCCGAAGGAGGCGATCACGTCTCCCCCGGCGGCCCGGATGGTCTGGATCTCCGGGGCGTAGTACCCCGAGCTCACCGGGTAATACCCACCCCAGCTGGCGATGCAGCTCCCCTGGGTGACGACGAAGCCCAGCGAGTAGTCCCTGGTACCGGTGGCGGCGATGTCGGCGGTCATGTCCGGCGCCGGGTAGAGGGTGGTGTCGATGTAAGGAGCGAAGGGGAGGTTGGTACTGCCGGGCAGCGGGGGAAGGGGAGTCCCGCCCGAACCGCCGCCCCCCCCGGAACCGCCACCGCCTCCCGAACCGCCGCCACCGCCGGTCCCCGGCTCCGACCCGCAGGCCTCACCGTTCACCTGGCAGTCGGTTGGGGGTGAGAACGTACCGCCGTAGCCGCCCTGGAAGCCGATCTGCACCGAGGTCCCGGCGGCGACCGTCCCGTTCCAGGCGGCATTGGTCACCGTGTAGGTCGATCCGTTCTGGGTCAGGTTGCCATCCCAGAGTCCGGTGACCGACTCATTGGACGGCAACTTGAACGTGAGGGTCCACGCCATCACCGTCGGCCCGGTGGTGCCGAAGGTGTAGTCGGCGGTGTAGCCGGTGCCCCAGTCGTCGGTCTTGGCGAACGACGCCCACCAGGGGGACGAGGACCCGCTACCCGGAACCGTGGTGGTGGTGGTCGTCGTCGTCGGCGGCGGAGCTGTCGTCGTCGTGGTCGTCGTGGTGGTGGGTGGAACCCTGGTCGTGGTGGTCGTCGGAGGCGGGACGGTCGTGGTGGTGGTGGGTGGCGTCGATCCGCTGCACGGCGTCCCGTTGATGGTGCAGTTGGTCGGGGCGGAGAACGTCCCGGAGTAGGTGGTCTGGAATCCTGTCTGCGCGGTGGCGCCGGTGGCGACCGTCCCGTTCCAGGCGGCATTGGTGATGGTGTACTGGTTCCCGTTCTGGCTCAGGTTCCCGCTCCAGGCACTGGTGATGGCCGTGCCGGATGGGAGGGTGAAGCGGAGCGTCCAGGCCTGGATGGGGGCCCCGTGGTTGGCGACGGTGTAGTTGGCCACATAGCCGTTCCCCCAGTCCGACGTCTTGGTGAAGGTCGCCGAGAGCGAGGCGGTGGCGGCTCCGGCGGTCTGTCCCGGGAGCCAGCCGGCTCCGACGGCCGACAGGCCCAACAAGGTGACGATGCCGATGAGCCCAACGCGGATTCGACGATTGCCCATGTCAGTCCCCCCGAAGTTGTTCCCGCGGCGGCCCCGTTTGGCCTCACGACGGCGCCTCGACGAGCGCAGAAAACCGCGAATCGTCACCGTACCCCCACGCAGAGCGAAATTTCGGTCAGCCCGGGCTCCGCGGCGCCGACCCCTCGCCGGTCACCCGGGTGACGGGTCCGCAGGTCAGCGGTACCCCCCGACGACGGTTGCCCCCATGGCGAGGGGAGGGACGTCGCACCGGTCGGCGATGTTGGCCACGAAGGCCTGGAAGGCGGGCACCTCCTGGAGGGAGTCGGGATCGTCGACCTCGTGCTCGACCACCGCGTGGATGAAACTCACCCCGTCCTCGAGGCGGAAGACCTGATAGGTGAAGCCATTCGGTTTCCGCTCGTCGAGCTCGGCGAAGACTGCCTCGATCAGCCGCTGATTTTCGTCGGCCCGCTCCGCCTTGGCCTGGTACCGAACCACGGTCGATTTCATCTTGTGCCTCCACTTCCCACGACCCGGAC
>DATARI010000034.1:0-5512 GCA_036264255.1 Acidimicrobiales bacterium | reverse complement strand
CTCGAAGATGTGGAGGCCCTCCTTGGCCGGGCACTCGACGGCCACATACCCGACCTCATGGAACCCATAGGTGGCGAAGGCGGGGACGCCGAAGGTCTCCTCCAGCAATTCCTCGTTCCCGATGTTGGTGGCCAGCGAGCGGATGCCCAGGTCGCTCCGGGGGTCGAGCCCGGCCTCTCGGGCCGCCTCGGCCAGCCGCAAAAGATAGTCGCCGGTGCCGAGGATGGCGGCCGGGCGGTACTGGCGGGCCAACTCCAGTTGGCGGGCGGTGCTGGTGACGGTGCCGGTACTGGTGGTCAGCACCACACAGTTGAGCCACCGGTAGAGGGCGTCGTCGAAGGCGAAGGCCCCGTTGTGCAGCCCGTAGGACCAACTGTTGAAGACCACGTCTCCGGGGCGGAGTCCCTGCAGGTACATGCCCCGGGCGGCCCGCACCGCGGTGGCGGCCCGGTCCCACTCGGTGTACAGGGTGGGCCGGGGTCCCCCGGTGGTCCCCCCCGACATGTGGATCCGCATCGGCTCCCGGGGGGCATCGTCCACCGACACCCCCTGATAGTCGCCGTAGGGGGGGTGGTCCTCGATGCTCTGGCGGATGTCGTCCACCGTGTACGTCGGAACCGCGGCCAGATCCTCGAAGCTCCGGAGGGAGGCGGGATCGAACCCTGCCTCCCGCCAGCGGCGGGCGAAGAACGGAACCTTGCCCGCCAGTTGGGCCCGCTCGCGCAGCCGGGACAGCTTCACCCGGTCGATCTCCTCGGGCTCCGCCGTCCAGCCGTGCTCGAAGTACTCGGGCGGTGGCGGATAGAGGGCGGCGACCTCGTCGTAGTCGACTGCTTCCCAAGGTCGGCGGATGCCGGTGGACAATAGGGGTCCTCTAGGCCGGGGCGGGCGCGACGCCCGCCGGATCTGGACCCGACTCTAAATCCTGTGCACTGAACACACAACTCTGTGTGGGATTCACACAACTGATATAGGATCGGGTCAGCGCCCGGCGCCGCCGCCCGGGGCACCAAGGAGACTCCGATGACCGCCACCCTGCGGATCCGCCTGCCCACCGCCCCTCCGGCTCCCGCCTCGGCCGCCCCCACCTTCACGGTCGACGGCCCGCTGGCCGGGCTACGGGTGGGACTCCGCCACGAAGGATCCTGGCGCTCCTGGATGTTGATCACCGATGTCTGGCAGCGATTGCTGGCCGGCGACGACGCCGAGCCGGTGATGCTCCAGACCGGGGAACGGGTGGGGGCCGAGGGGGAGGCCACCCGCCAGGCGGTCGAGGAGTGGGTCGGGCAGATCGACTGTGCGGTGTCGGGCCTCGGCACCTGTGGATCCTGCACCTCGTGGAGCGTGGCCGACGCGGTGTCGGTGGAGGCCGGTGGCAAGCCGGCGGTGGTGGCGGTGACCGCCGAGTTCGAGACCCACGCCCGGAACATGGCTGCCTACCTGGGCCACGGCGACCTCAAGGTGCTGGTGCTGCCCTACCCGTTGGAGGCCCGCCCCGAGGAGGAGTTGCACCAGATCGCCGACGACTTCTACCCGCAGTTCCTCGACCTGGTCGGGGCCAAGCGGTGACCACCGCGCTGACCGCCGAGGTGCTGGAGGTCCCCGAGGACGCCGGAGCTCTCTACGAGCTGTCCCTGGAGGCCCAGTGGGGCGACGGGGTCCCGGTCCTCCCTCCCACCGACGAGCGGATCGAAGCCCTGTTGGCCGCCACCCCCCACGACCCTTCCGTGGTCATCGGGGTGCTGCCGCCCCGCAACGGGGTGGCCACCGTCGAGCTGGCCGCCATCAACGCCGCCATGGCCGGTTGCACCCCTGAGGCGTTCCCGCTGGTGCTGGCCGCCCTCGAGGCGGTGGTGGTGCCCGAGTTCAACGCCTTCGCCCTCACCACCACCACCTCGAGCGTGTTCCCGATGTTGATCGTGAACGGCCCAGGTCGTGACCGGCTGCAGATCGACTACCGGGCCGGATGCCTCGGAGGTGCCGCCGGGCGCGGCTCGATGACCATCGGGCGGGCGGTGTCGCTGTGCCTCCGCAACGTCGGGGGCCAGCGGGCCGGTGAGACGTCCCGCACGGTGTTCGGCCAACCGGCCCGCTTCGGGCTGTGCTTCGGTGAGTGGGAGGAGCGGTCGCCCTGGCCGTCACTGGCTCAGCGCCGGGGATTCGGCCCCGACCAGGATGTGGTGACGGTGCACGGAGGGAAAGGCACCTTCCCGATGGCGGATGTGAACATCGACGATCCGCGTGAGCTGGTCAGGATGATCGCCAAGTGCATCGCCTTCCCCCTCAACAACTGGTACCTGGAACCGACCGGGGAGAGCGGCCAGTTGATCCTGGCCATCAACCCGATGTGGGCCGAGCGATTCGCGGAGCCGTTCCCCGAGATCGAGTCCCTCCAACAGCACCTCTTCGACCATGCCTGGCAACCCATCGACCTGTGGCCGGAGGCGAACCAGCACATCCTGCGGGCGAAGGAGCGGGTCGACACCGAAGGCAAGGTGCGGCTGGTGAGCCATCCCGACCAGTTGGTCCCGGTGGTCTGTGGGGGTCTCGGCAGCCTTCACGCGGTGGCCCTCACCAGTTTCTGCGAGAGCGAGATGCAGAGCGTGGCCGTCCAGCCGGCCCCGGCTCAGAGCTGAGCCACCAGCCGGCTGAACGAGTCGTCGAACCGGGACATCAGCTTCAGGAACGCCTGGCGGTCACGCAGCGACCAACCGTCGGTGATCTCTTCCAGGAGTTCCAGCCAGGACTGCCAGACCTGGTTGATCACCCGCTCCCCCTTCTTGGTGAGGCGCAGCATCACCACCCGGCCGTCCCGGGGGTCGGGGAGGCGCTCCAGGCAGCCCAGCGAGGTGAGCTCGGCCACGTGCCGGCTCACCGTCGACCTCTCGTAGTCGAGCTCCTGGGCCACGTCGGTGACCCGGACCGGCTGCAGGTCCTGCACCCGGGAGAGGACGCCAAACAGATACGGACGCAGCTCGACCCCGCTCCGCCGGCCCATCGCCTCGTAGAGGCGCACCGAGTGGGTCTTGGAGGAGACCGACGTCAGCTTCCGGTTCAACTCGTCGAGCCAGTCCTTCTGATCGGGCTCGGTAGCGCCGGGGCGGCCGGCAGGGGATGATCGCACTCGGTCGGGCCCCCTGGTCGGCGGTCGGATAACGGTAGGCATCGGCGCTCGGTACTCACGCAGACATTGGCACAGCCGGGGTCATCCTGTCAGGACGTCAGGCGGGGTCGTCGTCTGAGGGCTGATCCCCGTCAACCGGTAACAGCACGTGGGGATTGAGGACGCCGTCGGGATCCAGCGCCCGCTTGATCGCCCGGAAGGCATCGATCTCACTCTGGCTCCGCGACAGCGCGAGCCACTCCCGTTTGGCGGTGCCGATGCCGTGTTCGGCGCTGATGCTCCCGCCGAACTCCCCGACCATCCGGAGCACCGCCTCATCAACCCGATCGTCGTCGGGGGCGAGCCCGCTCACGTTCACATGGACATTGCCGTCCCCGGCGTGTCCGTACATCCAGGTACGGGCGGTGGGAGCGATGGCCTCCACCGTGGCCGGCACCCGGTCGATGAACTCGGCCAACGAGCCGAAGGGCAGGGTGAGGTCGAGCTTGTGGGGTGGCCCGAGGGTGTTGATGGCTTCGGTGTGGCCCTCCCGGTAGCGCCACAGTTCCGCTCGCCGGGAAGCCTCGGTGGCCACCACCACATCGATGACCGCGTTGACCGAGCCGGTCGCCTCCGCCAGTGCCTCGGTCGGATCGGAACGGTCAGCCGCCTCCACCAACAGGTAAACCGGGTGGGGCTTTGAGAACGGCGATCGCAGGCCGGTCACCGAGCAGACCAACTCGAGTCCCGGCAACAGGAACAGTTCGCAGGACTCGAGGGAGGGAAGCGATCGGCGGAACACCCCCGAGGCCTCCAGCGCCTGGGCGACGGTGGCGAAGGCCAGCACCGCCACCGTCCGGAACGGCATGGGCGCCACCAGGCGCAGCCGAGCCGCGGTCACCACGGCCAGGGTCCCCTCACTCCCGCACAGCAGCCCCGGCAGGTGGTAGCCGGTGTTGTCCTTCACCAGCCCACCGAGATGGGAGATGACCGACCCGGTGCCGAGGACGGCTTCCACCCCGAGCACCTGGGCCCGGGTGTCCCCGTAGCGGAGGACCTTGGTCCCCCCGGCGTTGGTGGCGACGGTGCCGCCGACCGTCGCCGAGTCCCGGCTGCCGAGATCCACCCCGTAGGCCCAACCGGTGTCGACGGCAGCCAGTTGCAACGTGGATATGGCCACCCCGGCGCCGGCGGTGACCTGACCGGCCAGGGTGTCGACCGGCTCCAACCTGTTGAGGCGTCCGAGGCTGAGCACCACCTCGTCATGGAGGGGCACCCCGCCGCCGACCAGACCGGTGTTGCCGCCTTGGGGGACCAAGGCCACACCGAACTCGCGGCAGATGGCGACGACTCCGGCGACCTCATCGGTGGAACCGGGCCTCACCACCGCGCTCGTGCGGCCCTCGAACCGCCCGGTCCAATCGGTGGTGTACGAGGCGAACATCTCGGGATCCTCGATCACCTGCGGCCCGACCACCTTGCGGAGCCGTTCGATCACTTCCCGGTTGTCGGACATCTCCCTACTCTGCCCGACGTCAAGCGCTCAGGAGCACTAGCCCAAAAGGGCGCCCGCCCTATCCGATGGCCGACAGCGCGTCGGTGAACCGGTGGACGTGGCGCAGGGTGCGGGACAGGTCGAAAGCGTCGTCGAGCTCGGCCTTGGACAGGGTGACCTCCGGATCGTCGTCGAGCACCTCCCGGAACGGGCGGCCCTCTTCCCAGGCCAGCCGGGCGTCGCGCTGCACGATCCGGTAGGCGGCGTCACGGCCGAGGCCGCCTGACACCAGGGCCAGCAGCACCGACTGGCTGAACACCAGCCCGCGGCTGCCCTCGACCAGGTTGGCCAGCGCCCGCTCGGGATGGATGACCAGTCCCTCCACCAGGCCTTTGGCCTTCTGGAGCATGTAGAGGGTCAGCGCACTGGCGTCGGGGAGCACCACCCGTTCGACCGAGCTGTGGGAGATGTCCCGCTCGTGCCAGAGGGCGACGTCCTCCAGGCCGGGGGACACATAGCTGCGCAGCACCCGGGCCAGGCCGCAGAGCCGCTCGGACAGGATGGGGTTGCGCTTGTGGGGCATGGCCGAGCTCCCCTTCTGACCGACCTTGAACGCCTCCTCGGCCTCCCCCACCTCGCTGCGGGCCAGGTGCCGGACCTCGGTGGCGATGGTCTCGATGGTGGCCCCCACCGATGCGCAGGCCCACAGGTACTCGGCGTGCCGGTCGCGGGCCACCACCTGGGTGGCGGGCACCGGGGTCAGCCCGAGCGCTCGGCAGACGTGCTCCTCGACCGACGGGTCGATGTTGGAGAAGGTGCCGACGGCTCCCGACAGCTTGCCCACCGCTACCCGGTCGCGGGCGGCCGACAACCGTTGCCGGTCCCGGTCGGCCTGCAGCGCCCAGAGGGCGAAC
>DATARI010000257.1:0-2915 GCA_036264255.1 Acidimicrobiales bacterium | reverse complement strand
CGACTACATCAAGAACATGATCACCGGTGCCGCCCAGGTCGACGGCGCCATCCTGGTCGTGTATGCGGCCGACGGCCCCATGCCCCAGACCCGGGAGCATGTGCTGCTGGCCCGCCAGGTCGGCGTGCCGTCCATCGTGGTCGCCCTCAACAAGGCGGACGCGGTCGACGACGAGGAGCTACTGGACCTCGTCGAGCTCGAGGTACGGGAGCTGCTCAGCGAATACGAGTTCCCCGGCGACGACACCCCGGTCATCCGGGTATCGGCGCTCAAGGCGCTCGAAGGCGACGCCGAGTGGACGAAGTCGATCGTCGAGCTCATGGACGCCGTCGACACCTTCGTGCCCGAGCCGATCCGCGAGACCGAGAAGCCGTTCCTGATGCCGATCGAGGACGTGTTCACCATCCAGGGCCGGGGCACGGTCGTGACCGGCAAGGTGGAGCAGGGCAAGGTCAAGATCGGTGACGAGGTCGAGATCGTCGGGTTGCGGCCGACCGCCAAGACGGTGTGTACCGGGGTGGAGATGTTCCGCAAGCTGCTCGACTCGGGCATGGCGGGCGACAACATCGGCGCCCTGCTCCGGGGCACCAAGAAGGACGAGGTCGAGCGGGGCCAGGTGCTGTGCAAGCCGGGCTCGATCACGCCGCACACCGACTTCGAGGCCAACGTCTACATCCTGACCAAGAACGAGGGTGGCCGGCACAAGCCGTTCTTCAACAACTACCGCCCGCAGTTCTACTTCCGCACCACCGACGTGACCGGTTCCATCACCCTCGAGGAGGGCACCGAGATGGTCATGCCGGGCGACAACACGGTGATGAAGGTGGAGCTGCAGAAGCCCATCGCCATGACCGAAGGCCTCCGCTTCGCCATCCGGGAAGGCGGCCGCACCGTCGGCGCCGGCCGCGTCACGAAGATCCTCAAGTAGTCATGGCCGACGCCCCTCGCCAGAAGATCCGTATCCGCCTCAAGGCCTACGACCACGAGATCATCGACCAGTCGACCAAGAAGATCGTGGAAACGGTCCTGCGGACCAACGCCAAGGTGAGGGGCCCGGTCCCGTTGCCCACCGAGAAGCATCGCTACACCGTGATCCGCTCCCCCCACAAGTACAAGGACAGCCGCGAGCACTTCGAGATGCGGATCCACAAGCGTCTCTTGGACATCGTCGAGCATTCCCCCAAGACGGTGGACTCGCTGCAGCGGTTGGACCTTCCCGCCGGCGTCGACATCGAGATCAAGATCCAAAACGCCTAGATCCCCATAGCGGACACGAGTGGCCACCGGCTACTCGTGTTCTGCTTGGCCGTGCACGTACCGCTTGAACAAGGCGCTCACCCCCTCCGCCCGCTCGTTCAGGTGGCGCTCCAGTCCGTCGGTGGTGACGAAGCCGCCCGCGTGGCGCTGGTACCACGACGCCATGGCGGCCCGCATCTGCGGCGCCCCGCCCAGGAGGTGGGCGATCCCCCCGAACAGTCGGGAGCCCTCCTTGTAGGACTCGATCGGGGTGTGACGGGACCACTCGTTGGGCGGGTACAGCAGCACCGGGGGCTCGTCGAGGCCCAACTCCTCCACCGCGAAGCGGCCTGACTCCCGTCGCCGGCTGTTGGTCGCCCAGCTTGTCCACGCCTCATCTATCCAGCCGTCCCCCGCCCTCGCCGGCTTGACGCCTCGGCCGAACCAACTGTGGAACACCTCGTGTTCCACCGCTCCGACCACCGCCGTGGTGGCGCCGTCGTACTCCATGCCTCTCCCCGGGCCCCAGAGGACGCAGGTGAAGCGGTCGCCGTGCACCCATTTGCCGTACCGGGCCTGGTTGTACGACAACCAGGACGCGATGTCGGCCTCATTGGCCTCCAGGTCGGCGTCGGACTCGGCAACCTTCGCCGTCACCACCTCCGCCGGGTCGCCGGGCCGGCGGCGGAGCTCGACCTCGTCGCTCGGGCGCAGCACCAACATGGGCGACAACGACGTAAAGCTGGCCGGGTAGTCCACCCACCACTCGTTGGGCCCCCGCTGGTACTCGGTGCCGTTGCTCACCAGTTGGTGCGGGACACCAGCCTCGACCGCCACCTCCAGCTTCAGCTGGAACCGGTCGTGGCACAGGTTGGCGGGCAGCCACATCTCCAGGTACCGGCCCGGATGAAGGTCCGACATCCAGAAGTCGAACCGGACTCCGCCCCCCGGCCACCCGATCGGCTCTGCCCCCTCGGCCCCGGGTGTCCCCAAGGGATACCGCAGCTCCAGCCGGTGGCGGCTGCCGGCCAAGAGCGCCCGGTCGAGTACCCGCATCTCGGCGCCTGGGCCGCCTCCCAGATCCTGGGGGGAGAATGCGTCGCCGGGCAGCGGCTCGCCGTCGAGAACGAGAGAGTCGACCGGCTGGCGAAGGTCCAGAACCGGGCACCCGTCGACATCCAAGAGGGCGAATTCCACGCTCGCCTCAACCAGCGCCGCCTGGGCGGCAACATCGAAGGTGATCCGGGCCTCGACCGACGTGACGTCTACGAGGACCGCCAGGCGCTCCCCGAGCCGGACCGCGGGTGGCGGCGAGAGGTCATCCATGGCCACCAGTCTGTCCGAGCGGTGTGACGGTATTGGCGGGTGACCACCCAGTCCCCCGGCTGTGGTTACTTGTGGCTGTCGGGGGAGCCACTTCTCACCACAGCCGGGCGGTCGGTGTTCCGGTGGGCCGGAGTTGTGGTTAGTTGTGGCCGTGGGGGGAGCCACTTCTCACCACAGCTCGGCTGGGCCGTTCCGGTGACCCGGCGGTTGTGGTTAGTTGTGGCTGTCGGGGGAGCCACTTCTCACCACAGCTCGGCTGGGCCGTTCCGGTGACCCGCGGTTGTGGTTAGTTGTGGCTGTCGGGGGAGCCACTTCTCACCACAGCTCGGCTGGGCCGTTCCGGTGACCCGGCG
>DATARI010000226.1:0-10864 GCA_036264255.1 Acidimicrobiales bacterium | reverse complement strand
GCTACGGCCAAATCACGGCGCCCCTCACCGCGCCCATTGTCGGCATGTCGGCGACTCCTGACGGCAAGGGCTACTGGCTGGTAGCGAGCGATGGCGGCATTTTCACCTTTGGGGATGCAGGGTTCTTCGGGTCAGCGGGTGGCCTGGCGTTGAACAAGCCGATCGTGGGTATGGCGTCCACGCCCGACGGGAATGGCTATTGGCTCGTGGCGAGCGATGGCGGCATTTTCAGCTTCGGGGATGCCCGATTCCACGGTTCGACCGGCAACATCCACCTGAACAAGCCGATCGTCGGCATCGCCGCCGATCCGGTGACTGGTGGGTATTGGATTGATGCGTCCGACGGCGGGATCTTCGCGTTCGATGCCCCGTTCTACGGCTCGATGGGTGGACGGCCGCTTTCCCAACCGGTGGTGGGCATGAGCGTGAACCTGGCCAACGGCTCCTACTACCTGGTGGCCGCGGACGGCGGCGTGTTCGCATTCGGCGCCCCGTTCTTGGGCTCTACCGGCAGCATCCGGCTGGCCCGCCCCATCGTGGCGATGGAGTCGGCCCCCGCCGGATTCGGTTACCGCTTCGTTGCCAGTGACGGCGGGGTCTTCTCGTTCGGCACCAGCCAGTTCTATGGATCCGCCGCATAGACCGCCCAGAATCGCGGACGAGCCGATTGGCGGGTTCTCGATCTCTGACCCGGCCGGAATCAATGAGGTGGCCCGGTAGCTTCCTATAGTGGCAATCGGGCCACTAAGGCCGTATGGCGGGGGAACGGCGTGCGGCCGCCGCGACGAAGCAACGGTCAGGAACGGGAGGACGCGAACCGTGCACGTACTCGACAATCCGGTGTGGCATGCCCTGCAGGGTCCTCAACGCATCCTGGGCCGGGCGACTGAGCTCGCCGGCCGCTTCGACGAGGACGTCTCTCCGTTCGGTGCCATCGCCGAAGGCGCCAACCCGGACCTGGCCTGGCCAGTTCTGGCCCAGCTGCTCGGGCCCAAGGGGACAGTCGAGCTCACCGGCGATCGACCCGGTCCCCCGACGGGGTGGACGGTCACTTCCCGTCTCGAGGGGGTGCAGATGGTGGCCGAGAGCATGCCCGGGCGCCAGACCGAGCTGGGGTCCGCTCGCGGAAGGACAACCGAGTCACCGCCCCTGGAGTCCGCGCCGGAACCCTCGGCGGTCAAGACCATCACGCCCTCCCCGATTCCCCTCGGGGCTTCGGACGTCCCGGAGATGATGGCCCTGGTCAAGGTGGCCCGGCCCGGCCCGTTCGAGGCACGCACCATCGAGTTCGGCGGTTACGTGGGGATCCGAATCGACGGGGACCTGGTGGCGATGGCCGGTGAACGTCTCCGTCCCCCCGGGTACACCGAAATCAGCGCGGTGGCCACCCATCCCGACTACCGGCACAGGGGTCTAGCCCGGCAGGTGGTGGTCTCGGTGGCCGACAACATCATCCGACGGGGCGACACCCCGATCCTCCACGCACTCGTCAGCAACCGCGGTGCCATTCGCCTGTACGAATCGCTCGGGTTCACCCCCCGACGGTTGATGACGTTCCAGTGCTTACAGGCACCGGGATGACCACCGCGGACGGTTGGCCGCCCACTGCCACTCTGGCTCCTACCGCACCGGTGTCCAGCTTCAGGGACACCAGAGTTCCATTTCCCCCAGCCACCCAGGCGGCGCGTCCATGGTCGGAAAGTGCCAGCGCTCGGGCGCTGGTTCCCACCGACAGGGGAGCACCCGCGCGGTGGCGGAGCAGGTCGACCGGCGTCACGCGGTTCCCGCCACTCACGTAGGCGACGTTGCTCGACGCCCAGAGGGCGATATCGGTGGGATTGCCGGCGACCGGGATGGGTGGTTCAGCCGTCAGGTGGCCGAGGTCGATGGGGGTGACCGCGCTGGACCCGAAGTCGGCGACCAGTGCGTTGGTGCTGTCCGGGCCGATCACCACCGCGTCGGGCTCGGGCCCGGCCGCCACCGGGACCAGGGGCGTCATCGCCGGCAACTCGAGAGGGGTGATGGTGCCATCCTCGTAGTTGGCGACGAGCGCCACCTTCCCGTTGGGAGCGATGGTGACGGCCACCGGTTGGCGTCCCACCGGTACGGGGGTACCCACCTTCATGGACGGGAGGGCGACCGGGGTCACGGTGCTGTCGCCGAAGTTGGCCACCAAGGCGAGCGAACCATCAGGGCTGACGGCCACCGCGTCGGGCTCCAGACCAACCGCGGCAACGACGGTCGCCTTGCCGGTGGTGGTGGAGATCTCGCTCAGCCGGTTGATGCCCTTATCCGCCACCAGGAGATGGGCACCGTCGGGGGTGGCGGCCATGGCGGCGGGCAGCGAACCGGTGGTGATCGTGCCCAACGACGTGGAGGAAGCAGTGTCGACCATGGTCAACGTGCTCCCCGGGTCAGCCAGCCCGGCGACCGTGGCGACGTAGGCCACCGTCCCCGGGGGAGCCGCCAACGCCCCCGACGGGCCACAGCCGGCCAGCAGGGCGGCGGTGGCCAGGAGGCAGATGGCCATCGCCATTCCCTTCACCCTGTCCCGACGTCCTGAGTCTCGCCGAGCGGTTGCCGGCCTCACCTTCGGCTCAGCCCCGGGCACAGGAGGCGCCCAGCTCCCGGGCCGCGTCCCGCCATCCGGGTAGGTCGGTCACCGGGAAGTAGTCACCGGTCCCGGTGTCCTGTTCATAGGGGACGGGCTCGGGGAGGCCGCCGGCCAGGTCGGCCACCGCCGCCAGCAGGGTGTCGACCTCTTCGCCCGAGGTCCCCAACCCCGCGCTGGCCCGTACCGCTCCGGGGACGTTGCGGTGGTCCCCCCCGAGCACCTCGTCCCGGTAGGCGTTGACCGCTACGTCGTCGAGGCCGAGCAGCCGCACCACGTAGGGGTGGGCGCAGAAGCACCCGTGCCGCACCGCGATCCCGAACTCGGCACTGAGCCGGGCGGCCACCCGGGCGTGGTGCATGCCCTCGATGGTGAAGGCGGCCACCGGTAGGGTGTCGACCCCGCTGTCCGCCGCCGGTCCGAGGAGGTGCACGCCCGCGATGGTCGCCAACCCATTGCGGAGCCGACCGACCAGCGCCTCCTCGTGGGCGGCGATCCGCTCCCAGCCGATGGAACCCAGCCCGTCGATGGCGGCATGGAGGGCGACCGCCCCGACCACGTTGGGAGAACCCGCCTCCTCCCGGTCGGGCGGGGCGGTCCACACCACTTCGTCCAGGCCGACCAGGTCGACGGCGCCGCCGCCGGCCAGGAACGGATCCCCGGTCTCGAAGGTGGAGCGGGGTCCGATCAGCGCCCCGGAGCCGAAGGGGGCATAGAGCTTGTGCCCGCTGAAGGCCAGATAGTCGGCCGAGGCCGGGAGCGGCCGGTGGGGGGCGAGTTGCGCGGCGTCGACCGCCACCGGGATGCCCCGGCGGTGGGCGCTCTCGATGATGGCGTCGAGGGGAGGCAGCCAGCCGGTGACGTTCGACGCCCCGGTGATGGCCAGCAGCTTCGGGGCCGGGTCGGCGTCCAGGGCGGTCTCGACATCCTCGACGGTGAAGGTCCCCTCGGTGGTGCACTCCACGTAGCGGCGCTCGGCCACCCGCCCCCAGGGCAGCAGGTTGGCGTGGTGTTCGACCACGGTGGTGACCACCACGTCGGCGGGGGACAGCCGCAACCGGTAGGCCAGATGGTTGATCGCCTCGGTGGTGTTGCGGCACAGGACGGCCACGTCGTCGCCGTCGGGATCCCGCCCGGCGAAGGACAGCACCGCCCGGCGGGCGTCCTCGTAGGCGGCGGTGGCCCGGCGGGACCGGTAGCCGGCGCCGCGGTGGACGCTCGAATACCAGGGGAGGAACTCGGCCACCCGGGCGGCGGCCACCGCCAGGGACTGGGTGGAGGCCGCCTGGTCGAGTTCGATGGCGGGCCGGTCGACCCCGTCGAGGCAGGGAACCAGCTGGCCGGCCCCGATCAGCTCAGCCAGCGGGTCGGCCACCGACCGGCTGCCGCTGGATTCGGCGGTGGGGACGCTCACGGCACTCAACCCTACGGGTACCATCCGAGTCATGGACGCCGACCTCGATCAGCCGGACACCCAGGTCGACCAAGCGGGAATGACCGTCGGCGAAGCCGACGATGCCGAGGTCGAGGAGGAAAAGGCTGCCGAGGGCGGGGTCACTGATGCCGATATCGACGCCGTGGACGCCCTCCTCAACGAGGTGGAGCAGTCACTGTCCCGCCTGGATGCCGGCACCTACGGCAGATGTGAAGAGTGCGGCGAACCGATCGATGACACCCGGCTCGCCGAACTCCCCGCCGCCCGGACCTGCGGCGCCTGCCCGGTCTGACGGCGTCCGAACCCGGACCAGCTACTTCTTGGTCTCCCAGAAGATCTTGTCGATCTCGGCGATCTGGGCCAGCAAGCTCTCGCCCACCTTGGCGTCGGTGGTCTTCTTGGCCTCGCCGGCCGTCTTGGTGGCCTTCCAGAACAGGTCGTGGAGCTGTGGGTACTTCTCGAGGTGCTCGGGCTTGAAGTAGTCGGTCCACAGCACCCAGAGGTGGTGCTTCACCAGATCGGCGCGCTCCTCTTTGATGATGATGGCCCGGGTCTTGAAGACCTCGTCGTCCGAGTCGTTGTACTTGTCCATGGTGTTCTTCACCGACTCGGCCTCGATGCGGGCCTGGGCCGGGTCGTAGACGCCACAGGGCAGATCGCAGTGGGCGTGCCCGGTCACCGGTGCGGACAGTTGGTCGAGCGTGGTCAGCAGGCGGTCAGCGATTCGCATGGGGCAAGGCTCCTTGTGTTCTGTGGTGCAGAGTGGTTGAGATGCAACGCCGGCCCACCTTATCGAGGATGCCTTGATGGCGGTCCGTCCAGGTCGTTCTACCCGGAAGCCGTCCGGAGCAATCCTCGGCGCCGCCGCACTGTCGGCCGTCGTCGCTGCTTGGGTGCTGCTGTCCCGATCCGTGCACCGGGTGAAGGTGGAGGGCGGATCGATGGCGCCCGCCCTGCTCCCGGGCGACTGCCTGGTGGTGGTGAGGCCGGCCCATCGGAGGTTCCCGCTTTTCTCGGCCCGGGAGCCGGGGCTGAAGCCCGGGGAGGTGGTGGCGGTGCGCGACCCGAGGCGTCCAGGCAGGATCCTGGTCAAGCGGGTGGCGAGAGTGGACGCCGAAGCTGCCAGCCTCGAGGTCCTCGGCGATGCCAGCCACGCCAGTACCGACAGCCGGACGTTCGGACCCGTGCCGATGTCGTCGGTGCTGGGGCGGGCCGTCTACCGATACGCCCCGCCGGGGCGGACGGGCCGTGGCCCCTGGGTGGCGGAGTACGATCGAGGGTAATGGCGAGTCTCCAGGCTGACCTCGGCCGTCTTCTCACCGACTCCTACCTCAGCGGTATCGAGTCGAAGTCGCTCGACGACATCCGCACCATGCGGGCGGAGTGCCAGTCGGCCGAAGTCGCCCTCTCCTACCTCCGGCGCCTGGCCCAGGGCCGCCTCGATATCGTCCAGGCCTACCTGGTCCGCCCGGCCGCCGACGGTGCAGACGCCGCCGGCTCCGCCACCGAGCCTCCCGACCTGGCCGCGCTGGTCGAGGGGCTGCCGGCCATCCTCTCGTCCGGCCCCGGGCGCCCCCCCGGACCCGGCCACATGGTGACGGTGCTGGCCCCCGACACCGAGGACTCCGACCTCACCGCCGAGCTGGACTCGGTGGTGAGCTCCGACGAGATCGGCCATCTCGGCGACCTGAGCCAGGAGCGGCTCAGCGCCATGGCCGACGGGCTCGAGGAGATCGAACGGCGGGTGTCGGCCGACCGACGGGCCCTCCACCTCCGCATCGACACCCTCCAGGCGGAGCTGGTGAGCCGCTACAAGTCCGGCCGCGCCTCGGTCGACGGTCTGCTGTCGTGAGGGGCAAGAAGGACCTCCATGCCGAAAGAATTCCCGTGGTGAAAGAGCTGCCGGAGCGGTTCAACGAGCTCGGCTCGTTCATCCGCGAGCAGCGGGGGAGCGCCCGGCTGTCGTTGCGCCGGCTCTCGGAGCTGGCCGGGATCTCCAACCCCTACCTGAGCCAGATCGAGCGGGGGCTGCGCCGGCCGTCGGCGGAGATCCTCCAGCAGATCGCCAAGGCCCTCCGGATCTCGGCCGAGACCCTCTACGTCCAGGCCGGAATCCTGGAGAAGCCGGACGGGAACACCGACCTGGCCCGCCACATCTTCGGGGACAACAACTTGAACGAGGAGCAGAAGCAGGCCCTCATGCGGATCTACCTCTCCTTCCGGCACGAGAACGAGGACAACGCCGATATGGCGGCGGCGTCGTCGGCGGCTTCGTCGTCTCCCTCCTCGCCCGGGGTGGGGTCTCCGGCCGCGGACGCCTCCGTGGCCGGGTCCGTCGAAGCGTCGGGGTCCGGGGGCCCGTCGGAGAGCCCGGCCGGAGCTGAGGAAGTCGCCGACCGGGGGTCTGCGGCCAACTGAGCCATCGGAGCCGGCTGACTTCCTGACCTGGCACTCCGGTGCTCGGGGGTCGGGATTTGGGCTGGTGGGCGGGGTGCATGCGCCCGGCGGTCCGCCTTGGGTGTCACAGCTGAGGCCGGCCGAGGTTGCCGCCGAGTTATCGGGTCATCCCTATAGGCTCGGCGAGGCATGAGACGCCTGGCCGTTCTGTCGTTGCATACATCGCCGCTGGCCCAACCCGGGACTGGGGACGGTGGCGGCATGAATGTCTACGTCCGCGAGCTGTCCTCCGCCCTCGCCCGGTCGGGGGCCGAATGCGACGTCTTCACCCGGTCGTGGTCGGACAGCCTCCCGGCCGTGGTCACGGTGGAGCCGGGGTTCCGGGTCCACCACATCGCCGCCGGCCCGCCCACCCCGATGGCCAAGGAGTCGCTTCCCGGGGTGGTGGACGAGTTCGCCGACGGCGTCCTCAAGACCATGGAGTCGGTGGGTAGCGGGCTGACCGACCAGGACCTGCCCTTCGACGCGGTGCACGCCAACTACTGGCTGAGCGGCCTGGCCGGCCACACCATCAAGCACCAGCTGAACATCCCGCTGGTGTCGACCTTCCACACCCTCGACCGGGTCAAGGCCGAGTTCAGCCCCGAAGAGGTGGAGGCCGACTCCGCCCACCTCCGGGCCGAGGCCGAAGCCGCCACCATCAACTGTTCGGACACCGTGCTCGCCTCCTGCTCGGTCGAGGCCGAGCAGATCTCCGAGCTCTACCACGCCGACCCGTCCCGGATCCGGATCGTGGCTCCCGGCGTCGACCATGCCTTCTTCGGCCCCGGTTACCGGCCCCAGGCCCGCGCGGCGCTGGGGCTGCCGATGGACGGTCCCCTGCTGTTGTTCGTGGGCCGGATCCAACCGCTGAAGGGGGTCGAGGTGGCGGTGCGGGCGCTGGCCCGGCTCCGGGTCGATCGGCCCGACGCCCGGCTGGCCATCGTGGGCGGACCGAGCGGACCCCGGGGTGACGTCGAGCTGGAGCGGATGATGACCATGGTCGACGAGTTGGGTCTCGCCGACCGGGTGGTGTTCGTCCCGCCCCGCGCCCACGAGCTCCTCTCCACCTACTACCGGGCCGCCGACGTCTGCCTCGTCCCCAGCCGTTCGGAGTCCTTCGGCCTGGTGGCGCTGGAAGCCGCCGCCTGCGGGACCCCGGTGGTGGCCTCCGATGTGGGCGGGCTGCGCAGCCTGGTCGACCACGGGCGCACCGGCTTCTTGGTGGAGGACCCGACCCCGGAGGCGTTCGCCGCCTGGATCCGCCAGATCCTGGCCGAGCCGCTGCTGGCCGAGCGCCTGGGCACCGGGGCGGTGCTCCGGGCCCGCCGCTACACCTGGGCCCGGGCCGCCTCCCTGCTGCACGACATCTATGAGGACCTGACCGTCGGGCGGTTGGTCGAGTGCCCTTGATGTCCGGGGTTCTGGTGTCCTTGCCCTCTCCCGTCTCTTTGCCCTCGATTTCGCCTGCGGCGTCGACCTCTCAGTGACCGAGGCTCCCGACCGGTGGAGCGGCATCCTCAGCGGCGCCGAGCGCGAAGCGGTCTGCGCGGTGATCGACCAGTGGACCGCTCGGGAGCTGGCTGACGAGAACGGGGCCCTGGTGGCGGCCGAACGCCAGGAGGGGGGCGACCCGGTCACCGGAGCCGCCCGTTGGTATCTGAGGATGCGCGGGGACGAGAAGGAGTTCGTGACCGTCTGGCTCACCTTGCGCCAGCGCACCCTCCATCACGAGGCGCAGTTCATGCCGGCTCCCGAGACCAACATCGAGGCCACCTGGGAGTACCTGCTGAAACGCAATGCCGACCTGTTGGGCATGAGCTTTGCCCTCGGCCCGGAGGACGCCATCTATCTGGTGGGCAGGGTCCCGGTCGAGCGGGTCGACGACGAGGAGCTCGACCGGGTGATGGGCGCCTCGCTGGCCTATACCGACGAGTGCTTCCCGACCGCCATGCTCCTCGGTTACGAGGGGATGTACCGGCGCCGACCCCGGGCCGCCCGGAGCTGAGCCGCCCGCCGGGTCCGATATCGACCCGCTGCTAGCGTCTGCGCATCGCACCGAAACTTCTCCTCGTGGGTGGCGGCAAGATGGGTTCCGCCCTGCTCACAGGGCTGCTGGCCGGCGGCTGGGCTTCGATCGAGGAGCTGGCGGTGAGCGATCCCGACCCTGGCCAGCGCCAACGGCTGGTCGAGGCCCACCCGGGCCTCACCGTGGTCGACACCCCGGTGGCCGCTGCCGATGCCCTGCTGGCCGTGAAGCCCGAAGCCGCAGAAGGGGTGTGCCGCACGCTCGCCGGGTTCGGCATCAACCGGGTCCTGTCAGTGGTGGCCGGACTGCCGTCGGCCCGGCTCGAGGCCGCCCTCAACCCGGGGGCGGTGGTGGTGCGGGCCATGCCCAACACCCCGGCCCTGATCGGTGCTGGAGTCGCCGGCCTCTCCGGCGGCAGCCAGGCCACCTCCAAAGACCTCGACTGGGCAGAAGGAATCCTCTCGGCGGTGGGCACGGTGGTGCGCCTCCCCGAGCGCCAGCTCGACGCCGTCACCGGGGTATCGGGCTCGGGCCCGGCCTACGTTTTTCTGATGGCGGAGGCGATGATCGAAGCCGGAGTGGCGGCCGGGCTCCCCCGGGACGTGAGCCACAAGCTGGTGGTCGGCACCCTGCTGGGGTCGGCCCGCATGCTCAGTGAGACCGGTGACGATCCGGCGGTGCTCCGGGCCGCGGTCACCTCGCCGGGCGGGACCACCGCGGCCGGCTTGCGCACCCTGGAGTTCAAGGCGGTCCGGTCGGCGTTCATCGAGGCGGTGGCGGCCGCCGTCGAACGCTCCCGGCAACTGGGGCGGTGACCGGAAGGCGGATCGCGGGAGCGGCGGTGGGCAGCGCCACAGTCCTGCTCATCGGGGTCGGACTGGCGGCCTGCGGAGGTACGGCCAAGGCAACCACGACCACCACCACCGTCGCCAGCACGACCACCACCCTGGCGGCGGCCCAACAAGCCGCCCTCAAGCCACTGCTGTTGACCACGTCCGACTTTCCCGCCGGCTGGGCCCAGGACACGGCCAAGAACGCCGCGGCCACCAAGGGCACCCCCGCCTGTGTGGCCGACCTGGTGCTGCTGAAGGGCGCGGCCTCCAGCGCCAGTGTGGTCTTCGCCAGTTCCGGCACGAATCCGACCGCGGTCATCCAGACGGCGGGCATGTTCGCCCCGGGGAAGGCGCAGGCATCGGTCAAATCACTCAAGTCGACCTTCGAATCCTGCAACGGGGGCACCCTCCAGTCCGGCACGGTGAAGGCAACCATCGGGATCAAACCGATCTCGGTTGGGTCGACCGGAGACGCCGGTTTCTCGGCCCAGATGACCCTCACCGAGGGCAATCAGTCCAGTTACCTGGATGTTCTCTATGCCGTCAAGGGTTCCAACGCCGTCTTCCTGGGCTGGTCGACCACCAGTTCGGCCACTGCTCCCTTTTTCGCCCAGTTGGCCGCCACCGCACTGGCCAAGATCTGACCCGGGGTCAGCCCTCCCACCCACCTCGTTGGTGGGCTCAACCGGGAGCCGGCCGCCCCCGCCCCGGAATTCTCACTTTCCCCACCAACCACAGTGGCGTACAGTCGCCACAAGTGGAGGAGGGTGCATCACCGATGGAAGAACATGCGACTGCGCGGTTCCTGACCGTCACCGAGGTGGCGTCCACGCTCCGGGTATCGAATATGACCGTGTACAGGCTCATCAACACCGGATCGCTGGCTGCGGTCCGGATCGGCAAGTCGTTCCGGATCCGTGAAGACGATCTCAACCGGTACCTCGCCCAGCAGTACACCAAAGCCGGCTGAGTCCAGGCGGGCTGAGTCTGGTCGGGCCGGGTCTGGTCGGGCCGGATGGCCGGGGTGACCGACCCCTGGGTGCCGGCCATCCACTTCCTGTCGGACTACGGCACCGCGGACGAATTCGCCGGGGTGGTCCGGGCGGTGCTGCACCGCCAGGCACCCGGAACTCCGATCATCGACCTCACCCACCATGTGCCCCACTTCGATGTGGCGGCCGGCGCCGCCGCGCTGGTCCGTGCCGCTCCCTACCTGGGACCCGGCGCGGTCCTGGCGGTGGTCGACCCCGGAGTGGGTACCTCCCGCCGAGGCGTCGCCATCCGGGTGGGTGCCCCGTCCGGCGACCCGGGCGGCGGGAAGGACACATCATCCGGTCGGCCCGAATGGTGGGTGGGTCCCGACAATGGCCTCTTGGTCCCGGCGGTGGAATCCGTGGGCGGGGCCGTCGCCGTGCACGTGTTGGCCTCGAAGCCCGGCTCCACCTTCGACGGACGGGACGTGTTCGCCCCGGCTTCCGCTCACCTGGTGGGCGGGGGAGATCCAGCATTGCTCGGCGAAG
>DATARI010000220.1:0-3766 GCA_036264255.1 Acidimicrobiales bacterium | reverse complement strand
CAATCCGATGTACCTGTTTCGGGGGGAGGCGCCGCTCAAGGAGTTCGGTGCCACCCTCCCCCCGGTCATCCAGCTGGGATTTCGAGTGCTGGGAAAGCGCTTCATGCCTTCCTACCCGTTCGAAGAGGCGTTCTTCCTCCCCTACGCCCGGCAGTTTCGGGATGCCTTGGACATGCCGCTCATTCTGCTCGGCGGCATCAACCGCATCGACACCATCGAACGAGCGGTGGACGATGGGTTCGATTTTGTCGCAATGGCCCGAGCGCTCTTGCGCGAGCCGGACCTGGTCAACAAGTTCCGCAAGGGAGCCTCCCGCGAATCGCTCTGCATCCACTGCAACAAGTGCATGCCCACCATCTACCGGGGCACCCGTTGCGTGCTGGTGGACCCGGCCTGACTCCCGATCAGCGGGGTGGGTCGATCAACACCCCGGGGTTCAGAATCCCGGACGGGTCGAGGGAAGCCTTGGCGGCCCGAAGCGCGTTGGCGAACGGATCCGGTCGTTGACGGTCATACCAAGGACGATGGTCGCGGCCGACGGAATGGTGGTGCGTGATGGTCCCACCGGAGTTGAGCACCGCCTCTGACACCGCGGCTTTGATCTCGTCCCACTGCGACACCTGCGAGCCCCAGCGGCCAGGTCCGAACACGCTGTAATACGGTGCCGGGCCGTCGGGATAGACGTGGGTGAACCGGCAAGTGACCAGACCGGCACCGCACACCCGTTGCAGGGCCTGGTTGGCCGCTTCGGTCACCGCGGCGTGGAACTCGTCGAAGCGGTCCCAGGTGCAGGAGGTCTCGAAGGTCTCCACGATCACGCCCATCCTGACCAGCGCGTCACGGGTATAGGGCGCCCGCAGGAAGGTGTTGCGCCAGGTGCCGGACGCCCCTGCCCGGCTGGCCGGGCCCGCCTGGTCGCCGGCTGCGGTGGCACCGCCGTCGTCTGAGTAGCGGGCCTCATCCGGCACGGTGCCGTGGTGGTCGCGGCACAGCTCGAGGCAACGCTCGAGCCAGGTATCCACCGGGTGGTCGGCGGACTCGAAGCCGAGCACCAACAACCCGCCACTCACCTGGGTGCCGGCCGACAACAGTGCTTCCCCGGAATCCAGCAGGCGGCAGTTGGTCGGGTAGAGGGCGGCTTGGGCGATGGCTCGGGTGGCCTCCACCGCCTCCTGGTGGCGGTCGAAATGCACCGAGGCGCTGCCCCGCCATCGAGGGCGGTCCTGGAGCCGCATCCATGCCTCGGTGATGACCCCGAGCGTTCCCTCCGAGCCGAGCAGCATCCGGTCAGGCGACGGACCTGCGCCTGACCCGGGAAGCCGCCGTGACTCGAACACCCCGGCCGGGGTGATGGCCCGGATCGACTCCACCAGGTCGTCGATGTGGGTGTAGACGGTGGCGAAGTGGCCGCCGGCCCGGGTGGCCAACCAGCCGCCGAGGGTCGAGAACTCAAAGGACTGCGGGAAGTGGCGCAGGGTGAGCCCGTGGGGCCGGAGTTGGTCCTCCAGGATCGGACCGAGGGCGCCGCCCTGGATCCGAGCCGCCCGGCTGGTGCGATCGATTTCCAGGACCCGGTCGAGACCGGTGAGATCGATCGACACCACCCCGGGGTAGCCCTCGCCGACCCGGGCCTCGACCCCTCCGGTCACCGATGAGCCGCCGCCATAGGGGATGGCCGCCAGGCCGGCGGTGGAACACCAGTCGAGCACCGCTCCCACCTCCACCTCGGTGGCGGGATGGGCCACCACATCCGGTGGGTCGTCCAGCTGGCCCAACAGGTTGCGGACCACATCGCGGAATGCCTTGCCGTGGGTATGGGCGGCCCGATCCTCGCTATCGGCGCGGCAGATCGTCTGGAGCGATCCGGGCGGGGCCACCCGCGGCCGGCGCAGTGCGAGGGAGTCGAGCGCGGGCGGGTGGTGGATCTCGATCCCTTCGGAGCCGAACCAGGAGCCCACCAGGCCGGCCAGGCCGGCGAATTGATCGGCGGTCAGGGCCTGGTCCTCCCATCCCCAACCCCACCACGATCTCATCCGGTCAGCCATTCCCACCTGCCTCTCTTGCCGGGCGGCGTCGCCAGTGCTCGCGGCCTCGGTCTCGGCCGCGGCCTCGGTCGCTTCGGCCGACGCTTCCTCGCCGCAGTCCCGGCCTTCCTCAGTGCTTGAGGGCCGGGTGCTGTCGGGCCAGCAACGGGAGGATCAATCGCCGCGGGGTCAGCCACCCACCGGCCGCTCCCAGCCGGTTGAAGACCCCCGGGATCACGACGGCGCGATCGGCATCCATGCCGGCCACCGCGGCGGCGGCAACCTCCTCGGCAGGTACCCACATGAATTTCGGCAGCGCCCCGGCCGCTTCCTCGTCGGTAAGACCGGCGGCTTCGCCGAACCCGGTATCGACGGGCCCCGGGCACAATGTCGTCAGGGTGACTCCGGTGCCCCGCAGTTCGGCCCGCACAGCATGGCCGTAAGACAGGACGAAAGCCTTGCTGGCGCCGTAGCCGGCCTGACCCGGCAGAGGCTGAAAGGCGGCGGTGGAGGCCACGTTGAGGATCGCGCCGCTCCGGCGTTCGACCATGCCCGGGAGCAGGGCGGTGCAGAGGTGGACGACGGCCTCGACATCGGTGCGAACCATGGCCAGCTCGGCGGCGACGTCCCCGCGGGACACCGCTCCCATGGTGGACATCCCGGCGTTGTTCACCAACACGTTGACCGCCAGTTCCCGCGACTCCAACTCGGAGACGATGTTGGTGCGGGACGCCTCGTCGGTCAGGTCGGCGGCAATGACTTCGGCTCGGATCCCGTGTTTCGACGTCAATTCTTCCGCCAGCGCCCGGAGCTTGGCCTCCCGCCGGGCCACCAGGGTCACGCCGTGGCCCTTGGCCGCCAGCAGCCTGGCGATCTCAGCGCCGATTCCCGAGGAGGCCCCGGTGACAAGGCAGGTGCGGTCGGATCGCGCGGCAGGGAGCGTCATCACCGCATCGTAGGGGGCGCCGCGCAGACCTGCCATGAGCGAGATCGGCTCACGCGGCTATTCCCGGTCGCTGCTCCCCGACCGGCCCGGCGACGCGTAGACGGCCCGGGCCCGAAACCGAAGTGGACGCTCTCCCAGCTCTTCGAGGTAGTGGGCGGTCCACCCCGCCACTCGGGCCACCGTGAAGATGGTGCGTCCGGCGTCCCGGGGCAGGCCCGCCGCCCAGGCGATGGCGGCCAGCGACAAGTCGACGTTGGGCGCCGGCAGTCCCTGGGAGGCCGCCAGTTCGACAATGTCCTGCACCATGCGCTGCTGCTCGGAGGTGGCCATCGCATTGAACAAGTCCACCAGTGCGTCGAAGCGTCGATCCCCGTGCTTGTAGACGGCGTGACCGAAGCCGGGCAGCACCCGTTGCCATCGGAGGGTCTCGTCCAGTGCCATCTCGACCCCCAGGCGTTCGGCATCGACCAGGAGCCCGTAGGCCAGCTGGCTGGCGCCCCCGTGCAACGGTCCGGCGAGGGTGCCGAGTCCGGCTGACAGGGCTTCACAAAGGTCGGCGTGGGTAGACGCCGCCAATCGGACCGCCAAAGTAGAGGTCGCCAGTTCGTGGTCGGCCATCAACACCAGGGCGGCGTTGATGCTCCGGACCAGAGCTTCGGTCGGTGCCGGCGCCAGCTTGGCGGTCAGGCGCTCGGCCACCGATCCCGGGCGGTCGACTCCGTCGGGCAACACCAGGGGCACCCGGAGCTCTGGCGGCACCCGGCCCGCCGATGCTGGCGGGTGGAGGTCCACCATC
>DATARI010000104.1:0-11418 GCA_036264255.1 Acidimicrobiales bacterium | reverse complement strand
CATCACCGTCGGGCGGATGTTCTCCAATACCTTCGCGGGGATCGCCCCATCGTCGGCCCCCAGCTTCATCGGCGCCCAACTGGTAGGCGGAACGGTGGCCGTCGCGGCGATCAAGGTCCTCTACCCCCGGGTCACCCCGGCCGAGGCCGGCAATGTCCTGGTGCCCCACGACCAGGAGCCGACATGACCGGCATCCCGGTCGTCCTGTTTCTCTGCACCCACAACGCCGGACGGAGTGTGGCCGCCCGGGTCCTGCTCGACCACTACGCGGCGGGACGGGTGGATGTCCGGTCGGCCGGAACCCAGCCGGGCGACGACGTCAACCCGGTAGTCGCCGCCCTCCTCCGCGAGCGGGGGTTGGACCCCAGCCGGGAGTTCCCGAAACCCCTGACCGACGATGCCGCCCGGTCCGCCGACGTCATCGTCACCATGGGGTGTGGAGACGCTTGCCCCATCCTCCCCGCCCAGCGTTACCTCGACTGGGAGCTCGACGACCCCGCCGGCCAGCCGATCGAGTCGGTGCGGCCCATCGTCGACGAGATCGATCGCCGGGTCCAAGCCTTGCTGGCGGAGTTGGTGGAGCCCTCGTCACGGTAGACGGGGGTCGACCAGTCCTAGCGTTGGAAGTGGTGGGAAGTGAGTGCGTGGGGGTCGAGGCCGGGCCCGCCGGTCGGGCTGGAGTGAATGGTGATCGAGCTCAGCCGGCGCACCTGGTGGAGGAGGTGATGGCGGGCTTCCTCGGCGATGGCGTGGGCCGTCTCCAGCGAGACGTGGGCGTCGGAGGTGACTTCGACTTCGGCGTGCAGCTCGTGGCCGACCCATCGGACCCGGACCCCGTCGACCCCGACGATCCCCGGGGTGGAGGCCAGCACCGAGGCGATCTGGTCGACCAGGGCCGGGTCCACCGCATCCATCAGCCGACGGTAGATGTCCCGGGCGGCGCTCTTCACCACCAACAGGATGGCGACGGTGATGGCCAGACCGAAGATCGGGTCGGCGGCTGGCCAGCCCAGCGCCACCCCGATGGCGCCGGCCACCACCCCGAGGGAGGTGAACCCGTCGGTGCGGGCGTGATAGCCGTCGGCTTCCAGCGCCGCCGATCCGATGCTCCTTCCCACCCGGATCCGGTAACGGGCCACCAGTTCGTTGCCGATGAAGCCGACCAACCCGGCGGCCATGACCCAGCCGACATGGCTCACCGGTTGGGGGTGCCGAAGCCGGTCGACCGCCTCCCATCCGGCCACCCCCGCCGAGGCCGCCACCATCAACACGATGAAGATGCCGGCCAGGTCCTCGGCTCGGCCGAAGCCGTAGGTGTAGCGCCGGCTCGGAGGCCGGCGTCCCAACCAGAAGGCCAGTCCCAGCGGCACCGCGGTGAGGGCGTCGGCGAAATTGTGGATGCTGTCGGTTAGCAGGGCGACCGACCCGGAGACGGCCACGATGACCACCTGCACCGAGGCGGTGAGGGCCAGGATGGCCAGCGAGATCTTCAGCGCCCGCATGCCCTCCCGGCTGGCCTGCAGGGCGGTGTCCATCGCATCGATGGGATCGTGGCTGTGGGGATGCCGCCACCCCTCGATGAGGCCACGGAGTCCGCCCCGATGACGGTGGGGATGGGGGTGGGAATGCGCCGAGCTCATGCCCGCCGTCGGTTTCGTACCCTCCGGGCCACCGGCGGGGGCGCGGCCTTGCGGTGCCGGCTCCGGCCGACCTCGTGATCGGAGTGGAACAGTGCCTCTTCGACCAGGTGGCGGACATGGGCGTCCTTGGCGGCGTAGAAGATCCGGTTCCCCTCCCGCCGGACCCGGACCAGGCCGGCAGCCCGGAGCTTGGCCAGCTGTTGGGACACCGCCGGAGGGTTCGCCCCGACGTGGGTGGCCAACTCCTTCACCGAGTGTTCGCCGTGGAGCAGCGCCCAGAGGATCTTCAAGCGGGTGACATCGGCCAGCAGTTTGAAGGTGGTGACCGCCAGTTCGAACTGCTCCTGTCCCGACCCCTCGATGTCGGTCGGTTCAACAACTACATGCGCATCCACGCAAGTAGCCTACCTTGTGTACAGTGCCGATATGCACCTGTCGGCGCTCCTGGGGCTGCCCATCCTTTCGCTCAACGGGGAGAGCGTCGGCAAGGTCGAAGACGTGATCGTCCGGCTCCGGGGCGACGACTATCCGATGGTGACCGGAGTGGTGGCCAAGGTCGGCGGCCGGCGGGTCTTCCTCTCCATCGACCGGGTCGACGAGCTGAGCGAAGAACGGGTCTCGTTGGCCAAGCCGAAGGTCGACCTGCGGGCGTTCGAGCGCCGGGACGGCGAGGTGCTCCTCAAAGAGGACATCCTCGGCCACCGCCTCATCGACGTGGCCGAGGCCGAGCTGGTGCGGGCCTGGGACGTCGAGTTGCGGGCCACCGACGAGGGCTGGATGGTGTCCTGTCTCGACACCCGGCGCCCGGCCCGGCTCCTCGGGCTCATCCGGCGGAGCCAGGGACATCCCTGCCAGGACTGGAAGGCGTTCGAGGCGCTGATCGGCCACAACCCCAGCAGCCGGATCCGTTCCGGGTTCGGACGGGTGGTGAAGCTGAAGCCGGCCCAGATCGCCGACCTGTTGGAGGACGCCTCCCGCACCGAGGGCGAAGAGATCCTCGACGTCGTCCACGCCGACCCCGAGCTGGAGGCCGACGTGTTCGAGGAGCTCGATCCCGATATCGCCACCCGGCTGTTCGGGGACAAGACCGACGAGGAGGTGGCGGACGTCATCGCCCACATGCGGGCCGACGACGCCGCCGACGCGGTGTCCGAGCTCCCCCAGGCCCGCCGGCAGAAGATCCTCGACCTGCTCCCCCCCGGGACCCGCACCAAGGTCCTGACCCTGCTCGGGTTCAACGCCTCCAGCGCCGGGGGCATCATGGGGGTGGACTTCCTCGCCGCCCCCGCCGACGTCAGCGTCGAAGAGGCCCTCCAGCGGGTCCGGATGGCCGAGAACATCCAGCCCGAAGCGCTGGTCACCGTCCACGTCGTCGACGAGTCCAATCGGCTGGCCGGGACGGTCAGCGTCATCAACCTGCTCCAGGCCGACCCCCAGGCCCGCCTGGCCGACGTCGACGACTCCGACCCGGTGCGGGTGACGCCGGCGGTGGATGTGGTGGACGTGACCCTATTGATGGCCGACTACAACCTGTTGACCGTCCCGGTGGTCGACACCGACAACCAACTCCTCGGGGTGATCACCGTCGACGACATCCTGGAGGCGACCATCCCCGAAGACTGGCGGCGACGAGAACCCCCGCCGCATCCCGAAGGCTCGCACAATGATTCGGAACCGTACGGCACACCGGTTATACAGCCGGGGCAACAGGGGTAACCATGACGGAACGTCCAACCGCCACGGGTGCCCCCGGGGCGGACGATTCGTCACGCCCCCAACCGACTCCGAGCCCCCAACTTCAGGTGCCCGCCACCGCAGTTCTCGACGAGGCCCATCTCGGCGATATCGAAGGCGCCTTCGGCCGGATCTCGGTCAGTGACTTCGGCGAGCGCCACAGCTGGCGCAAGCGGCTCCTCACCTTCGCCGCCATCGCCGGGCCCGGCCTCATCGTCATGGTCGGCGACAATGACGCCGGCGGGGTCTCCACCTACGCCCAAGCCGGCCAGAACTACCACACCAGCCTGCTGTGGACGCTGCTGCTGCTGATCCCGGTGCTCATCGTGAACCAGGAGATGGTGGTCCGGTTGGGGGCGGTCACCGGGGTGGGTCACGCCCGGCTGATCAACGAGCGGTTCGGGCGGTTCTGGGGCTGGTTCAGCGTCGGCGACCTGTTCCTGCTCAACTTCCTCACCATCGTCACCGAGTTCATCGGTATCTCCCTGGCGGCCTCGTTCGCGGGGGTCTCCGAGTACGTGGCGGTGCCGATCGCGGCGGTGGCGCTGGTGGCGATCATGGCATCGGGGAGCTTCCAGCGGTGGGAACGGGCCATGTTCGTCTTCATCGGGGTGAGCCTGGTCCAGATCCCGCTGCTGTTCCTCTCCCATCCCCGGTGGGGCGCCATCGGCCACAACTTCGCCATCCCCGGCATCACCGGCGGCGCGTCGTCGGCGGCCGTCCTCCTCATCATCGCCATCGTCGGCACCACCGTCGCTCCCTGGCAGCTGTTCTTCCAGCAGTCCAACATCGTCGACAAGCGCATCACCCCCCGGTTCATCAGCTACGAGCGAGCCGATACCGTGATGGGAGCGTTCGTGGTGGTGATCGGCGCCACCTGCGTCATGGTCGCCGGCGACTACGCGGCCCGGGGGACCAAGGCGTTCGGACACTTCACCGATGCCGCCGGCGTCGCCCACCTCCTCTCCGATCACAGCCACGTGCTCGGCGTCCTCTTCGCCATCCTGCTCTTCGACGCCAGCATTCTCGGCGCCGCCGCCGTCACCCTGTCCACCAGCTACGCCTTCGGAGACGTGTTCGGGATCCGCCACTCCCTCCACCGCGGGTTCAAAGAGGCCAAGCCGTTCTACCTGAGCTACACCGCCATGGTGGTGGTCGCCGCCGGCATCGTGTTGATCCCGAAGGCGCCGCTCGGGCTGATCACCACCAGCGTCCAGGCCCTGGCCGGTCTGCTCCTGCCGTCGGCCGCCGTCTTCCTCCTTTTGTTGTGCAATGACCGGGAGGTGCTCGGCCCCTGGGTCAACCCCAAGTGGCTCAACCTGGTCGCCTCGGTGATCATCGGCATCCTGCTGATGCTGTCGGGGACCCTGATGGCCAGCACCCTGTTCCCCCACATCGACGTGGCCAAGGTCTTCATCTATCTGGCCATCGCCCTCACCGCCGGCGGCATCTTGGTGGCCGGAATTCTTCAGGTCGTCAATCGCCGCGGCAGCCGGTCCCGACCCCCACTCCCCGCCGAAGTGAGCCGGAGCGAAAAGATGTCGTGGCGGATGCCGCCTCTCGCCCTCCTCAAGCCGGTCAAATGGTCGCCCGGACTCCGGTTCGGGATGCTGTCGCTGCGGATCTACCTGGTCGTCGCGGTGGTCCTGTTGTTGGTCAAGGCCATTCAACTCGGCGGCGGCTGACCGGGAGCCTCGACAAACTCGCCTTAGAGGCCGGCATCCTCGGCGGCCATGGCGGCGACCACCGCTTCGAAGATCTTGGCGGTGTCCTTCTCGATGTGGCGCCGGGCCGCCAACAGGAACGCCGCCCCCACGAAGGTGATCGGCATCACCAACGCGAAGGCCACCCGGTAGTTGCCCCCGAACTGTGACGCCACCGCCGAGGTGACCAGGGGGGCGGCGGCCGCCCCGAACACGATCGAGGCCACGTTGAAGGCGCCGAATCCGGTCCCGCGGAGGTGGGCGGGGACCGAGTCGGAGAGCCCGGCCCGGAGGGCGGGCACCGCGGAGGCGGCCGACAGGAATGCCAACAGCTGGAGGGCGAAGGCGGCGCCGAAGGGCATGGGGATGAACGACAGCATGAACAGGGCGCCGCTGATCATCAGACACACACCGGGGATGACCACCCGGGCGCCGAGGAAGCGATTGATCCAACGGTCGGCCATCAGCCCGCCCACCAACGTGCCGGGGATGCCGGCCACGATCACCAGCATCCCGAAGGCGAGGTTGGATGATCCCTGGCTCAAGTGGAATTGCCGTTCGTAGAGGGTGGGCATCCAGCTGGCGACGGCGGTCACCACGAAGAGGATGCTGGACACCCCGACCAGCGCGTAGCGCATGGTGGGGATGGCGAGAATGGTCTTGACGTCGGTCCGGAGGCCGCGGACCATGTCGGAGAGGAACCGGGACACCCCGTCGGGGAACAGCGGTTGGCGAGCGGGGGCGGCCACCTCCATCTCCTCCTCCTGGGTGACGTGGGCCCGGTCGGCGCTCCCCCGCCGGGGTTCGGGCAGGCGCCAGCAGAAGTAGGCGATGAGCAAGCCGGGAAGGATCGAGACCCCGAAGGCGAGGCGCCAGCCATAGCTGCCGAAGTGGGTGCCGAAGAAGGAGCCGATGGCCAACCCGAGCCCCAGTCCCACATAGATGAGGCACTGCTGGATCGAATAGGCCCTCCCCCGCCGGTCGATCCCGTAGAAGTCGGCCAGCAGGCTGGATCCCGACGGGTCGGTCACCGCTTGTCCGAAACCCAGCGCCCCTCGCATCACCACCAGCAGCCCGAACGCCCCGGCGGGGACCACGCCCCCGAGGGCGCTCACCACCGACCAGCCGGTGATGGTGATGGCCATGATCCGGGTCCGGCTCCAACGGTCGCCCAGATAGCTGGCCGGCATGGTGGCCAGCCCGTTGACGACGATGAAGGCGGAGAACAGGATGCCGATCTGGAAGTCACCGACCCCGAACGCCTTCTCGATCTGGTTGGAGGTCCCCCGCACGATGTACTGATCGATGTTGTCGATCATCACCGCCAACCCGAGGACCCACATGGGCCAGGTGCTGACCCGGGCCACCTTGGCGGCGGTGACGCCGAGCGACTGGCCCTTCCGGAACCTGATCATGCCGCTCCCGGGGGAGCGTGTAGCGAGGCGTCGAGGACGGCGACCACCCCGAGGGCCCGCTGACGGTCGACCGCCCCGCCAGCGGTCTGGAGGGAGGCGATGAGGAGCGCGATCAGGATGGTGGTGAGCCCGTCGACCATGATGTTGGGCTCGATGTCGGCGCGGACCAGACCCCGGGACTGGGCACTCCGCAACCGTTGGACCAAGAGGTCGTGCAGGCGGGCCTCGGCCGGGAGGACCAGGAGCCGGTCGGCGTTGGTGCCCTCCCCACCCAGCAGCACCCGCTTGGCCAGCGGATGGTCGTCGATGGCCAGGGTCAGGGCGCTGAACAGCGCCGTCCAGTCGCTCACGAAGTCGGGGCTGATGGCCTCGATGGCCCGCTGGATGAGCCGCTCGGCGTCGTCGTCGAGGGCGGCCAGGAACAGGTCGTGCTTGTTGGGAAAGTAGGCGTAGACCGAGCCGGGGGTGATGCCCACGTCCCGGGCGATGCCACTGACGCTGGCCCCCCGGAACCCGTCCTGGGCGAAGCGGAGGATGGCGGCGTCGAGCAGGGCGTGCCGGGTCCGCTCGCCCTTGGTGGAAATGGCCACCGGCGCACCCTAACCAACGAATCAACAGATTGCCATTAGTTGTTGATTATCGTCGGCGGGTTTCCGTGGGCCGACCCCGGCGACCGGTCAGGCGGAAGCGGCGTCCTCCGTCGCGGTGGCGGGCTGGTCGGCGGCGACCGGCGGAGGCGGGGCCAACAGCTGCTTCACCGAGTTGGCGGCCAGGGCGACGCCGCCCAGAAAGGCGAGCCGGGTCATCCACTTGGGTGCCGCCGGGCCCAGCCGCAGGTGACCGGGTCCGGTGGTCAACAAGGCGACGGCCAGGGCCAGGTTGGTGAGGGGGAGCTCGTAGCCACCGTTGGCGCCCATCGGCCCGTTCTTGCGGTGGGTGGTGGCAGCCACCGCCATGGTGCCGGCGATGGCCAACGGTCCGAGGGGGCTGCCGATCCCGGTGGCGGTGAGCACTCCCCCGCCCAGCTCGGCGGCCCCGGCCAACGCGGCTTGCGGCTTCCCGGGGCGCAGGCCGATCGACTCGAACCCGGCGCCGGTCTTGTCGAGCCCCGGCCCGCCGAAGGCACCGAACAGCTTCTGAGCTCCGTGGACAGCCAGATAGGAGCCAAAGATGACCCGGGTTATCAGTAGACCGATGCTGCGCATTGACGACTTCCTCTTCCTCGACCGATGGGGCGGGTGCTACCCGTTCCCTATGCAACCTACGCCGATTGGGCCAGAGTTCCGCCGAATCCGCACATCGCGGTCAGCGCGGGTGGTCGGTGACTTCGGGCTCGACGCTTCGGGGAGTGGTCGAGGGGCGCAGGTCCTGAACCGCCTTCGCCAGCTGCTTGGAGCGGGACCGGGTCGACAACAGCTCGGCGTAGCGGGCGTCGTCGCCTTTCAGCCCTGACACCAGGGGGGAAAGGGCGATGGAGGTGACGCCCACGAACATGATGGCCAGGGATATGGCCTCCAGCGGGCCGTAGGCGCCGGCGGTGCGGAGGCTGTCCCCGTAGAGCCCGAGCCCGAAGGCCATGCTGGCCAAGGGGTCGACCAGCACCAGGGCGGTCTGGGAGGCGGCGATGGGCCCGGCGTGGAAGGCGTTCTGGGCCAGGAACAGGGCCCCCACTCCGCACACGATCAGGGCGTAGGTCTGCCAGTGGAAGAACAGCCGGGTCCAGTCGGAGGTCACGTAGTCGCTCACCGTCTTGATGAGGGCGGCAGCGAAGGCGAACCCGACCGCGCCGGCCACCCCGAACATGAAGGCCCGCCACCAACGGGGGCCGTGAAGGGCGAGCAGCACGGTCACCAGTACGAGCCCCCCGCCGACCGAGCCGGCCACCGTCCACTCGAAGGCGGTGGGCACCAGCTTCCCCCCGCCGGGCTGGGCAAAGGCCAGGAATCCGGCCAGGCCACCGGCGGCGGCCAGACACCCGAGCCACTCCCGCAGCCCGATCCGGAACCGGAACCAGGTGGCCAAGAAGATGACGATGAACAGCAACTCGGTGGTGAGGACGGGCTGGACCTGGCTCAGCCGGCCGATGTGGAGCGCCACCGATTGGAGCAGGAAGGTGGTGACGATGAACACGAACCCCAGGAGCCAGATCCCCCGCTTGAGCGCGTGGGTCACCAGGCTGAGGCGGAGGGTGTCCCGGTCGGGGGCGTCCTCCACCCCCATCCGTTGGAGAATGCTGGCCAGTGCGTTGGACAGCGCGCAGGCCAGGGCGAGGAGGTAGACCATCTGGTCGGCCGACTATCCGGCGGCAGACTCGATCACGACGCGGGCGACCATCACGGCTCCAAGCTTCTCACCGTCGCCGAGCTCACGAGAGGACCTCCCTTGGAACCTCAAATATGGCTTCCCTGACCGGATTCGGCTGCGACAGCATACTATCATGATGGCATGGCAGACATGAAGGTGCTCACCGTGCGCATGTGCCCCGACGACGCCCACCGGGCGGAGATGGTGGCCCGTACCGACGGGGTGTCGGTCAACGAGGTGTTCCGATTGGCGTTGACCCATTATTTCGAGCTGAAGCGGACCGATCCGGAGTTCATGGCCCGGGCCAAGGCCATGATGGCCCGGGATGCCGAGATCGTCGAAGGGATTCGGTGACCTCCACCGCCACCAGAGACACCCACGCCCGGGAAGCCCCGGCACCGTTCGAGCGGGCCCGTCGCCCGCGACAGGAGTGGCTGGACCGCCTGGTCGGTTCGGACCCGGGGCTCAATCGCCTTCGCAACGCCTCGATGAGCGTGTTGACCATCGGTCTGGTGCTGGTGGCCGAGTGGCTGTTCGTCCGCTTCACCCACGCCCTCCAGATCCCGACCCACGGCGCCGGCCTGTCCGCCGCCGTCCGGGCCCAGGCGGTCACCGCCGACCACGAGTTCCTGGTCATCGGGATGCTGCTCGGTGCCATCGTGGGGATGATCTCGGCCTTCGGCGTCATGGACCGCACCCCCCAGGGGCAACTGACGACGACCCTGCTGATGCCCATCCCCATGGTCGGCGCCCTGGCCCTCGGGCTCGGCCTCGGCGGCTACCGGCTGCCCAGCCTCGTCGCCCTGGTGGCGATCCTGGCCGTCGGCGCCTACCTCCGGCGCTTCGGGCCCCGGGGGATGGTGACCGCCATGCTGCTGTTCATGGGCGACTTCTTCGGCTACTTCGTCCATGGAGCCATCAGCCTGTCCGAGATCGGCTGGCTGACCGCCGAGGTCGGCGTCGGCGTCCTGGTGGCCGTCGTCGTCCGCTTCGGCGTCTTCTATCCGCACCCCCACAAGGCGTTGGCCCGCACCCAGCGGTCGTTCGAGGCCCGATCCCGCAAGGTCACGGCCCTCGCCCTCGAGGCCTTCGAGGCCCCGGAGCCCTCCCCGGGTCAGGCCCGTCGCATCCACCGCCAGCTGGTCCGGCTCAACGAGGCCGCCCTGATGATCGATGCCCAACTCGGCGACGCCAACGCCATCACCGACGGTTCATCGGGGCAGCGCTTCCACCAGCGGCTCTTCGACGTGGAGTTGGCCGTCTCCAACCTGGCCCGGTTCGCCCTGGCCATGGGCCGGCTCGACCTGCCTCGGAGCCAGCGCCAGCGCGTCCGGGGGGCGTTGCTCGACATCGTCCGGCTCGACTATCCGGAGGCCAAGGCCCAGGCAGCCGCCCTGATGGCCGAGTTGCACGCTCCGGATACCGACTCGACGGAGATGAGCCGGCCCGACATCGTGATTCCGCACCGGTTCGCCGGCTCGGTCATCGATCTGGCCGATGCCATCGCCGAGTGGACGACGCTCGACCCCACCACCGACGACGAGCCCGTCAGCTTCGAGCCGTCGGTCACGCTGTTCGGCGGCATGCTGCCGGGCTCCGCCCAGGTCAGTGCCACCGCCTCCACCCAGCGGGGTCATCACTTCTGGGACCGGGTGCCCCTCGAGCCGTACACCCGTACCGCCATCCAAATGGCGGTGGCGGTCGGGGCGGCGGTGGCTCTCGGTGACCTCCTGTCGCCGAGGCGCTTCTACTGGGCGGTGATTGCCGCCTTCATCACCTTCATGGGAACCAACAACGCCGGCGAGCAGGCCCGCAAGGCGGTGTTCCGGGTGGTGGGCACGGTGGTGGGCATCGGCATCGGTACCGTGGTGGTCAATCTCGTCGGCCACCACACCGACTGGTCGATCGCGGTGATCCTGGTCTCGCTCCTCTTCGGCTTCTATCTCATGCGTATCAACTACATCTTCATGGTGGTCGCCATCACCGTGATGGTCTCCCAGCTCTACGTGCAGCTGGGCGAGTTCTCCGACTCCCTCCTCCTGCTGCGGTTGGAGGAGACCGCCCTCGGCTCCGCGGTCGCCATCGCGGTGGTCCTGCTGATCCTGCCCCTCCGCACCCGGAACGTCCTCCAGGTGGCGCTCCGGACCCAAACCGAAGCGGTGGCGGCGCTAGTCGATATCGCCACCGCCCATCTGCTGGATGACGACCACCACTACCGCGGCGATACCTCGTTGCGGGCCGCCGCCCGGGACATCGACGCCGCCTATCAGGCGGTGGTGGCCACCGCCCTGCCGCTCCGGCGGACGATGTTCGGGGCGGTCGACGAGACGGTCGGTTCGACCCTGCGCCTCGCTTCCGCCTCCCGTCACTACGGACGGAACATGGTGGCCGACATCGAAGGGGCCGGGATCCTCGACGCCGAGACCCGCCGGGACATCGGTCGAGCCAGCGACACCCTGCGCCGCTCGCTGGCCGTCCTGGTCGGCGCCTTCGAGGGCGAGCGGGACGGGATCTACGTCCGGTCGTCGTCGCTCTTCGATCGGGCGGAGCGCTGCCTCGGGAACTCCTCCAATGCGACCTACAACGACCGGCTCCCCATCCGGGATCTCATGCTCATCGACC
>DATARI010000100.1:0-3916 GCA_036264255.1 Acidimicrobiales bacterium | reverse complement strand
AACTCGAGAAGGTGCCGGCATGAGCGTCCGGATGTCCGACCCGGTACGGCCGCTGACCGGCAACGACCGGTACGGGAGGCGGCCGCCGGTGAAACGCCGGGGAGCGGTTCGCCGGATGGCGGTGGCGATCATCGCAGTGCTGGCGGTGGCCGTCGGCATTGCCGCGCTGTCGATCGACGGGAGCCGGGCGACGGCCCAGCGGGCCGCAACTGGGTCGAGCCCGCAGGTCCTGGCCCGGACCGACTCCTCGGCATTCCTCCACCGCTACCTCGGCGCCGACGGCCGGGTGGTGCGCACCGATCAGGGGGGAGACACGGTGAGCGAGGGCCAGGCCTATGCCCTGCTTCTCTCGGTGGCCACCGGGCAGGCAGCTGACTTCGCCTCCGCCTGGCGTTGGGAGCGGGCCCATCTCCAACTCCCGAGCGGATTGTTCGCCTACCACTGGAGCAACGGGGCGGTGGTCAGCAACCAGCCGGCGACCGACGCCGATCTGATCACCGCCTGGGCCCTCATCCTGGCCGGCCAGCGGTTCGCCAGTCCCACCTACACCACCTCCGGCCGGGCGGTGGCCTCGGCTGTCCTCACCAATGAGACGGTCACGGTGGGGGGCTCCCTCGAGCTAGTCGCCGGGCCCTGGGCGGTCGCCTCCCCGGTGGTGGTGAACCCCAGCTACCTCGCCCCCGAGGCGCTGACCGCCTTGGCCACCGCCACCGGCGATCCCCGGTGGTCGGCGCTGGCCACCAGTAGCACCGACCTCACTAGCGGGCTCACCGGCTTCAACCCGGTCCACCTCCTCCCCGATTGGGTGGTGATGGCCTCCAACGGCACCGCCACCCCGGTGGGGGCGGCCGACGGCACCGGGGTGCCGGCCTACGGGCTGGACGCCCAGCGATCCCCGGTGTGGCTGGCGTCCAGCTGCACGACCACCGACCGCCAGGTGGCCGCCCGCGACTGGACGGTGTTGCAGCATGCCGATCACGGGGGCGGCAACCTCGGCTACACGCTGTCCGGTCGATCCACCAGTAGCCAGGTGAACCCGCTCGGGTTGGCGGCGGCCGCGGCGGCGGCGGGGGCGGCCGGGCATCTCCGCAGCGCCACCTCGCTCCTCGACCAGGCCGATCAGCAGTCCCAGCAGTTCCACACCTACTACGGGGACGCCTGGGCTGCCCTCGGCCGGGTCCTCCTCACCACCGACTGGTTGTCGCCGTGTCCCGTCGTCCGATCGGCATGATGACCGGCCTCCCGGTCAGGCCGGGGGCTCGACGCCTAGCTGTTCCCAGAGGGCGGGAAGGTCGAACACATTCCACAACTCGACGATCCGGCCATCTTCCATCCGGACCGTCTCAATCTCGGTGATGGCGATGGGCTTCCCGGTTGGTTCCAAGCCGAACAGATCGCCGGTGTGGGTCCCCGACCAAAGGAGATTGCCGGCCACGTAGCTGTCGTTGGCCACCAGGTTGACCACCTCGACGGAGACATCGGGAAACGCCGCGAAGAACGGTGCGTTCATCTCCGCGATGCCGGCGGGGGTCGGGTTCGGCAAGGTGTGGAGGACGGCGCCGGGGGAGAACACCTCGCCCCAGCGGTCGTAGCGCTGGTTGGCGATGAGATCCAGCAGCAGCCGGTAGGTGGCCTCGTTGGCCTGCGGGATGGAGGTAATGTCCGATGCGCTCATGGACGAGCATCCTCCCGAAGCCCCTCCATATAGAGGGCGGCGGCGTCGGAGGCTGCCTCCGGGGGGCTTCCGTGCTGGCGGGCGGTGATGTAGGCGGCGTACCAATCCCACCAGTCGTGCTTCGGGGCCGCCTTCTCGTAGGGATCGTGATGGTCTGCGGTCTCGTGGAGCAGGTCGGCCAGCGTGGCGATGTCCTTGTCCATGGATGGCTCCTTCCGGCGGCGGGCGCCTTCTGCCCGCTCAGATGACGCCGGCCGCTTCGGCTGCCGATTCCCGATCGTCGTAGCGGTCGATCCGGGTGATGAGGCCGTCCTGGATCCGGTAGACGTGGAAAGGGGTGCGATCGTCCGATCGTTGGTGCCCCTCCGGCCACTCGACGGTCAGACCGCAGAGGAGGCCGTTCGAACCCTGGCTCAGCTCGGTGATCTGCCCGCCGACGCCCGCATCCATCAGCCGGGCATAGGTGGCAAGGACATCGGACCGGTTGCGGCAGCCCCGGGGGTGGCCGGGATCGCCCCAGGTGACATCGTCGGCCAGCAACGGCGCCAGGGCGTCCAGATTGCGGGTCTCGTAAGCCAGGCGAATCTGGGCGGCGATCGAGTCGGTGGCCCCACTTGGCTGCTCCATTCCGTCATTGTGGCACCGTCACGGGCCGGGGGCGAGTGGGTCTCCAGGGCGCGCCACGGACGGAAAGAATGCAAATTCCCGGAACCACCGATGAGTTTCGGGGCCACCGCCGATCTACCCCTGTGGAAGCATTCGATGAACTCCACAAGGAGGACTCTCCATGTCAGAACGAGACATTTCCAGCCCAGGTGCCCCCTGTTGGATCGACCTGTTCACCTCGGACCCGGCGAAGAGCCAGGCCTTCTACGGCCAGCTGTTCGGCTGGACGGCCGACGCCCCGAATGAGGAGTTCGGCGGCTACACCAATCTCTCCAAGGACGGGAAGCTGGTGGGCGGGTGCATGAAGAACGACGGCCAATCCGGCCAACCCGATGGCTGGAACATCTACCTGGTGACGCCCGACATCCAGGCGACCACCGACACCGCCGCCGCCAACGGGGCCCAGGTGGTGGTGCCGCCCATGCCGGTCGGCGACCTCGGCACGATGGCGGTGTTCACCGATCCCGGGTACGCCGGCATCGGCGCCTGGCAGCCGGGGGAGCACAAGGGCTTTGGCATCGCCAACCAGCCCGGCGCCCCGGCGTGGTTCGAGCTCCATACCCGTGACTACGAGGCGTCGGTGCGCTTCTACCGGGACGTGTTCGAGTGGGACACCCATGTGGTGGGGGACAGCGACGAGTTCCGCTACACCACCTTCCGCGAAGGCGACAACGCGCTGGCCGGCATCATGGACGCCTCCGGGTTCCTGCCCGAGGGTGCCCCGGCCAGCTGGAGCGTGTACTTCGCGGTCGAGGACGCCGACAAGACGCTGGCTCAGGTGGGCGAGCTGGGTGGCTCGGCGGTGATGGCGGCGGAGGACACCCCGTTCGGCCGCCTGGCCACCGCCACCGATTCGACCGGGGCGCTGTTCCGGATCGTGGCCGGGATGTAGTCCGTCGGCTTACTGCCGGTGAGCCGGCCGGACACCTGTGTGGCGAAGCACTCATGTCGGGCCGGCAAGGTTCGGATGTGGTGGGTGGCCCCTCAACGCCCACACCGTGAGCACCATCATTCCTCGGATCCAGGGTCCCTTGCATCCTGACCGAGGTCGGTCCCGAAGGCCTCGTAATACGCCTCGTAGATGAGATCGGATTCGCGAGCCCGCTGGTGCCGCAGGGCCGTGAGGACCCAAGCGAGTCGTTGGCGGAGGTCAGCGAAATCTACGGGGGCGCAGTCCGGGTCTCCGACCTCTCGGTAGAGCGAGTCGACGTTGTCTTGCAAGTGACGGTACTGCGTACGAAGTCCGCGCACGCGGTTGCGCAGCCTTGGTTGAGTCCGTGATACGTCGGAGAGCAGACTGTCCGAGCGTTCAGCGTTCGCGACCTCTTCTCCGATGGCCTCGCCCAAGACCCTGAGTGCACTGAGAACGTCGTCCCGCCATCTCAGTTCCCGTTTTGGGGCGGCAGAACTGAGCGCCGCCTCGAGCTCGTGCATTGCTATCAGCGTTTGATCTTGGTCGAAGTCACGGCGCTCGAGACCTGAGCGCTGCGACTCGCTGAACTCGGCCGGTCCTCGGTCATCTGGATCCACCATTCCAATTCCTCCTCTCTCGGGATCGATTGCTGTTGCTGAGAC
>DATARI010000035.1:0-1650 GCA_036264255.1 Acidimicrobiales bacterium | reverse complement strand
ATGGGCCCGATCCGATGGACGACCACCTGTCAGATCGTCACCGCGGAGCGAGGTCGAGAGTTCGCCTTCACAGTCCTCCACGACAGAAACGACCGGGAGTCCACCCGGTGGCGCTACGGCATCAGTGAAGTGGACACCGGGAGCTTGCTCACCGAATCATTCGAGTTCGTATGGTGCCCGCTCGCCAGTCGCATTGGCGAGCTGTTCCTGCCCAGAGGACGGGTATTGCGCCAGGGTGTCAAGGAGACGGTAGAGCGCATCCGTGCGGTGGCTGAGTCCAAAGTGACGGCCGGCAAGGATTCCGAGCTTCCGCCTCGGTAGTCGCGCCATTGCCGGCTTGGGATCTCGGCTGCTTGGGGTTGAAAATCCAATTGTCGTAGTATCTCCCTCATGCCCAAGCCGACGGCCGCGAGCTACGACCCGGAGGCAGTCCGGGCCAAGTACCTCGCCGAACGCGACAAGCGGCTGGTCCCTCACCGCGCTGACATCAGGGATCTGCGGACCGACGAGCACTTCGCCCGGTACCGAGACGACCCGTTCACCCCGCTCATCCCGCGCGACCCGATCGCCGACGACGTCGATGTGGTGATCGTGGGGGGCGGGATCGCCGGGGTCCTGGCCGGCGCCCGCCTCCGCCAGGCCGGCGTCGAGCGGATTCGTATCATCGACCAGGCCGGGGGCATCGGGGGCACCTGGTACTGGAACCGCTACCCCGGCGTCATGTGCGACGTCGAGTCCTACATGTACCTCCCGATGCTCGAGGAGCTCGACTACATCCCCACCCGGCGCTACGCGTTCGGCGAGGAGATCCGGGGCCACCTCGGGGCCATCGCCGATCGGTTCGACCTGGTGGACGACTCCCTGTTCCACACCGGGGTGACCGGGGCCGAGTGGCAGGAGGATGCCGCTCGCTGGATGATTCGGACCGACCGCGGCGATGAGGTCCGCTGCCGCTGGTATGTGCTGGCCGTCGGAATTCTCAATCTGATGAAACTGCCGACCATCCCGGGCATGGAGGACTTCAGTGGGCACTCGTTCCACACCGCCCGTTGGGACTACCACTACACCGGCGGTGGCCCGGACCAGCCGCTCACCGGACTGGCCGACAAAGTCGTCGGCCTCATCGGCACCGGAGCGAGCGGCATCCAGTGCGTGCCGCCCCTGGTCGAGTCGGCGAAGCATCTCTTCGTGTTCCAGCGCACGCCGTCGGCCATCGGGGAGCGGGGCAACCGGCCCACCGATCCCGGATTCGCCCACGGTTTCGAGCCGGGCTGGCAGCGGGCCCGGATGGACAACTTCCAGGGGATCATGCTTGGCCGACCCGCCGAGGTCGACCAGGTCGACGACGGATGGACCCACCACTACGCCGCCGTCCATCACCCCCCGCGAACCGAAGGCATGACGTTGGCCGACTATCTCCGTGGTGGCGAGGAGGTCGACTTCGAGATCATGGAGACCCACCGGCGCCGGGTCGAGGAGCTGGTGGCGGACCCGGAAACCGCCGAGATCCTGAAGCCGTACTACCGGTACCTGTGCAAGCGCCCGTGCTTCCATGACGAGTACCTTCCCGCCTTCAACAATCCCAATGTCACCCTCGTCGACTGCCCGGCCGGGTTCGATCGGATCACCGAGCAGGGCCCGGTCGTCGAT
>DATARI010000025.1:0-14170 GCA_036264255.1 Acidimicrobiales bacterium | reverse complement strand
CAGCTGGTCCAGATGGCCCGAATAGCCGTGATGAGCTCCCGCATCCGTGGCGCCGGGTGGGACCAGGGCATCGAGAACCGCTTCTCGATGTGGGGCTTGATCTGCGAGCCGAGCCCCAGGATGAAACGACCCTCCGACAGGGTCTGGAGATCGTTGGCCAACACCGCCAGGTTCATCGGGTTCCGGGCGAAGGCGACGGCGATGCCGGTCCCCAGCTTGATGCGCTGGGTGTGCTCGGCCGCCAGCACCAGCGGGAGGAAGGGATCGTGGTTGGTCTCCGGTGCCCAGAATCCGTCGTAGCCGACCCGTTCGGCCTGCTGGGCCGCCTCGATGACCCCGCTCGGATCGAAGCCGATGCCTCCGTCGATTTCCATGGGATGACACGGTAGTGGTTGCGCCGGGTCCCGCGATGACCGACAATCCTCGAGTGGTCGACAGCACGGGGGACGGGGTCAATCCCGGTCAGGGCGCGGCTCCGCTCCCGATCCCCGAGCTCGGGGACCCGCCGCCGGCGGATCATCCCGCCGCGGTCACCGACGAGGATCGTCAGCAGTACGGCCGCCTGCTCGACAGCGCCATGGAGCGCGGCCTGCTCAGTCCCTACGAGTACGAGACCCGGCTCCGCGACCTGGCCGAAGCCCCGACCATCGACGAACTGAAGAGGATTGTCACCGAGCTCCCGATCTTCGGGGCACCAGGATCGGCGTCGAAGCCGGCGTCGAAGCCGGCCCGGCCTTCGCTGTTCGGGGGCTCGCCGGTCTCCGAGCCGACGGACGGACTACCCCTCACCCCCGGGACCACCCGAGCGCTGGCCCGGGATGCGGCCAACAGCCAACGGAGCCGGTGGACCAAGCTGATCATCCTGCTGATCGTGGTGATCGCGCTGTTCGTGGCCCTGTCGATCTACGCCGAGCACCTGGTGCACAACCACAACAACCCGTCCTCCTCGGCGGCGTGGGTGGCGCCGCCGGCATCGGCGGGCGACCGGAGCGGAGCTACGACCCTTCGCCCCTGAGGAACTGCTCGAGCTCGGCGGCGATCTCGTCACCGCTCGGCACGTCGTCGGTCAACCCGAAGGGATCTCCCTCTTCCGAGTCGATCGACGACTCGAGGCGTTGGACCATGGCGGTGTGCTCGGTGTTGCCGGAGATGAGCTCGTCCACCTGGTGGCGGGAGGCCTCGCCGGCCGCCCGCAACGCGGAGGTGTCGAAGACGATGCCGGTGATGGCGCACATCCCCTCGATCAGTGCCGCGCTGGCTTCCGGGAACGGCATCGCCGAGACGTAATGGGGCACCCGGGCCCACAGCCCGATAGTCGGCACCCCGGCATTTCCGAGGGCGACCTCGAGGGCGGCCTGCACACCGGCGGGAACTTCGAGGGTGCCCTGGACGAAGCCGACCCGGCCGGCGAGCTCCGCCGACTGGGGCGGCACGGTGGACGCCAACCGCACCGGCCGGGTGTGGGGGGTGGGGGCCGGGAACGCCCCGAGGCCGACCACCGTCCGCACCCCGAGCCGCTCCACCAGGTCGACCACGGCGTCGATGAAGGATTGCCAGCCGAAGTCGGGCTCCGGTCCGGTGAGATAGAGGATGTCGGCCCCGACCCGGTCCTTGCCCGCCAGGACCCGGATGGACGGCCAGCTGAGCTCGGTGGTGATGCCGTCCACGATGCGGGCGATGGGCCGGCGCGCCCGCTGGTCGATGAGGGCCTCGGTGTCGAAGGACGCCACCCGCATGGTCGGGGAGGCGGTCAGCATCTCGGTGATGGCCGCCGACGATCCGAGCCCGGCATCCACCCACCCGTCGAGGGCGATGATCAATACCGGGCGGTCCACCCGGTCCCCGGGCGGATCGCCCCAGCCCGGATCGATGGTGTACAGGTCAGATTTGTTTCGGTCGCTCATAGAGACTCCACTTCGCGGAGTGCCCGCTCGCCCAGCTTTCCGACGCTGGCGGCAAACTGGTCGACGCCCGACCGGTCTCCGGCCGCCGCGCCGCCTGCATAGCGGACATACACCCCTTGCAGAATACAGGCGAGCTTCCAGAGACCGAATGCCTTGTAGTAGGCGATGCCGGAAACATCCAGGCCAGAGGCGGTGGCGTACCGATCCTGCAGCTCGTCCCGGGTGGCGAATCCCGGCATGGCGGTCGGCGCCACCCCGGCCAGGGCGAACTCGGGGTCCCCGGCCTCGGCCCAGTAGTCCAGCAACAGCCCGAGGTCGGCCAGTGGGTCGCCGAGGGTGCAGATCTCCCAGTCGAGGATGGCGAGGACGTTCCCGTCGTCATCGAGGACGGTGTTGTCGAGCCGGTAGTCCCCGTGGACGATGGCGATGGCCTGCTGGTCGGGGATCTGCTTGGCCAACAACTCGTGCACCCGGTTGACCACCTCGGGCCCACCCACCCCGTCCACCGTCGACTGGGTGAACTGGCCGTGCCACCGCTTGAGCTGCCGGGCGATGTACCCCTCCCGCCGCCCGAACTCGCCGAGCCCGACCGCGTCGACGTCGACGGCGTGGAGCTTGGCCAGGGTGTCGATGAGGGAGACACTGGCCCGGGCCCGGGTGGCTTCGCTGATCTCCGCCGACGCCGCCTCGTTCCGGAGGATATGGCCCTCGACGAAGGACATCAGGTAGAAGGGCGCCCCGTTGACGCTGTCGTCGAGACAGAGGCCGAGGGTACGGGGGACCGGGACATCGGTGGAGCCGAGGGCGCTGATGACGGTGTGCTCCCGCTTCATGTCGTGGGCGGTTGGCAGCACGTGGCTCACCGGCGGGCGCCGCAGGGCCATGGAGCGACCGGCGGCGTCGACGACCCGGTAGGTCAGGTTGGACCGTCCGCCGGCAATGAGCTGGAAGGAGAACGGCGGGGTGGCGTCGGGGACGGTATCGGCGATCCACGCCGATACCGCCGGGACGTCGATTCCCTCGACGACCTCCGCATTGACCGGGTCCGATGGCGCTCCACTCATGGCAAGACGCTACCTGCCAGGACGGACGGGCCTTGATTTGAGCGCCTCCCGGTATGGTCGTGGCCATGATCGATGTCACCGATGCCACCTTCGAGCAGGAGGTCCTGGTTCGCTCCGCGGCGGTCCCCGTGGTGGTCGACCTCTGGGCGCCCTGGTGCGAGCCCTGCAAGACGCTGGGCCCGATCATCGAGAAGGTGGTGGACGCCACGGGCGGGGCGGTTGCCCTCGCCAAGGTCAATGTGGACGAGAACCCGTCCATCTCGGCCAGCTTCCAGGTCCAGTCGATCCCCGCGGTGTTCGCCATCAAGGACCGGGCGGTGGTGGACAGCTTCATCGGCGCCCAACCGGAGGCGGCGGTGGGGGAGTTCGTCGCCCGGCTGCTGGCGGCCCCGTCCGAAGTCGACCTGCTGGTGGCCGAGGGGGTGGAGGCCGGTTCCGAGGAATTGCTGCGCCAGGCCCTCGAGCTCCAGCCGGATCACCCCGGCGCCATCACCAATCTGGCCGCCCTCCTCATCGACAAGGGCAACACCGACGAGGCCATCGCCATCCTCGGCCGCATCCCCGAGACCCCGGAGATCCGTCGGCTGCTGGCCGCCGCCCGGCTGGCCTCCCGCCAGGTGGACGTGTCCGAAGTGGGGGTGGACGACCTCCTCTCCGGCCTCCTCGACCGGGTGAAGGAGGATCCCGACGCCCGCCAGGAGTTCGTCGACCTGCTGGAGACGCTGGGTCCCGACGACCCCCGGACCTCCAGCTACCGCAAGGCGCTGGCCGCCCGACTGTTCTGAGGCGGGTGGGCCGATCGGCGGAAGGTAGCGTCACGGATGTGCCCGCCACCACCCTGTCGTTGGGGGATCAGAAATTCGACGTCACCAGCCGGACCCTGGTGATGGGGATCCTCAACCGGACCCCCGACTCGTTCTACGACAAGGGCGCCACCTTTGCACTGGATGATCTGGTCGGGAGGGCGGAACGGCTGGTGATGGACGGCGCCGACCTGCTCGACATCGGCGGGGTGAAGGCGGGACCCGGGCCCGAGGTCACCGAAGCCGAGGAGCTCGACCGGGTGATTCCTGCCATCCAGGCCATCCACTCCCGGTTCGACATTCCCCTGTCGGTCGACACCTGGAGGGCGTCAGTGGCCAAGGAGGCCTACGCGGCGGGGGCAGTGGTCGGCAACGACATCAGCGGGTTCGCCGACCCCGACTACCTGACGGTGGCGGCCGGCGCCGGCGCCACGGTGGTGGCCACCCACATCCGGTTGGCGCCCCGGGTCCCCGATCCCGAGCCGGTCTACGACGATGTGGTCGAGGCGGTGCGGGCCTTCCTCCTGGAGCGGGCCGGCCGGGCCCGGGAGAGCGGGTTGACCCCGGATCGGATCGTGCTGGATGCCGGCCTCGACCTCGGGAAGACCGCCGCCCAGTCGCTGACCCTGCTGCGGGCCTCAGACCAGTTGGCCGCTCTCGGATTCCCGCTGCTGCTCTCCGCCTCCAACAAGACCTTCCTCGGGGTGACCCTGGGGCTGGAGATCGGGGATCGGGAATCGGCGTCGTTGGCCGCCGCCGCCCTCGGGGTGACCCTCGGGTGCCGCATCGTCCGGGTCCACGACGTTGCCGGCCATCGCCAGGCTTGTGACGCGCTGGCCGCCATCCTCGAGATCGGCCGACGGGTCCGGTGAGCGCCACCACCGCCACCGAGGTCCGCCCCGTCTACCTGGTGAAGGGAGACGACCCCTCGCTGGTGGCCCAGGAGGCCCACCGGCTGGTGGAGAGCCTGGTCGACGGCGGCGACCCCACCCTGATGGTCGAGGAGTTCGGCGGTCCGTCGGCCGACGACCTGGACATCGGGGCCCTGATCGACGCCTGCACCACCCCGCCGTTCCTGGTCGAGCGGCGGGTGGTCGTCCTCCGTGACGCCGGGCAACTGTCGGCCGCCGACGGCAAGCGGCTGGTGACCTATCTGGACGACCCGCTGCCGACCACCGCGCTGGTGTTGATGGGCGGCGGCGGGACCATCCCGACGACGCTGACCAAGCAGGTGGGCGCGGTGGGGGAGGTGGTCGACACCGCGGTCGGGCGGGGCCGGGCCAGGAGCCAGTGGCTCGACGCCCACCTGAAGGACGCCCCGGTCAAGCTGGACGGGCAGGCCACCGCCCGGCTGGCCGACCACCTCGGCACCGACATGGGTCGGCTGTCGGGGTTGCTGGCCTCGCTGGCCTCCGCCTACGGCCAGGGGGCGGCGGTGTCGGTCGACGACCTGGTGCCCTTCTTGGGGGAAGCCGGCTCGGTGATGCCCTGGGACCTCACTGACGCCCTCGACACCGGGGACACCGCCAAGGCGATCGGGGTGCTCCACCGGATGTTGGGTGCCTCCGGCTCCCACCCGCTGGTGGTGATGGCCACCCTCCACCGACATTTCCGGGCCATGTTGCGGCTCGACGGCTCCGGCATCACCTCGCCGGAGGAGGCCGCCCCCGCCCTCGGGCTCAACAGCCCGTTCATGGCCAAGAAGGCAGTGGCCCAGAGCCGACGGCTCGGGACCCCCGGCATCGCCCGGGCGGTGCAGTTGCTGGCGGAAGCGGACATCGATCTCCGGGGGGCCACCGCGCTGTCCGGGGATCTGGTGCTGGAGGTGTTGGTGGCCCGGTTGAGCCGGCTGGTGCGCCGTTCGAGGGGCTGAACCTCAACCGGAGGCGGCTTCGCTGGCCGCCTTGGAGGTCGGACATTCCTAGTCCCGCCACAGGCGGCCCACAGGAGCCTCACATGATCGGAGGGCAGCCTCTACGTATCTGCAATACGTAAGAGGAGCACCGTCATGAACGATCAGGAACCAACCCCTTCCCCCGAGAACCCTCCCGCTGGCCCCGAGTCGAGCTCGAGCGCCGCGCCGCCTTCCCCGCCCGTCTCTCCGCCCGAGGGGTCCGCCTCCATGGCGTCGGCCGAGCCGCCTCCCGGCTCGAAGCTACGGCGATGGTTCTCGATCCGGCGGAACAAGAGAATCGGATGGATCTCGGCCCTGGCCATGATGGGGGTGGTGATCGGACTGACCGTGAGTCTCACCACCTCCTCCTCGGCCACCGTCGGGAGCGCCGCGTCGACCAGCACCTCGGCGGCGCCCAGCGGCGCCGGTGCTCCCGGCGGTCCTCGGGGCCCGATGGGATCCGGCGGCGGGGGGTCCAACGCCCGGTCCGGACCGGCAGCCGGGGGAGCGGTTGGCACCGTCAGCAGCGTGTCCACGTCCAGCTTCACCCTGTCGACGCCAGCCGGTCAGAAGGTCACCGTCAATGAGGCATCCTCCACCACCTACCTGAACGGGACCAGCTCGACCTCGTCGAGTGCCATCACCTCCGGCGAGTCCGTCCTCGTCCTCGGGACGGTCAACAGCACGACCATCGCCGCCACCCAGGTCACCGTGCAACCGGCGGGCGGATCGGCGTCGTCCTCGTCGGCAGCGGTGGTGCCCTTCCAGCAGGGCGCCCCGAGCACCGCGAAGACGGTCGGTCAGATCCCGGCCAACTACACCGAGGGCTCAGGGACGATCGTCAGCGGGACGACCGCCAATCAGGCCACCGAGGCCGCCCTGGCCGCCTATCCGGGAGGGGTCGTCGACCGGGTGGTGCAGTTGAGCAACGGCGAGTACGAGGTCCACAACATCGGCGTCAACTGGCCCCACCACGTCTTCGTCAGCCAGAGCTTCACGGTCCTCGGCGCCGACTGACGAGCCGGCGGCATCCGAATAGGCTTCCGGCCGTGCCGCCATGGAAGGTGATCGAGCAGGCAGAACCAGAATTCGCCTTGCGGGTTCGGAGGCTGTTGGAGGCGGGTCGCCACAAGACAATCGCCACCCTGCGCGCCGATGGATCGCCACGGATTTCAGGCATCGAGTGCGAGTTCACCGACACCGATCTCACCTTTGGCTCGATGTCCGGTGCCCGCAAAGGGGCCGACCTGGAGCGGGATCCCCGCTTCGCCCTCCACGGGCCAACCTTTCACCCGGAAGAGGGCAAGGAGAAGGACTGGCCGGGCGAAGCGAAGGTTGCCGGACGAGCCATCCGGGTGAGTCCGGTGATCACGGACGACGTCAACGACGAACCGGACGGCGACATGTTCATTGCCGACATTACCGAGGTCGTCGTCACCGCCCTGAATGCCGAGGCCACCAAGCTGGTGGTCGAATCATGGACGGCTGACCGAGGGTTGCAGAGGGTCGAGCGGGAGTAGCCCGCGGACCGGCGAGGCTGACGCCGGCCCCTGCCCGCCCCGAAGGCGGGTCGAGGCCGCCGGAGGCACGACAGATATGGCGGGTCTACGCTGGCGAAAGCTTCAAGTGTCAATGCAGGGGGACCCATGGTCACAGCAATTTTCGACGCCGACAGCCACTTGATGGAGACCACCGACTGGCTCGGCTCCTTCGCGGATCCTCAGGTCCGAGACCAGCTCTTGCCCCTCGTTCTTGACGGTGCGGGGGCGAAGGCGAATGAGCTGATGTCGAAGCTTCCGGGGCTGTGGGAAGAGCAGCGTCATCAAACGATCGGTCCGGAGGTGCTTTCCGGGCCCAAGGGTTGGATGGCACCGGGCGCACTCGACACCCAGGTCCGCTCCAAGGTGCTCGACGCCCTGGAGATTTCGGCCCAGATGGTCTTCCCGACCTTCGCACTGGTCCAATTCGCCCGAAGTGAGAATCTCGACGTCCTCTATGGGGGAACCCGCGCCCTCAACCGAGCCATGGCGGCGTTCTGCGAACCCGACCCCCGCCTCAAGGCGGTCGGATTTCTGCCCCTCACCGATCCCGAGCGAGCAGGCTTGGCGCTGGAGGAGGCGATCAACGAAGGGGTGGCGGCAATATGGCTGCCCTCGGAGGCGCCGGGGGACTTCTCCCCGACGCATACTGATCTCGACCCGGTGTGGGCTCGTCTGGCCGAGGCAGGGGTGCCGTTCGTTCTCCACGTCGGGGGAGGGAAGCTGCTCCCGAAGGCGTTTCACAACAACGGCCTTCCCCGACCGCTCGACTGGCTGGGAGGCGGCGAGAACCTCCGCTCCAAGGATTTTCCCGTGGTTCACCACTCGCCCGAACGGTTCCTCACTTGCCTCGCCCTTGACGGCGTCTTTGAACGCCACCCGAAGCTGCGGGGAGCGGCGATCGAGCTCGGCGCCACCTGGGTGCCGGGGATGCTGCGGAACGTTGACCACGCCCATGGCTCGTTTTCGAAATTTGAGCCGGTGTTGAAGGCCCTTCCCCTCCTGCCGTCGGAGTATCTGCGCCGACAGGTGCGTTTCACGCCGTTCCCATTCGAGGACACTGCGTGGTTGCTCGAACAGTGCGGGCCTCAGCTGTTCATGTTCTCGACCGACTATCCCCATCCCGAAGGTGGTCGGCGACCGTTCGAGAAGTTCCGAGATGCGGTATCGACATTCGATGAATCCACCCACGACCGATTCTTCTGGCGGAACGGAGCCGAACTTCTCGGGTTGGTCTAGTTCCTAGGCTCGATCCTCGGGTGTGGAGGAGGTAGGGGATGGGCGGAAACCCGACGCTGGAGGTCGTCCTCGACTGTTCCGAGCCGGAGACGCTGATGGGCTTCTGGCGAGACGCGCTCGGCTATCGCGTCCTTTACTCGGAGCCATCCCTGGCCGTCCTGGTTCCTGCCGACAGGCATGCATGCCCGGTCCTTCTCCAGCAGGTACCCGAGCCGAAGGCCGGGAAGAACCGCATGCATGTGGACATCGTCACCGATGATGTCGAGGTCGAGGTCACCCGGCTGGAGGGGCTGGGCGCACGGCGACTCCACGATGACACCCGGACCTTCGGGCCGACTCGCTGGGTGACGATGGCCGATCCTGAGAACAACGAGTTCTGCGTCTCCAGCGGGGTCAAGTGGTGAGCTGTCTCCCTGCACCCGTCTCATAAGGGACAACGGGATGGAGGCTGATGCCCATACGAAGGCAGCCCTCGAGGAACACTGGGAGGCATCGGAAGGCGGGGACATCGAGACCGAGCACGCCATCTACCGCGCGGATGCGATCCTGGACTACCCCCAATCCGGTGAACGATTTCGGGGCCGCACCGCAATTTCGGCGCAACGCCGGGGGGCACCCGGCCAGTCGGCACTTCACCGTGCTCCGGATCGTCGGGGGCGGAGACCTGTGGGTAAGCGAGTGCATCATCACCTACGACGGGGTGCCCAGCTATTCCGTGAGCATCATGGCGTTCGCCCATATGTCTGTGGTGCACGAGACGCAGTACTTTGCCGGTGCCTTCGGTGCGCCGGAATGGCGGCTTTCACTGGCGGAGCCGATGCCGGGCAGGGACATCGCCAGAGCCTGACCCACCAGCCGAGTTCACCCTCACCTTCCCGGAAGGTGCCGGTGAGGCGGTCCGGGCCGATAGTGACGATGCGAACGATGACCTCTGCCCCGGTTTCGACCGGCTGCCCGGCCCCACTGAAGGGAGTGAGGTCGGACCGATGAATTTTCCGTGCCAGGTTGGTCTGTACGCCGAATACCGACCCACGGGAGGCTGACGCCATGCGGAAACTGACCTTTGGCATGAACCTGAGCCTGGACGGCTACATAGCCGCGCCCCGCGACGACCTCGGCTGGAGCCTGCCGAGCGACGAGCTGTTCCAGTGGTGGTCCGACCGGGTGGGGGCGACCGGCCTGGCGCTGTACGGGCGCAAACTGTGGAAGACGATGAGCTCCCACTGGCCGGCTGCCGACCAGCAGCCTGGCGCCACACCGGCGCAGATCGAGTTCGCCCGCCGCTGGCGGGATATGCCGAAGGTGGTGTTCTCCTCGACGACCAGCGCGGTCGACTGGAACGCCCGCCTGGTCACCGGCGACGCGGTCACCGAGATCACTCGGATCAAGTCGGAGGATGGCGGTCCCATGGACATCGGGGGCGCCACCCTCGCCGCGGCGGCCATGCGGGCCGGGCTGATCGACGAGTACGCGATCGTCACCCACCCGGTTCTGGTGGGCGGCGGCACCCCGTTCTTCACGGCCCTGGACAACTGGGTGAACCTGAACCTGGTGGAGACCCGGCCGTTTCCCGACGGCGTGCTCCTGACCAGGTACGAGACCAGGCGCTGACTACCCGACCTCGGGCCGGCGACGGCTCGGGCCACCCAGGGACCCGTGGCCGTTGGGATCCCCTTACCGGCACCGTCGCACCGGCGCGAACCGTCACCGAACACCGCAGCGGTCCTCCCAGAACATCGCTTGCCAACCGACCCGGACCACCGGGTCCGTGCGCTAGCCCCACGGGTGGGGCATGAGGCCAGGCCTGCCCCGACGGGCTACGGCAGAGGCTCCAACCTTGCGGCCATCTCTCGGTAGCGCGCTACCGGGATCAGATGGATGCCGTCGAAGGCGTTCGACTCACGGATCTCACTGATGAGATCACAGGCGATTTCGACCCCCGCATTGCGGTCACCCTCGAGCTGCTCAATGATGGCGTCAGGAACAGCCAGTTGCGGAACATCGGCCGACAGTTTGGCTGCCATCGATGCGCTCGGTATCACCATGACTCCGGCAAACACGGGACCAGAGAAGGTAATGGAGGATCGCCACTCCAGCAGCGCCTCCACGGAGAAGGAAACTTGGGCTAACAGAAAGTCGGCCTCTTGCTTCCAGGCGGGGACCGTTCGGAGTCCTGATGCGACTCCGAGTCGGAACGTCCCTTCGACGTCGGACCTTTCGGCGAATTGGCGCGCTTCAGCAATCATGGACCGGACGGTGAGGTCGTCTGAACGTGCACCGGTCTCGGGGCGGTCCCCGTAAACGAACAGAAACTCGTTGACGCCGTAAGCGGACGCCGTAAGCAGGTCGCGTCTGAACCCCAGGACGTTGCGATCTCGAGCGTTAATGCAAGCGATTGAGCGCCCTCCCATCAGCCTGACCTCGTGGGCCACAGCGATGCTCGACACAGTGGCTCGCCCGATGTGATTGTCAGGGATCAAAAACGCACTTGCGACCCGGCTCAGCACCCCGATCTGGTGACGTACATGCATCACGTCCGGTCGCGTCGCCGGCTCGATTTCACAGATGAACTCGAACTTCGGGTTTGCCATCGTGACACGATACGCCGAGCTGCCACGGGGTGCCCCTATCGTCGGGTCAGCCGCGGCTATCGGTCCGGGGTCGAACCGCACCAATTGGGCATGCACCACCTGGTTGAGACACTGTTGACGTGGGATAGCGCGAAATTCATTTGACCCATGAATGAGTTTGCGGGACCGGCGACGTCCAATTGTATGAACCGCTGTGGTGCCCTCAGTGGTGTAGGCGTAGTGCAACAGAGAGGACTGGACCATGTCAGAGGAACGCAAGCCGGTCGAAGTATCACGCAGAATCAAAGCACCTGCGGCGCCCATCTTTGAAATCCTGGCGACTCCGCAACGTCACATGGAGTTCGACGGTTCCGACATGCTCCGGGGGGCCGTCCTCGACCGTCTGATCTCCGCCGTGGGCGACACCTTCACCATGAAGATGCGTCGGCTCGGAGACGAGTACCTCATGCTCAACTACGTGGTGGAGTTCGAGCCAGACCGGCGCATATTTTGGGAACCGGCTCCCGGAGACCCCTCTCGGGCTGAGGGTGATGATCCAACCAAAGTCGGCATTCCTGCCGGCTACCGCTGGGGCTACATCCTCACCCCGGACGGTGACGCCACTGTCGTCACCGAGGTATTTGACTTTGGCACTGTGACGGAGGAGATCCGCCAATCCCTGTTGCACGATGGTGGGGCGTGGATCAACGGGAACAATTCGATGCTCGAGTCCATGACCGCCACCCTGGAAAGGCTCGAGAAGATCGTTACTCAGTAGGACGGCTGGACCCTGTTGATGAATCGGCCGTTAGGACGTTCCGGTAGGCAGACCCCCTGAGCCATGGCCGACCCGCCCAGCCTCCGACCGTCCCCCTCAACCTAAATTCGGGCGACCACTCTTCGTTTGCGGCGAAGTTGCCGCACGTCTACTCTCAAGACTCAGTTCATCTTGGAGCGTTGTCCACAGCGCAGGATCTAAGGAGGTGGTTCCGATTCTTTCCGTTCACTCTCGGGCACACACCCCTTCACGCTGGAGCCGATAGAGCTTCGTCGTCATCGGTCCTCGGGTGCCCGCATCTCGGATGCCCTGAAAGGGACTAAGACATGTCGCAGTTTCAAGATTCGCTCCCGTCGAATGGGGGCAAAGCCCAATCCTTCATGCCTGACTCGGTGCGACCTACGTCGCGCCCCCAGATGGTTCACAACGTTGCCCTGGTTCTCGGTGGTGGTGGGGCTGCCGGAAACGCCTGGGAGATCGGGATCATCGCCGGGCTGGCCGAAGCCGGTCTCGATATGACCGAGGCCGCCGATTTGATCATTGGCACGTCGTCCGGTGCCACCGCGGCGGCACAGCTGGCCAGCGGAATACCGTTGGCCGAACTGTTTGCCTCGGTGCTGTCCCCCCCGGTTCAACCGGTCGGGCAGAACCGAGAACGACCGCCCGCCCTGCCGATGGCCACGGTGTTCGAACGGATGAGGGCCATCTCCGCCGCGGCTACGTCGCCGGCCGATCTACAGCGCGCGATGGGCGCATTCGGGTTGGAGTGCGACTCCTTGCTCGGACCCACCGCGGGCCAGCACCGCGCCGTGGTGGCTGCCCGGTTGCCTCGCCATGAATGGCCGGCCAAGCGGATGATTGTGGTAGCCGTCGACGCGCATACCGGCCAGTTGGCTACGTTCGACCGCGATTCGGGCGTCGACTTGGTGGACGCGGTCACCGCGGGCACCGCGCTGCCGGGTTCGTCCCCCACTATCAGCATCAACGGGACCCACTACATCAACGGCGGCGTGCGCTCCCCCGAAAACGCCGACCTTGCCTCGGGCTATGCGAATGTCGTAGTGCTCTCGCCGTTCGGCGCACGGAGCGGAACATTGCCCGAAGGCCAGTTCGAGGGCCTGCGCAGACCACCGGAGTGGGGGATGGACCTGGAGGGCCAGGTCGAGGCTTTACGTAGGCAGGGCAGCCACGTTGAGGTGATCACGCCGGACGCCGATTCCCGAGCGGCAATGGGGACAAACCAGATGGACCCCGCTACCCGCATCCCCTCCGCCCGTTCCGGTTTCGTCCAAGGCGAGCAGGAAGCGACCCGGATGACGATCCTCTGACGATTGCGGGCCTAACGCAGAGCGCTACGCGGGCCTCCGTGTAGCGCCTAAGCCGCGCTGAGCTATTGATAGGACGCCTAACGCGACAGACCATGGCTTGTTGTTCGAGTGCCACCTACCGGCGCCGTCGGGGATACCCCCGACGGCCAACTCCTAGTGCTGCAGCAACTCGCGGATGGCCGGTATCAACTTCGCTTCGATACTGAAGTGACCCAGCTCCTCGTACAGGACGAGGCGTGAGGTCGGAACCAGTTCCGCCGTGTGATGAGCGTTGACAACATCGCACATCCGGTCCATCTTTCCGTGGAGCACCGTCACTGGACAGGTGATCCCTGTGACGTCGAACGAATCCCAGCCACCACCGTCAGCAAGCCGATCGTCGGTGTAGCCCACGAGCCCCTGCTCGAACATCGCTGGAAATGCGGCCCTCGCCTGTTCCGCCCATTCCGGGTTCTGGAAGAGCGCCACATCTGACGGTGCCAATGCCTTCCTCAGTCCGTCACCGGTCATCTTGCTACCTCCGACCCCGTGCGCCTCAACGGCCGCGGCAATTGCGGATTGGCGATCGGATGCGTCCCACACGGCGTGGCAGTGCGGACGGCTCATGGTCGTCCGTGCCGCTTCGTGGCGCATGTCGGTGAGGGAACAGCATGCGACGACACCGAGCGCCCGGTCCGGGACCAGTGCTGCGAGCGCCAAGGCATAGGCCCCGCCGGTGGACTCACCTATCGCAATGAACTGACCTACCTTGAGTTCGTCAGCGACAGCAACCGCATCTGGGACCCAATCGGCAATCGTGCGGCCCGGTAGTGGTGTCGACAATCCGTAGCCGGGCCTGTCGACACCGACCAGCAGAAGTCCGGTCTTTGCGGCCTCGGCATCCCTGTGAATCGGATCGAGTCGGCTGCCTGGACCGCCGTGACACCAGATCACGGGTATTCCATCTGGGTCTCCGAATGTGGCAAAGCCGACTGTCCGGCCGTCCCCTAGCTGAATCGTGCTCTCCACGTCACTGTTCCTACCATTGGTGTCCGACCTGCCTCACAACGCCT
>DATARI010000010.1:0-6044 GCA_036264255.1 Acidimicrobiales bacterium | reverse complement strand
CCGCCCACCTCCGATACTTCCGACGTGGGTTTGCAGCATGTGTCGTGTCCGGCGTTAGGCCAGTGCGTCGCATCTGGCAATTACCCGGCCGGGGCCGTGTTCGAGAACCAAGATGGTGACACTTGGGTCCCAACCGTTGCCCCTTTGCCGCAACTCGATAGCACGAAGGGGTCAGTAAACGTAACCCCACTCACGTGTCCTGCCGCCGGGGCATGCAACGACGCGATCACGTACTTCAGCGGTGCCCGGCAGCAACTGGCCGTTATGGATGAAGATCCCTCCCTTCCGCCGACTGCGATTGCCGCCCGTGCCGTGAACCTTGCGGCAGGAGGATCTGCCTACCAGGCGGCGGTGGCTTCGAACTTGGGGGTTCCGACCGGAGCGGTCTCCTTTTTCAGCGGGGCAACACTGCTCTGCGTTGCGACGTTGTCGGCAGGGGTTGGAACCTGCACCTCATCGGTAGTCCCGACGGCATCCGTCGACGCCTCGTACTCTGGCAACTCGAGCCTTGCACCGTCCACTTCGGTAGTGTCGTCGTTGGTCCAACCCACCCCACCGCCGACCACCCCGCCACCTTCAACCCACGGGTACTGGCTGGTCGGCTCGGACGGGGGGATCTTCACATTCGGATCGGCCCAATTCCACGGGTCGACCGGAGCGCTCGCCCTGCAGCGTCCCGTGGTGGGCATCACCCCGACGATCGACCGGGGCGGCTATTGGCTCGTCGGCTCCGACGGAGGAATCTTCTCTTTCGGTGACTCCCGGTTCTACGGCTCGATTCCGGGGCTGGGCTATGCCCCCGCCGGGTCGACCGCCCCCAATCATCTCAATGCGCCCATCGTCGGGATGGTTCCCTCCGCCGACGGGGGCGGCTACTTCATGGTCGCGTCCGATGGCGGGGTGTTCGCCTTCGGCGACGCCAAGTTTGAAGGGTCGTGCCCGGGCATTGGGGGTTGCTCGGGAGCGGCGGTGGCCGTGATGCCCGATGCCAGCGGCAATGGCTACTGGATGGTGACGGCGACAGGACACGTCTACGCCTTCGGCGACGCCGGCTACTACGGCGCCCCCGGTCCTCAGTCCTCACTTGTCACTTCCGCCCATCGCACCCCTGACGGCAAGGGGTATTGGGTCCTGTTCTCCAACGGAGCCATGGCCGGCTTTGGCGACGCCGGGTCGTTCGGGAGTCCGGCCGGGACGCTGGGGGGACCAAATCCCGCCACTGCCATCTTCCCGACCTCTGACGGGGGCGGCTACTGGATGACCTCCGCGCTGGGCAAGGTGTTCAACTATGGCGACGCCCCGAACCAAGGGGACATGTCCGGCCGGCCGCTGAACGGATCGATCATCGCCGCCACCGGCTGGTAACGCCCGGCCCGCCTCGGCTCAGCCAACACCGCCGAGCCTCCGCCCGAGCGCTTCAGCTTCCCCGGTTGAGCCGGTGGAACATCGGTCGCTGGGACTTGAACAGCCCCGGGAACTCGGCGTAGAGGCGGTCGTAAACATCCCGGTGCTGCGGTTCAGGGGTGTAGGTCGCCCTCACCTTCACCAGGCCCCGTACCTCCTCGGGTTCGATCGCCCCGAGAGAGAGGGCGGCGAACAGGGCGGCACCGCGGAGGTTGGCGAAGGTCGGCTCGGCGACCTGTTCGATGCTGCGATCGAGCACGTCGGCGTGGATCTGGCACCAGAGGTCCGAGTTGGCGCCTCCGCCGATCAGCCGGATCGGCTCGAGCCGGCGCCCGGCGAACTCCTCGACCGACTCGAACAGCCAGCGCGAGTTGTAGGCCACCCCTTCGAGCACCGCCCGGACCAGGTGGGCCTGAGTGCTGGCCAGCGACAGGTTGTGGAACCCTCCGCGGGCCGAGTGGTCGTCCACCGGTGAGCGCTCCCCGGCCAGCCAGGGGGTGAACAGGACGTTGCCGCTCCCGGCCGGAGCGGTGTCGGCCAAGGAGGTGAGGTCGTCGTAGCTCGGCGTCCCGCCACCGCCGACCCCTACGCCGGACGCCAGCAGGTTGGCGGCCAGCCATTCTAGGCAGGCGCCGCCGGTCTCGTGGTTGTTGGCAATCAGGTAGCGGTCGGGGGTGAGGCCGGGGACGGTGGCGATCTGGTGGACGGCGTCGGTCTTCTTGGCCGGTACCGGGCAGGAGATCCAGGACGTGGTGCTGATGGCCAGGTGGGTCTGGTAGTCGGTGGCGGTCCCGGCGCCGACGGCGGCGGAGTGGAGGTCCGGGGTCCCGGTCACCACCTTGACCCCGGGCGGGAGGCCGAGTTCCGCCGCCACCTCCGATCGCACCTCGCCGATGACCGAGCCGGTCGCCACCAGCGGCGGCAGCTTGTCGCCGGGGACACCGGCCGCCCGAACCAGCACCGGGTCGTAGTCGAGGACGTCGAGCTTCCGATTGTCGGTGAGCCAGGCGCCGGCCATCGATGCATGGGAGGCGGCGGCGATGCCGGTGAACCGCATCGACAGATAGTCGACCGGCTCGAGGTACCAGCGGGTGGCCGTGGCCACTTCGGGCTGGTCGTGTTCGAGATGGAGCATGTGGCCGATGGGATCCGCCCCTGCCTTCGACGGAGCTCCGCCGGTGCGGCGGATCCAACGGGTGATGGAGACGGGCGAGTAGCCGGCCACCGGGCCCCCCACCGCCCTTCGGGTATGCGGTCCTCCCCGGGTGTCCATCCACATGACGCACGCACCGACCGGGCGGCCGTCAGCGTCGACCGGCACGGTGCTCGACCACTGACCGGTGCAGGAGACGGCCACGATCCGCTCGGGGGAGACAGATCCCGATCCGATGCCGCGCCGGGCGGCATCGACGATGAGGCGCCACCAGAGGTCGGCGTCCTGGGTGACCCCGCCCCCGGGAAGGTGATCGGTGTCGACCGGCAGGAACTCACTCCAGGCGACGACCCCGTCGAAGGTGACCAGCCCGACCTTCGGGCCGCCGGTCCCGAGGTCGATGGCCAACACGAAGCGCTGATCGAGGGGGAGTCCGCCGGGCATCACGTCAAGCTACGCGACCGGTGCAATGGCCGCCGGCCCAAAACTACGCCCGATGCGCCGATGGCGATGACCGCCGCACGAGCCCGGGATGCCTCCGGAGGAGTTGGCGTTTTGGGGGCTGGCAACCCCACGACCTGGGGATAGTGCCCAGACGGCGGCTCCCCCCGCCCCCTGCATCACCAGCCAGGATTCCCCCAAGTGGTTGACTGGGGCAGACATGCCGGAAAAGACCCCCACTCGTAGGCGCATCATCGTCGACGGCTCCAATATCGCCACCGAGGGCCGGAGCCTCCCGAGCCTGGCCCAGTTGGACGAGGCGATCCAGACCTTCCTGGACGAATACGGCGGGTTCTCCACCGCCGACGTGACCGTGGTGGTCGACGCCTCCTTTGGCCACCGGATCGACCCCTCGGAGCGGCCCGCCTTCGAAGAGGCCATCCTCCACGGGGAGATCGTCACCCCTCCGGCCGGGGCGGTCGGTCGGGGAGACGGGTTCATCCTGAGGATCGCGGAGAAATCGGGGGCGTTGGTGCTGTCCAACGACTCGTTCCAGGAGTTCCACGCCGAACGCCCCTGGTTGTTCGACGAGGGACGACTCATCGGCGGTAAGCCGGTGCCGGGAGTCGGCTGGGTGTTCACCCCCCGGACTCCGGTGCGGGGACCGAAGAGCCGGTCGGTGACCAGTCAGTCCCGCCGGGATGCCAAGGCGGCCGCCGCCGCCGACGGCACCGGCGATGGTGACACCGAGGTCGAGGTGACGACCCGTAAGGCCACCAAGGCGGCCAAAGCCGGCAAGACCGCCAAGGCGGACACGGGCACCAAGGCGACGAAGGCGACGAAGGCTTCCAAGAGCTCCGGGTCAACCAAGGCGACCAAAGCAACCAAGACCGCCAAGGCCGGCAAGGCGGCCGAATCCACCAAGGCCACCAAGGCGGCCAAAGCGGGCAAGACCGCCAAGGCGACCAAGACAACCAAGGCGGCGAAGTCCTCCAAGTCCGCCAAGTCCGCCGAGTCGCCCGATGCCGCCATGCCGGCCAAGGCGGTCAAGGCGGCCAAAGCCGGAAAGCGCGGCGCGGACACGGGAGGCGGGAGGAAAGCGACCAAGGCCACCGCCTCCACCAACGGTCCGCCACCGGCTCCGGAGTCCTCGGGCCCGGCGCTCAATGATCCGATGACCTTCCTCACCTTCGTGGCCGACCATGCGATCGGCAGCCGCTTCGAGGGAACGGTGGTGTCTTTCACCTCCCACGGCGCTCACGTGGACGTCGGGAACATGCGGGCCCACATCCCGCTGGCCGGCCTCGGCAATCCACCCCCCAACAAGGCAAGGGACGTGCTTTCCAAGGGGGAGACGCGCCAGTTCGAGTTGGTGTCGCTGGATGCCGCCCGTCGCCGGGCCGCCCTCAAGCTCCCCGGCGTGCGGAGCTGAAGCTCCCAGCCGATATTGTCCACTGTCGTGCGAGCCGACGATTATCTGCCCCATCGGCCCCCCTTTCTCTTTATCAGTGAGCTGACCTCGGTCGAGCCCGGGCAGTCGGCCACCGGATCGTGGCACCTCACCGGTGAGGAGGCCTTCTTCGCCGGGCACTTCCCCGGACGACCCACGTTGCCGGGGGTGCTGATGGTCGAGGCGCTGGCCCAACTGGGTGGGGTGGCGGTGCTGGCCGACGAGCGGTTCGCCGGCAAGCTCCCGCTGTTCGGCGGTATCGAGAGGGCCCGGTTCCGTCGCCAGGTGCTGCCGGGGGAGGTGCTCGACCTCGAGGTGACCCTGGGCCGGATGTCGGCCCGAGCCGGGAAGGGGACCGGACGGGCGAGCGTAGGGGGCGAGTTGGCCTGCGAAGCCGACCTGCTGTTCGTCCTGGTGGACACGGCGGCGGGCTGAGACATGCGCATTGCCACCTGGAACGTGAACTCCCTGCCCGCCCGGCTCACCCGGGTGGAGGAGTGGATCGAGTACGCCCAACCCGACGTGCTCTGTATGCAGGAGACCAAGCAGGCCGACGCCGCCTTCCCCCACGGGGCGTTCGCCACTCTCGGCTACGAGACCGCCCACCACGGCGACGGCCGCTGGAACGGTGTGGCGCTGGTCAGCCGGGTGGGGCTGGAGAACGTCGCCATCGGGCTGAACTCGGACGACGACGACCAGGGGACCCGGCTCATCGCGGCCGACTGCGGCGGGGTGCGGGTCCATTCGGTCTATGTGCCCAACGGCCGTAGCCTGGACAGCGATCAGTACCCGGCCAAACTGGCCTGGCTGGCCCGCCTCCGCCAACTTCTGGATGACACCTGCTCCCCGAACGACCCGGTGGCGGTCTGTGGCGACTTCAACGTGGCCCCCGAGGACCGGGACCTGTGGGATCCGGCCGAGTTCGTGGGGGCGACCCACGTGAGCCCGCCGGAGCGCGAAGCGCTGGCCTCGCTGGAGGAGTGGGGACTGGTCGACGTGTTCCGCCAGTTGTACGACCAAGACGAGCTCTTCAGCTGGTGGGACTACCGGGCAGGGAACTTCCACAAGCACAAGGGGATGCGGATCGACCTGGTGTTGATGACGAAGGTGCTGGCCGATCGGGCCCGGTACGGGCTCATCGACCGCAACGCCCGCAAGGGCCAGAAGCCCTCTGACCACGCCCCGCTGTTCATCGACGTGGACGTCGAGGTTACGTAGCGGGTAGGGGTCAGGGCAGGAGGACGAGCTGGCGTCCCTTGCGCAAGACTTCCCTCTGACTGGACCCCCGATTCATCGATGGGGAGCTGGTGTACCAGGTCAGGGCGCGTTACCCGTGAGTCACTTTTTTGTGGGCACCGATGGCGCGAAGGTGGGTGGATGCCGAGCGTACAAATCAAAGACGTGCCCACAGACACCCACGCGGTCCTGCGTCGCCGTGCCGCGGCTGCAGACCAATCCCTCCAGGAGTACTTGCGGAACCAGCTGATCGAACAGGCAAGTTCGCCGGCTGGTGATGACGTCCTCTCCCGACCTGGGGGATGGTCAGACGACTGCGTACCTGCCGTCGACGCCATGAGGGCAATCCGCAGGTAGTCG
>DATARI010000110.1:0-14923 GCA_036264255.1 Acidimicrobiales bacterium | reverse complement strand
ATCCTAATGCCCCGTCAAAGACCGGGTCCGGGGGGTCGCCCTACGAGGCGGAGCCGCCGAGGCCGCCGCGGCCTCGGGACTCGGCGATGTGGTCGTCGTCCCAACCCAGGAGGTCGCGCACGACCTCCTCGGTGTGCTGTCCGACGGTCGGGGCCTTGGTGGGGACGGGGAGCTCCTCGTCGACGAACTTCACCGGGCTGGGGAGCTGCTCGGCCCCGAGCCGGCTGGTGGGGTACCACTGGAACCGGTCCACGAACTGGGGATCGTCGGCGATGGTCTTCGGAGAGTTGACCGGGCCGACCGGGAAATTGGCGGTGACCCCGAAGTCGATCCATTCCAGGGCCGTCTTGGTGAGGAAGATTGCCTTCAGCTCGGTGCGCAGCTCGGTGTTGTTCCGGGCGTGGTCGGCGAACTTGGACCCGGGCCAGCGCTCGAACAGGTCGACCCGTCCGACCGCTTCGCAGAAGTTCTTCCAGAAGGCCTGCTCGGAAGCCATGAAGAGGACGTACCGGCCGTCCTTGGCCTCGTAGACCTGGTAGCGGACACCCTCGATCATCCCGGCGGTGCCGGGGGCCCGGCGCTCGTAATCGTCAGCCTTGTTCCCGGTGACCTCCGACTCCGGCCGCTGGTAGGCGCGCCAGGTCTCGCTCCGGTACCAGTCCATGGCGGCGGCGGCGTCGGACTGGGCGACCTCGAGGAACGAACCCTCCCCGGTCTCCTTGGCCCGGATGACCGCGGCCAGGATGCCCAACGCCCCGAAGAGGGGGCCGGCGTGGATTCCCATCGAGGCGTGCTCGGGGAGATAGGCGAAGCCCTCCTCGTTGACCTGGGGGGAGACGATGCCGGCCCAGGTGTCGAAGGCGACCCCGTGAGCCGGGAGGTTCTGGTACGGGCCGGTCATCCCGTAACCGGAGATGGTGCAGAAGACGATCTTGGGGTTGATCTGGCGGAGATCCTCGTAGCCCACCCCGCGACGGGCGAGGCCGCCGGGGCGCATGGCCTCGACCACCACGTCGGCGGTCTTGGCCAACTCCTTGAAGATGGCGACGTCCTCGTCCTGGCGGAGATCCATCACGATGCTGCGCTTGCCCCGGTTGATGTGGAGGTGCATGAGCGAGACGCCCTCGACGATGGGCCAGGTCATCTCCCGGACGTAGTCGCCGCTGGGCGGCTCCACCTTGATGACCTCGGCGCCGAGGTCGACCAGGGGCATGGTGATGGCGGCCGGCCCGAGGGCGGAACACTCGATGACTCGGATACCCGAGAGTGGAGCTGCGGCGGCCATGCGGTCCTCCAGGAGATGTGGGCGGTACGACGTGCGGCTCGGAAGCCTATCGGAGGCCTACGATCGGTCCATTCCCGCCGACCGGGTCAACAAGCGGGTGGTCGATTGTCCATCCCGTCGGGTCCGCTGAACAGGAACGAGATCGTCATGAAAGCGGCTGTGTACTACGAGACCGGTGGTCCCGAGGTGTTCCGGTACGAGGACGTGCCGGACCCGACCGTCGGACCCGACGACATCCTCATCCGGGTCGAGGCGGTGAGCATCGAGGGTGGCGACACCCTCAATCGCCTCCAGGGCCTGCTCGCTACCACCCCCCACATCGTCGGCTACCAGTGCGCCGGACCGGTGCTGGCGGTCGGCGAGAACGTGACCACCATCGCGGTCGGCGACCGGGTGGTCACCGTCGGGCTGGACGGGTCCCACGCCGAGCTCCGAGTCGCCGGTCAGTCATTCAGCTGGGTCATCCCGGCCGGGTTGTCGACCGAGGAGGCGGCCTGCGTGCCGGTTCCGTTCGGGACGGCGAGCGACTGCCTCTTCGAGTTCGGACACCTCCAGCCCGGCGAGACGGCCCTCATCCACGCCGGGGCCAGTGGGGTGGGGATCGCGGCCATCCAGTTGGCCAAGCGAGCCGGAGCCCAGGTCCTCGCCACCGCATCCAGCGACGAGCGGCTCGCCCGCCTGGTGGAGTTGGGTCTCGATCACGGCATCAACTACGCGGCCACCGACTTCGCCGTCGCAGTGCGGGAGCTCACCGACGGGCGGGGGGCCGACGTGATCGTCGACTCGATCGGTGGGTCCAACCTGCAGAAGAGCCTGCAGTGCCTGGCCTACCGGGGACGGTGCATGACCTTCGGCGATGCCGGCCGGGAGACCCCGTCCACCTTGGACATCTCGACGATGCGGGCCAACAACCAGACGCTGGTCGGCTACTTCCTGGGAGCCGAGCTGTTCCTCAGTCCCCGCCCCCACGCCATGATCGCCGGCATCCTCGACGACATCGCCTCCGGCGGGCTCCGGGTGGTGATCGACCGGCGCTTCTCCCTGGAGGAGGCGGGCGAAGCCCACGCCTACATCGAGAGCCGTCAGGCGTTCGGCCGGGTGCTGTTGGTCCCCTGACGGTGCCGGCGGCGAAGGCCAGTAGGCGATCGAGGGTCGATCCGGTCACGAGGAGAAGGGCCGACCGAACCGGATATGATGGCCCGCTGCCCCGGTTGGCAACCTGATCGGGGTGACCAGCGCTCGTAGCTCAACGGATTAGAGCATCTGACTACGGATCAGAAGGTTGCAGGTTCGAATCCTGCCGAGCGCGCTGCGTAAGTGCAGGTCAGGGCCGGGGCGGCGGGGTGTTCAGTGGTTCTCGTACTCGTCGTGGCGACGCCACCAGAAACCGTCCTCGTTGCGACCGAGCGGGGCGCGGTCGAGCCACTGATACATGCCCCACGTCGCCCAGTCTGTTCCGACGATACTCGAGGCGAACTCATCGAGGCCGGCGCCTCCGTCGTCGGCCGGCGGCCGAGTGTCCATCTCGGCGAAGTTGTACTCGACCGCTCCTGATGCCCACTCCTCTTCGGTGTGGGCCGCCTGGAAGTCGTGGTTGAAGTCGCTGTTGAACGAAGATGCCCAAGGGAAACTCCAACCCATCCGCACCTTGTAGGCCTGCAGTTTCGCCAGCGGTGCCCGCGAGACCGCGCTGAGGGTGACGTCGTGATTGGCGAGATGGTTGGCGGAGACATCGAAACCGTCAGCGATGGCGGAACAGGAAGGACATCCAGCCTCGTAGTCCGGCCCGAACATGAAGTGATAGATGAGGAGTTGGGAGCGGCCCTTGAACAGGTCGGCGAGGGATGCTTCACCCTCGTCGGTATCGAAGCGGTACTCCTTGTCGATTCGGACCCAGGGCAGCTCCTGGCGTTGACGGGCCAGCTCGTCGCTTCGCCGGGTGTGCGCCTTCTCGGCGTCGAGCAGCTCCAATCGGGCCTTCACCCACTCTTCGTGGGTAGCGGTCTTGTGATCAGTCATGGCGTTCTCTCCTTGTTGTTATTTAGAACGGGCGGGAGTGGCCGACGGCCTGCCTCCCAGGGGGACAGGTCACATCGGTGGGGTGATTCCGGGCACCAACGAGGGTGCGATCACGATCAGGCAGCCGAGTCCGATGATCGCAACGGCCACCGGCACATCGACAATCGCCTTGGCGGGCAGGAACTTCTGGGCGAGGGCGAGGGCGGCGATGACGGCCATCCAGGCGAGGCTCATGAGGCTGAGCGCCACCAGCACCACCATCAGCCCGATGCTGGACCCGATGCAGTAGAGCCCGAACTCGAATCCGGATCCAACGGTCTCGCGGCAGCGCTGGCGGAAGTGTCGCTTGAGCGGGGTGAGTTCGTAGACACCTGCCGCGATGACCACCCCACCGGCCACGGCATACCCGTGTGGCCGGTACAACCCGAAGACGGCGATGCCCACCAGCGTCCAGACGGCGAGGTAGGACCCGACGAACCGCGGCGGTGCAGTCACTCGCCCGCGGCTGTGGGCGTGGCGCAAGACCGCGGGGACCGCGCCCGGCAGCATCATCGCCGCCATCATCGCCGCCCAGAGGCCGACAAAGAATGCGAACGAACCGAGACGGGTGGCAACGCCCATGTCCATGCCGTTCATCTGGCGGACGGCCACGACCCAGCCGGCGGCGGCCACCCCCAGCGTCGCGGTCAGCGCCGCAACCGTCGCCGCGGTCCTGCCGACGTCTCGGCGGATGGGAAATCGGTCGCGGTCCGCCCGGAACCGTGAGGGGCGCCCCTGCCCGATGGGTTCTTGGTCGTGCTCAACGGGTGGGCTGGTCATTGACCCCTCCTCATGGATAGGAACCGTCGGGGCGGAACCGGCCGTCTTGGATCGAGTCAGGCGTCGCCGGAGAAGTCATCGGGACCGGGGTCTTCCCCCCCGACGGCGGCAGCCAGGCGCTCCAGGTAGTGCTCCCAGCCGACGGCGTGGTCGGAGACGGCGTCCTCGGGCAACCCGCGGTGCACGAGGCGGACTGTGGTCTTGTCACCGTCGGGGATCAAGGAGATTTCGATCTGGGTGGACCGAGCCGGGATCGGGTGGTCCGGCTCATCCCAACCGAACGTGAAGACGACGCGCTCGTCGGGGACCACTTCGATGAACTCGCCCACCGAGGGGTGTCGACCTCCGACCAGGACTCGATGGGCACCGCCGACCCGGGGGTCCAGCTCCGCTTCGGTGCCCATCCAGCGGAGGTGCTGCTCGGGATCGACGAGGAACGGGAAAATGGTCGAGGGGCTGGCGACGATTACTACCTCTCGGGTCAATTCAGCCATCGGTTATTCCTTTCCATTGTTGTTCTGGCGAGCTTTCTTGCGGTGCGGGTTCTGCGGCTTCGGCAATGTCCCGCAGCCGGTCGAGGCTCTCGGCCCAATAGGCGTCGAGGAAGCTTCGGAGTCTGGCCATCTCGGTGTGGTTGGCCCGGTAGAGCCGCCGAGTGCCGTCGCGCCGCTCGAGGATCAGTTCCGCCTCCCGGAGAACGCCAAGATGCTGGGATACCGCTGACCGGGTGATGTCCTCGAATCCGGCAGCAATGTGGGAGGCAGGCATCTCCCGGGACCAGATCATCCGGAGGATCTCCCGACGCCGGGGCTCGGCTAGGGCTTTGAAGGCGGTGTCCACTCCTTAAGTGTAAGCAATTGCTTTCGTAAGTGTCAACTGTCGGAAGGCCAAGACAGGCAGCCGCTCAGCGTCGGCCCCGACATGGCAGGCAGATCCCAGCCTGAGGGAGGTGTCCGGTGTTCAGCGGCTCCGGCGTGGCACCGGGGGACTCGGGAGGGCCCGCGGAAAAGATGACACTGGTTGCTGTTGCGCAGGACGGCGTCTCACCTTGGCGGCGGGACCCACAGTCCCGACGGGACGGGCGTAGACCCGCTGCAAACGATTCCGACGAGAACGGCGAGGTAAGTGCACGGTCTCGAAGAAGAGGGTGATCCCGAGAACCGCCGACGCAGTGGTCACCGCGATCGGGGTCCACCGACGGGCGGGGTCCCGCTCCGGCCTGAACCCCAAGGTGCTGACATCGTCCGAGTGGCTGTGCGAGGGCACATAGTTACGGTACGGGTCGACCCGGGGCGGCATCGACCTTCTCGAGATTGATCTTTCGGTGGCGGGCTCATCCTCAAGGTGGAGGGACTCACCGGTTTGGCCGTGGCGCCACCCCTGAACATTGGGAGGATCCCCAGTTCAGACTGTCGCGGGCCGAGCCCCGACGGAAGTGCCAGCAAACGGGGTAGAACAGTTCAGTGGCGTCCGCCGATCCCATCCCGACGCCTTCGGCCCACACCCCCGAAGGCGGCGTCCTCCTCGGCAGTGATGATTCCGAGCACCGGATGGTGCTCTTCGAGGATCCCCAGTGTCCCTACTGCCGCCGGTTCGAGGAGACCTCGGGAGAGGTGCTGAAAACCGCCCGGGAAGCCGGCCATCTGTCCGTCGAGTACCGGATGCGGTGCTTTCTCGGGGTCGAGTCGGTGCGGGCGGACAATGCCCTGGCCCTGGCGGCCGAGGCGGCCCGATTCGACGAACTGAGGACCGCGCTGTTTGCCAACCAACCGGAGGAGGGAAGCGGCGGCTTCACCACCGAGGATCTGCAGGCACTCGGGCAACTGGTCGGTCTCTCGAGTCCCGACTACGTGTCGGGGGTCCGGGATGGTCGGTACTTCGCCTGGGTGCTGAAAGTTGAGGCGGCTTTTCAGGAGGAGGATCCGCAAGGCACACCGGCTGCCTGGCTCGACGGACAACCGGTCGACCCTCGGGTGCTGAACGATCCGCGAGCACTGGCGGCCCGGCTGCAATCCTGAACGCTCCGGTCGAGGCGGCGCCGCAGGGTCCGGTTCCCTATGGTGTGGCTCAGCACGGGCGAGGCCCGTGAGAGGGAGACCGGGGGTGCAGTGAACCGGATCGGCGACTACGGGATGATCGGCGACTGCCACTCGCTGGCGTTGGTGGGTCCGGACGGCTCCATCGACTGGCTCTGCTTTCCACGGTTCGACTCGCCGTCGGTCTTCGGCCGGACACTCGACCCCGACGCCGGCCATTTTCGAGTCGCCCCCTCCGATCCCATCCAAGAAGTCCGTCGGACCTACCTGCCGTCGACCAATGTCCTGGAAACCACCTTTGTGACCGCCGACGGGCAGCTCGAGCTCACCGATTGCATGCCGGTTCGACCCTTCGATCCGGAGCAGCCCACTGCGGTTGCCACCCACGCCTCGGTGCTGCGACGGGTGCGGTGCCGCGCCGGGCGGATCACCGCCGCGGTGGACCTCCGACCCCGATTCGAGTACGGGACGGTCCTGCCCAGATTCACGGCGACCTCCCCGACCACCGCGGCGATCATGGGAGGTCCCGACGCGCTGTGGGTGCGGGCCAGCCGGGAGCTGGTGGTGGACCGCCAACACGTTGCCGCCCGGTGGGAGCTCCAGGCGGGCGAGGAGGCCTGGATCGAAGTCGGATGGACCCCGGCGGTCGGCGGGTCACCCCACCACGGCTGTGGTGATCACCTGGCCGACATGCGGCAGAGGTTCGAAGACACGGTGGGGTTCTGGGAGGCCTGGCTGGCCCGTTGCAGCTATCGCGGCGACCATGAGCGCCGGGTGCACCGGTCGGCGCTGGTGCTCAAGGCGCTGACCTATGCACCTACCGGGGCGGTGGTGGCCGCCGGCACCACGTCGTTGCCGGAGTGGATCGGAGGGAGCCGGAACTGGGATTACCGCTTCACCTGGATCCGGGACGCCACCCTCACCCTGGCCTCCTTGGCCCTTCTCGGCTATATCGGCGAGGCGGCGGCCTTCAAGGGCTGGTTGGAGCGCACCGGCGCCGGTCGCCCGGAAGACCTCCAGATCATGTACCGGGTGACCGGCGAGCGGCTGCTCCCCGAACTCGAGCTGGCCCACCTCCGCGGTCACCGGGACTCCGGGCCGGTCCGGATCGGGAACGCCGCCGCCGGTCAGGTCCAGCTCGATTCGCTCGGTCAGCTGTTGGAGGCCGGCTACCTGTTCGGCCGAGCCGGCGGCGAGCTCACCGTGGACAATGCCGACTTCCTGCGCCGGGTCGCCGACTTGACGGTGCGCGAATGGCGGCGGCCCGATCAGGGCATCTGGGAGATTCGGGATGCACCGCGCCACTTCGTCCACTCCAAGCTCAACTGCTGGATGGCCCTCGATCGGGCGGTGCGGCTGGCCGAGGCTGGACGGCTGGACGGCGATCATGCCCGGTGGCGGACCGAGCGCGACGCGGTGGCCGCCTGGCTGATCTCGGAGGGCTCCCCCGACGGATGGTATGTCCAGGCTGCCGGGCACCCGCTGGCCGACGCCGCCGCCCTGCTGGTTCCCGCCCTCGGGTTTCTGGCACCGGCCGATCCCCGGGTCCTCGCCACCATCGACGTCGTGCAGCGGGACCTCGGCAATGGCGCCCACGTGCATCGCTACCTGTCACCCGATGGACTTCCCGGGGACGAAGGGGCCTTCTTGTTGTGCTCGTTCTGGCTGCTTGACGCCCTGACCCATGCCGGACGGCTCGATGAAGCCGAAGCCCTGCTCGAACAGCTGTTGGGCATGGCCAACGACGTCGGGCTGTACGCCGAGATGGTCGATCCCGCCACCGGGGAGCAGTTGGGGAACACCCCCCAGGCCTTCACCCACATGGCGGTGGTGACCTCTTGCCACGCGATCTCCGCCGCCCGGCGCGGCCAGCTGCCACCGCCGGATCAACGGTTCTCCTTCGTCGAGGCCTGCCTGGACCGCCGCCTGCAGTCGGCCGAGGGCTGAAGGTGGCCTCGGCGTCCAAGGGGAATGCGGTGGCGGTGCACACCGGCCGCTTCGGGGATCTGATGATCCAGGGTCTCCAGTTGCTGGTACCGGATGCGGATCTGGTGGCGGCCGGCACCCCCGAGGCCACCGCCCGCGCCGATGTTCTGGTCACCTTGGCCGACGACGCCCCCGCCATCGCCGACGCGCTGACACCGAATATCGACTGGGTCCACGTCCTCGGGGCTGGCGTCGACGGTTTTCCGCTCGACGTCGTCGGCGACCGAACCATCACCTGTTCCCGCGGGGCCGGGGCGCCGGCCATCGCGGAATTCGTGCTGGGCGCCATGCTCGCCTTCGAGAAGCAGCTCCCGGATTCTTGGGTCACCGAACCCCCGGCGCAATGGAGCACGGCGAATCTGGGCGGACTGGAAGGGCGAACCCTCGGCATCGTCGGCCTCGGCTCCATTGGGACCGAGGTGGCCACTCGGGCCCTCGCCTTCGAGATGGAGGTGGTGGCGCTCCGCCGTAGCCCGCGGTCCTCACCGATCTCCGGCGTCACCCTCGCCCCCAGCCTGGCTTCGCTGCTGAGCGGTTCGGACCACATCGTTCTCGCCGCGCCGGCGACGGCGGAGACCGCTCGGCTGATTGACGACGACGCCTTGGCTGAAATCAAGCCCGGCGCCCACTTCGTCAATGTGTCGAGGGGATCCCTGGTTGATCAGGAGGCATTGCTGCGGGCGCTGGACGACGGGCGGATCGCCATCGCCTCGCTGGATGTGGTCGAGCCCGAGCCGCTACCCGCCGGCCATCGCCTCTATACCCATCCGAAGGTGCGGTTGTCACCGCACGTCTCGTGGTCCTCTCCGAAAACGGTGTCACGAACCTTCCAGCTCTTCGCCGACAATCTGGCTCGCTACCGGTCGGGGCAACCGCTCCTCGGCGTGGTGGACCTGGCGGCCGGGTACTGACGGATCCGGCCACTCGGGGCGGCAGATCGATCTGATCAGTTCGGATTCAGCTTTCGTCGAAGGGGGCGTCCCGCTCGAGTACCGCCTTCTTGAGACCTACCTCGCCGGCCCGGGCGGTGAACGCCCGAGCGTCCTTCGAACGATGGGCCATGGCGTCGTTGAGGGCGGCGAAGCGCTGCAGCCGGGAACGGCCCATCAGCTCGACCCCTTCGTTGACCACCCGCTTGTTGGCGGCGAGCAGATCCCGGCCCACCAACGCCATCCGGCTGGCCAACGCCAGGGCATAGTCATCGAGCTCGGACTCCGGCAGCGCCGCCTGGACCAGCCCGATGGTGGCGGCCTCGGCGCCGGAAACCGTGTCGCCGGTGAACAGCAACCGCTTGGTCCACTGCGGTCCGAGGTGATAGAGCCACATGTTGGTCGGTGGCACCCCCATCGACCGGACCGGGGGGAACCCGATCCGGGCGTCGTCGGCGGCCACCACGATGTCGCAGTGCAAGGCGAGGTCGGTGCCGCCGGCCAGACAGTTGCCGTGGACCTGGGCAATGACGGGAAGCCGGCAGTCCCAGACCTTGGCCCAGCCGGCGGCCAGTTCCAGCATCGCCTCGGCGTCGCCCTCGATCCCGCTCGGGGGGGCGGCGTCGCCCGGTTCGATGTCGTCGGGCAAGATCCCGTACCCGGAGGAGAATGAGCCACCGGAGCCGCGGATCACGACCACCCGGGCATCGCCGTCCCGTTCGGCCTCGGCGACGGCGGCCAGCAGCTCGCGGATGCAGCGGGGGGTGAGCGGGTTGTGGCGCTCCGGACGATTGAGGGTCAGCCGGCGCACCCCCCCGATCGGCTCGATGAGGACCGCCGGGTTCTCGGCGCTCATTCCGTCGGCCTTGGTGATTGCCCGGCCGGCTCGATCGTCACCAGCTCACTCTTGATCACCTTGCCCGACGCGTTTCGGGGCAGCTGGTCGATGAAATGCAGTTGGCGGGGCACCTTGTAGTCGGCCAGCCGCTCGAGCAGGAAGGCCCGAAGCTCGGCGGCGGATGCCTCGGACCCTTCGGACAGCACGACCCAGGCTCCCACATCCTCTCCGAGCACGTCATGGGGAATGCCGGCGACCGCCGCGTCCACCACCTCCGGATGGGCGTAGAGCACCTCTTCGACTTCGCTCGGGGCGATGTTGTGACCTCCCCGGATGATGATGTCCTTGGTCCGGCCGGTGATCCAGAGGAAGCCGTCGTCGTCGAGATAGCCGAGGTCCCCACTGGAGAGCCATCCCTCTCGCCATGGCTGTGGGGTCCCGGCCGGTGCCTTGTAGTACTCGCGTGGCGGTTCAGCCCCGCGGACGGTGATCTCCCCCACCTGGCCGGCGGGGAGCTCGGTCCCGTCACCGTCCACGATCCGGATCTCGACCCCGGGGAGCGGGGTGCCCGCCGAACCCAGGTGCTGTCCCCGGTCGCCGGAGGGTGAGCGGGTTACCGCCCCGAACTCGGTCAGGCCGTAGCCGACCAGAATGTCGGTCCGGGGCAGCCGCCCACCCAGCCGCCGGAGGGTGGCCCGGGCGATGGGGGCACCCCCGATGGTGAGGGCGGCCAGGCTCGAGAGGTCGGTCTCCTCGAAGCGGGGGTGGGCGACGATCAGCTGCACCATGGCCGGGACCAGGAACGTGACCACCGGGCGATGGGTCTCGACCAGTGAGAGCCACTGGCCGGGATCGAAGCGCGGCTGGAACCAGCCGCTCAACCCACCCCGCATCGGTCCGTAGACGAGCAGGGCGCCGCTGGTGGTGGAGAACGGGGACGACGTCATGAACCCGAGCCCGTTCCAGGCCGCCGGGCGCCCGTCCGTGTCGGCCCGGGGGTGCCGTACCACCACCGCCTTGGGTGCCCCGGTGGTTCCCGATGTGTACATGATGTCCATCGCCCCGTCCGCACCTTGAGGTGGGGGGAGTGGTGAGGAGTCGGTGTCCAACAAAGCTGTCCATTCGGCGGTGCCGGTGGTGGCGACCACCCGGGGACGGGTCCCCGGCTCGGCGTCCGAGGCCCAGGTGCCCGCATCGGTGTCGGAGCCGGCCAGGACGACGGTCGGCTCGGCGTGGGAGAGGATCGCCCGGAGCTCGGGTGCGGCCAGTCGGGTGTTGACCGGCACCGCTACGGCCCCCGCCCGGCGGGCGGCGGTGTAGGCGATCAGCCACGGGAACGGTTCGTCGGGGCCGAGGGCGATGACCGTCCGGTCGCCCGGTTTCAGCCCCCGGTGGAGGAGGCCGCGGGCAAGCTGGTTCGACCCGGCGTCCCAGGCGCGGAAACTCAGCTCGGAGCCGTCGGCCAGATTGCGCCAGGCGGGGGCTTCAGGCTGGGTGGCGGCCATCCTGGCCAGCTCGTCGGACCCGGCAGCGCCCGTCAGTAGGGCTCACCACCCTCGAGAATGCGGCGGGGGTTGTCGATCATCATCGTGGCGATGTCCTCGTCGCTGATCCCCGCCCGCCGCATCTCCGGCAGGACGTCCTGGGGGATGTGGGTCCAACGCCAGTCCTTCCAGGCCGACACCAGTGCCGGCGGGAACCAGTCAACGTGGCACATGGCGTCGTGGGAGAGCACGATCCGGCTGGCGTGCCCCCGCTCGCAGAGCACCCTGACCGATTCGACCCGCTCGGCCATCGAGAAGGTGGCGATGCCGAAATGGTCGAAGCCCAGATAGGAGCCATTGGCGAGGAGGGCCTCGTGGTAATCGGTGTCGAGGGTTCCCCCCGAGTGGCCGATGACCACCCGGCCGAGGTCGACGCCCTCCTCGGCAAGGATCCGCTGCTGCTCCAGTCCCCAGGGCTGGGGAGGGGTGGGGGTGTGGGTGGTGATCGGCACACCGGTTCGGCGGTGGGCCTGGGCGACGGCCCGCAGTACCCGCTCCACCCCCGGGGTGATCCCGGGAGTGTCGGTGGCGCACTTGAGGATGGCGGCCCGCACCCCGGTGTCGCCGATACCCTCTTCGATCTCCCTGACGAAGAGCTCGGTCATCGGCTCCGCGCCCCCGAGGATGGTGCCGGGGCCCTGGAAGTGGAAGTACATGGGGACGTCGTTGTAGGTGTAGACGCCGGTGGCGGCCACGATATTGATATCGGGGACCTGATCGGCCACGGCCACGATGCGGGGGATGAACCGCCCGAGACCGATCACCGTAAGGTCCACGATGGTGTCGATCCCGTGGTCCTTCAACTCCTGCAGCCGTTGCACCGCGGCGGCCTGCACCGCCGTCTCGTCCCACTCCTCCGACGTCTTCTCGATCTCGGGACTGAGGACGAAGACGTGCTCGTGCATGAGGGTGGCCCCGAGGGCGCCCGAGTCGACCGGCCCCCGCACGGTGTTCACCAGCGTCATGCCTCCCCCTTCGGAACCCCCACCGACCGCTCAGTGCAGCCGGGCCACCGGAGCGTACCTGCGCCGACCGGGCCGTCCCTGTCCCCGACCCGGGCCGTCCCTGTCCCCGACCCGGCCCCGGCGTCGGCGGCCCTGGATCCACCAGAAACAGAGCCCGACCAGCACCAGGTCGAGCCCGACGAAGATGGCCGTCTCGTACCACTGGAATGCCCAGTACCGGCTGGCCGGCTGGTCGTGAGAGAGCGATGTCGAGTCACCCAACGAGGCGGGCGTGACCGACACGCTTCGACCGCTCCTGAACCGGGCGCCGCCCGTGTCTAGCCTGGCGGAGGTGACCCCGCGGGACCCATCCGTCCGTCCAGCCGTCCCGCTGAAAGGGATCCCCCCGGCGGCGGTCACCGCCTGCCTGGTGGCGGCGCCCCTTGGCGTCGGCATCGCCACCGGACATGATCTGGCCGGCGCCAGCGCTGCACTCGGCGCCTACCTGTGGACGGTCGGCCACCTCTCCCTCCGGCGGCCGATCGGGATCCGGCTGGCGACCGGGACTGCGATCCTGTTCGCGGTGGCCGCCGCCACCGGCGCCTTCGCCGGTCGACACCTCTGGTTCCTGGTGGTGATGGCGGTGGCGTGGGCCACCTTCCAGGCGGTCGCCGATACCGCCGCCGGCCCGCTGCGGATGCCGGTGGCCATGGCAGCGTTGTGCTTCCTGCTCTCGGCCATCGGCGGCGGGGCCGGATTGCGAGGAGCGCTGTGGCGGGGCGTCCTGGTGCTCGGGGGGACCACCTGGATGGTGGTCTGCGAGTCGGTGCGCCATCCTCGGCAGCCGTCGGCGGCAGATGGCACCCGGAACTTCGGGATCACCGAGCTCCGGGCGGCGTGGCCACGATCCCGGGACTTCGCCCTCCTCCTGTCGATCCCGACCGCTCTCTCGGCCGGGGTGGCCGGGGCGTTCGCGATATCCCACGGGGCCTGGACCGCCACCACGGTCCTCCGGGTGGTTCGGCCGGAGGAGGCGACCACGCTGGCCCGGAGTGGCCGCCGGATCATCGGCACCGCTGCGGGGGCATTGGTGGCCGCCCTGCTTCTCGCCGTCGAGCCGCATGCGATTACCGCGGTGGTCGTGCTGGTGGCGTCGGTGTCCGCCATGCAGCTGATCGGTCCGAAGCGTTACGGCTTCTATACCTTCTTCCTCACCCTCTTGGCCCTCGAGCTCGGCTCGGTGGGGGAAGTGCCCAGCTGGCACCTGGCCTTCATCCGGGTCGTGCTCACCCTCATCGGCGCGGCAGTGGCGGTGTCCAGCGGGTTCGTCTACGACCGCATCACCCGTCACCGCCACCCGTCATCCTGACGACCGCCCGGGTCAGGTCAGGCCCGGAGCCAGCACTCCCTGCAGATGCTCGAGGAGATCGGAAACGCTGTCCTGGCAGACGACCAGATCGCGTCGGGAGCCGTCGGGCCCGTTCTCGACGAGTCCGGCGTCCCGGAGCATTTTCACGTGGTTGCTGACGGTGGGCTGGGCCAGCGAGAACAGGGTGGCGAGCCCGGTGATGGTGCGGGGCTCGCGGCGCAAGGTATGGAGGATGGCCAGGCGGGTGGGGTCGGCGATCGTCTTGAGTCGGCGGGCGAGCAACTCGGTGTGGGCCCGTGCCTCGGCGCCGGAGCGGTCGGTGCGGACTCCGATCAGCACGGTTCCGGACAGCTCGAGGATGAGCCCCTTGTGGGTGAAGTAGGCCGGCACCACGGCCAGCTCCCCATCGGGCCCGAGCTCTTCCACCAGCTTGCCGACCAGCCCGCCGAAGTCGGTCTCGCTGCGGGCGGCCTCGTACCAGGGCGCCCCTTTGGCCACCACCGCCCGTCTCGCCGCCACCGCGGCGTCGACCGCTTGGCGGCCGTCCCGTTCCCAGTCGCCTCGCAACGGTCCCCAGATGTCGCTGACCAGCTGGGTGTAGCGCTGGCGTTGTTCGGCCGAAGACCGGAGTCGCCGGAGTCGGGCGAGGATCGCGGCCCGGTCCTCCTCGGTCTCCGAGGTGAGGGTCATATCGATGGGGGCCGTCTCCCCCAGGTCATCCAGCCGGCTGATGAGGAGGTCGGCGTCGGTGGTGAAGAGCAGGCCACCGTGTTGGGCCAGCACCACCAATTCGGGGAATCCGCCGCAGCTCACCGCGGTGTCCGGAGCGTCCCAAAAGGCGCGGGCCCGCTCTCCCAGATCGGGGCTCTGGTCGTAGAGCCGGGCCAGCGCGGCGTGATCTTGGCGGTATTCCGGGTGGTAAGCCGCGGCCAGCGCCCACTCCAGCTCCACCGCGATGGAGGGATGGATGCCAACGTCGGGAATGTGCGTCTGTGCATCGTCGATGATCATAGGTACCTGACTATATAGGAATATTCTTGACTTTGTCAATAATGTGATTTACCATATAGCTATGAGTATGCACCCGCCGATGATGGACAAGCTGGCGGCCACCCGTATCGATGACATGCGACGGGCGGCCGGCAGCTCGCGCC
>DATARI010000246.1:0-10076 GCA_036264255.1 Acidimicrobiales bacterium | reverse complement strand
CGTTGCCGGCCCCTCCGTCGGGGGCCACCGCCTGGATGCCCCGGCCCCGCACCGCCTTGTTCTCGGGGAACTCGTAGTAGTCCGGGAACATCTGGCCGTCCCAGGCCAGCCAGGGGGCCTCCATCCGGACGGCGCCGACCGCCGCCAACCGGGCCATCACCTCCGCTCCCCGGTCGTAGTAGGTCTCCAGTAAGTCGAAGTCGGCGGGCAGGATCCCGAAGAACGGTGCGTCGGGGTCGTAGGCGGCCGGGTGGCTGACCCGGGCCAGGTAGGCCAGCGCCTGGTCCCGGGGGTCGGCGATGCCGGCCACCTCCATCACCGAGTTGGCGTAGATGTGGGCGACTCCGCCGGAACAGGCGGTGGTCCCACCCGGCACCGGTCCCTTCTCGCACACCACCACCGAGGCGCCGCTACTGAGGGCCCCGGCCGCCGCCGACAGGGCGGACGCCCCGCTGCCCACCACCACCACGTCGCACTCTTCGGGAGACCGGGAAGGCTTGGCGGCCGGCGAGGGTCGGACTCCGGGCCGGTGGGGAAGCCCGGCCAGGTCGGCCACCCGCTCCCCCAGCGATCGCCGGTGTGCGCCTTCGGTCACGGTCGGTGCCCTCCCCAGATCAGACGACGTGCTCTCGCGATGGGCGACAGTAGCATCGCGCTGAAAACAACATTATCGGGGGGCACATGGGTTTGACGGTTGACGACCAACTGGCCATCCAGCAGCTGGTGGCCCGCTACAGCCACGCCATCGACGGCGGGGACGGCGCCGCCTACGCCGCCACCTTCGTGGAGGACGGCCGGCTCGATGCCGGCGCCCTCCAGGTCCAGGGGAGCCACGCCCTCGAGCAGTTCGCCACCGAGTTCCCCAACACGGTGCGGTCCCCCCGGCACGTGGCCACCAACCTGGTCATCGACGGGAGCGGTGACGCCGCCACCTGCAAGGCCTACGTCCAGCTGTTCGCCGGGGTCGGGGAGCCGCCCCACCCCCAGGTCACCGCCTCGGGCGTCTACGACGACACCCTCACCAAAGCGGACGGGACCTGGCGGTTCGTGCGGCGGACGTTCATCCCCGACCACTGAGCCGTCAGGGCACCTGGCGGGCGGCTTCGGCCTGATCGGCAACCACCTGGCGGGGGCGGACCCCACTCTTTTCCATCATGAACTCCCGCACGTCGGTGGCCGAGCTGGCCAGCGAGGTGAAGTCGGCGGTGCCCTGGAGGTGGACCCGCATGCCCATCGTCTCCCAGGCCCGCTTCACCCCCGCCTTCACCGTCATGATGGTGGTCAGCGGCATCTTGGCGATGGTCCGGGCCGTCTCCTCGACGTTGGCCTCGAGACCGGCCCGGGGCACCACCCGGTTGATGAGGCCCAGCTCCTTGGCTTCCTCGGCGTTGAGGGTGGGGGCGAGGTAGAGGAACTCGTAGGCCTTCTTCCAGTTCATCAGCAACCACGGCTCGACCAGGGTCTGGGCCCCGGGCAACCCGAAGCCCTGGGCCAACGGCATCTGGAAGTAGGCGTCGTCGGAGGCGATGGTCAGGTCGCACATGTGGCTGTAGATGGTGCCGCCCCCCAGGCAGTAGCCGTGGACCTGGGCGATGGTCGCCTTCGGGAACTCCCAGAGCCGGAGGGGCGGCCAGAGGAACAGGTCGTAGTTGTGCTTCTTCCAGGTCCGTTCCATGGTCGGCCCGGTGGTCGGGTAGACCTCGGCCATCTCTTCGTGGCTGACGATGGCGTGCCCGGCGCAGAACCCGTTGCCGTTCGCCTTCACGATGAGAACCTTGACCTCCTCGTCCCGGTCGGCCAGGGTCAGGCAGTCCTCGAAGTCCCACACCTGCTGGGCGGTCTGGATGTTCGCCTTGTCCGGCGAGTTCAACACGATGCGAGCGATCGCACCGTCCTTTTCGTAGATGATCGTCTTGAACTCAGTGCTCTCCATGTCGGTCCTCCTGGTCAGGCGAGACCGAACCGGTCGGCTGGCTCCCGCGGCAATTGTGGTGTCGGGGGCACCCGGTCGGACGGGTGCCCCGGTTTCTTCGAGGTGCTCGATGTCAGGTTCGTGGATGCCTCCTCTATGGGGCCACCTCTCTCATCCGGCCTCCACGAACCCGATGTCATCCCCCACCCCGTAGGTCTTCCCCGGTTCTCCGAGGAGGTGGACCACCCCGGTGGCCGGGCACTCCACCTCGATCTCCACCTTCTCGGTCTCCAGTCGGTACAGCGGCTGGTCGGTGGCGACCCGGTCACCGTCGGCCACCAACCACTCGACGATGGTGCCCTCGTCCATGGTCGCCCCCGCCTGGGGGATCTTGATCGGGGTCCGGCCGTTCTCGTCCATGTCCGCGGTCGGCTCAGGCCAGCGAGCGGATCGTCTCGGCGATCCGGGTCCGCTCCGGGAAGGCCAGGGACTCGAGCTCGGTGGCGTAGGGGATCGGCGAGTAGACGGCTCCGAGCCGCTCGACCGGCGCCGACAGCTGTCCGAACAATTCGTGGCCGATCATGGCGGCGATCTCCGCCCCCGGGCCGGCGAACTGGGTGGCGGCGTGGACGACCACCGCCCGGGTGGTGCGGGCCACACTGGCCAGCACCGCCTCCCGGTCCAGTGGCACCAGGGTCCGCAGGTCGAGGACCTCGACGCTGACCCCTTCGCCGGCCAGGGTCTCGGCGGCGGCCAGGGCTTCGGGAACCTGCCATCCCCAGGTCACCACCGTCACGTCGTCCCCGGGCCGCTTGACGTCGGCCACCCCGAGCGGGATCTGGAAGCGACCCTCGGGCACCGGGCCCTTGGTGAACAACAACGACATCGTCTCCATGAAGATGCAGGGGTCGTCGTCGAAGATGCAGGCATCGAGCAGTCCCTTGGCATCCCGGGGGGTGCTCGGCACCACCACCTTCAGTCCGGGGACGTGCATCATCCAGGCCTCCAGCGACTGGGAGTGCTGCGCCCCGAATTGCCGACCGCCGCCCACCGAGGTGCGGATGGTGATGGGGACGTGGGTCCGCCCCCCCGACATGTAGCGGAGCTTGGCGGCGTGGTTGGCCACCTGGTCCATGGCCACCGCGAAGAAGTCCATCAGCATCACCTCGGCGACCGGGCGCATCCCCACCAGCGAGGCGCCGATGGCGGTGCCGACGATGGCCTGCTCGGAGATGGGGGTGTTCCGGACCCGCTCCCGCCCGTACTTGGTGGACAGGCCCTTGGACCCCTTCATGACCCCGCCGATCGGGTCCTCGATGTCCTCCCCCAGCAGGAAGACCTCGGGGTCGGCGGCCATGGCGATGTCCATCGCCTGGTTCACCGCCGCCGACAGGGTGTGGACCGGGTCCCCGTCGCCGACCGCCGGATCGGTCGCCTTCTCCGGTGGGCGGGTGACCGTCATCGGGGCACCGATACCGGGTCGGAGAACACGTCGAGCAACAGTTCGTCGGGGGGCGGCGGGGGGGCGGCCTTGGCCGACTCCACCGCCGCTTCGACCTCGGCGGCCACCTCGCCCTCGATGCCGGCCAGCGTGGCTTCGCCGATTCCCCGTTCGGCCCGCAACCATCGGCGGTACTTCCCGACCGGCTCGTTTTCCTCGGCGGCGGCGTACTCGTCGGCGTCCATGTACTCGGTGGTGGCGCCGAATGTGTGGCCACCCAGCCGGTAGGTCATGCACTCGAGGAAGGTCGGGCCGCCACCCGCCCGGGCCCGGCCGATCGCCTCGGCGGCCGCCTCGAACATGTCCGGGACGCAGTTCCCGTCGACGGTGGTCGCCGCCATCCCGTAGCCGCGGAACCGTTCGGCCAGGCTGGGGGTCCGGGTGTAGTCGGCGAAGGCGGTGTGCTCGCCGTACCGGTTGTTCTGGCACACGAACACCAGGGGGACCTGCCAGAGGGCGGCCAGGTTGGCGGCCTCGTGGGTGGCGCCGATGCTGGTGGCGCCGTCCCCGAAGTTCACCACCGTGACCTGATCGGTGCCCCGGAGCTGGCTGGAGAGGGCGAGGCCGACCGCGATCGGCAACCCGCCGCCCACCACCCCGGTGGTGACCATCAGACCCGACTGCGGATCCGAGAGGTGCATCGGTCCGCCCTTCCCCTTCGAGGTGCCCGTCACCTTGCCGCACATCTCCGCCACCATCTCGTCGAGGGGGATCCCCTTGGCAATGCAGTCGTGCATGCCGCGGTAGGTGGTGACCATGTAGTCGTCCCGTCGCAGGTGCTCGCCGATTGCGGCCGGGATCGCCTCTTGGCCGCGGACGTTGTAATAGGTCATCCGGAACTCCCCGGCCCCCAACCCCCGCATGATCCGGTCTTCGGCGATCCGGATGGTGGTCATGGTCCGGAAGATCCGCAGGGCCGCTTCGTCGGACAGGCCGGCGTTCGGTTCCGTCATGCCACCGGGGCCTGCCACCCGGGGGACACGGTGGTCCGGCCCCGCACCATGGCGGTGCCGATGTAGTTGCGCTGCGCCTCGACGGTGCCGGCCCCGATGCACAACCCCCGGATGTCCCGGTAGGCCCGTTCCAATGGGTACTCGCGGCTGTAGCCGTAGCCACCGTGGATCTGGATGGCCTCGTCACACACGTACTTGGCGGCCAGGTTGGCCGCCGCCTTGGCCATCGCCGTCTCCATCGGCGGCGGGGTGCCTCCGGCTCCGGCCAGGCGCACCGCCCGGCCCAGCATGAGGCGCGCCCCCTCGAGGGCGATCGCCATGTCGGCCAACTTCCACTGGAGGCCCTGGAGCTCGGCGATCGGTCGGCCACCCACCACCCGGTCGTTCATGTAGTCGACCGAGCGCTCGAGGGCGCCCTGGGCGGCCCCCACGCACATGGCGGCATTGCCGCACCGCTCGTGATTGAGGTGGGACAGGAGTTGTTTGAACGGCTCGGAGGAGCCGGGGTCGCCGGCCACCAGGATGTCCTCCTCGGAAATCGACACCCCGTCGAAGGCCAGCTCCGACTCGGTGGCGGCATGGATGCCCATCCCCCGGTGGCGGCCGGTCAGCTCCACCCCGTCCCGATCGGTCGGCACCACCACCGCCCCGATCCCCCGGGCCCCCTCCCCGCCCGGCCAGCGGCACCAGACCAGCACGGCGGCGGCCGCATGGCCGAGGGTCGAGTAGTTCTTGTAGCCGTTCAACCGCCAGCGGCCCGGCCCGTCCTCGACCAGGGCGGTGCGCATCGACTGCACCGCCGAGCCGGCGTCGGGCTCGGTGATGCCGATGCTGATGATGGCGTCACCATCGGCGACCGCCGGGAGCCACCGGTCCTGCATGGCCGGGTTCCCCAAGTGCTCGATCCCCCGGGGCGGCCCGTTGAAGGCCAGCTGGCAACAGATGGCCGACGACACGTCGGCCCGGGCGACCTCCTCCAAGACGATGGCCGCCTCCACGTCGCCGAGACCGAGACCTCCCCACTGCTCGCCGATGGTCACCCGGAAGAGATCGGCGTCGGCCAGTGCCTTGATGGCCTGGCTGGGCAGCTCCCCGGTCTCGTCATGATGGGCGGCCCGGGGGGAGATCTCCCGGGCGGCCACCTCCCGGGCCAGCCGGCGGAGCGCGGTCTGGTCCTCGTCTTCCGCCAATGGATCGACGCCCCCCTCAGCTGTCACGCAACACCACTTTCGATGAAGTCCCGACGACCTGACCCGGCCATGGTAGCCACGGGCGCCCCGGTCAGCGAAACTCGCGTTTTCAGTCGCTGGGCTCGCTGCCCACCACGCCCACGAAGCTGACGCATTCGCCGGGTCCGCCGCCGAGGTTGTGGGTGAGCCCCAGGGTGCGACCGCCCTCGCCGACGGTGGCGATCTGCCGTTCCGGCGGGGCCTGCTGCCGCAGTTGGAGCCAGCACTCGAACAGCATCCGGAGGCCGGAGGCCCCGATCGGATGCCCGAAGCTCTTGAGGCCGCCGTCGGGGTTGACCGGGAGCTCCCCGTCCCGGTCGAAGGTGCCGGCCAGGACCTCCTTCCAGGCCGTGCCCCGCTCGGCGAACCCGAGGTCCTCCATCAGCACCAGCTCGGTGGGGGTGAAGCAGTCGTGGACCTCGGCCATGGCCAACTGCGCCCGCGGGTCGGTGATGCCCGCCTGCTGGTAGGCGTCGGCCGCCGACCTGACCACCTCCTCGAAGCTGGTGTAGTCGTAGTCGGGATCGAGGATGCCGGCGGCCGGACCGGCCACGAAGCTGAGGCCCTTCACGTAGAGGGGATTATCGGTGTACCGATGGGCATCCTCGGTCCGGCACACCACCACCGCGGCGGCACCGTCGCTCACCCCGCTGCAGTCGAAGACCCCGAGTTGACCGGCCACCAGCGGGGAGGCGGCGATCTTCTCCATCGACACCTCTTTTTGGAACTGGGCCCGGGGGTTGACCGCCCCGTTGCGGTGGTTCTTCCAGGCGATGCGGGTGAGCACCGACTTCAGCTCGTCGGGGTCCACCCCGTACTTGTGGGCGTAGGCCGGCACCAGCAGGGAGAAGACGGCGGGGGAACTGAGCCCGGCCAGGGTGCCGTCCCCGACCTGGCGGATCCCGGTGAGGCCGGAGTAGCCGGAGTCCTTCAGCTTTTCCATCCCGACGGCCATGGCGGTGTCGTAGGCACCCGACGCCACCGCGTAACAGGCGTTCCGGAATGCCTCTGACCCGGTGGCACAGAAGTTCTCCACGTGGGTCACCGGTTTGTAGTCAAGCTTCATCGGCTTGGTGAGGGTGAGCCCCGACAGCCCCGAGCCCATGGTCCCGAGCCAGAAGGCGTCGACGTCGTCGAGGGCGATGCCGGCCGACGCCACACATTCGACGGTGGCGTCGGTCAACAGGTCGTCGACGCTCTTGTCCCACAGCTCGCCGAACGGCGTGCAGCCCATGCCGACGATCGCCACCCGGTCGCGAATCCCTCTGCTGGCCATATCAGCCTCTCTCTTGCCCGCCGGCGTCAGCCGACAGCGCCTTCTGGTCGGGAGCGCCGGTGCCCTCGGACACCGGCCGGGCCTTCCAGAAGTAATTATGTACCCCTTCGGCCGTGTACAGACGCCGGAAGGTCATCGCCACCCGGGTACCGATGGCCACCGTGGCGGGATCGACGTCGGTCATCTCCCCCCGGTAGCGCCCACCCCCGTCGAAGTCGATAACGGCCCCGACCATCGGCGGGGACAGGGAGTAGGCCAACCGGTCGACGGTGAAGGTGGCGACCGTGCCCCGGGTGTCGGCCAGCCGGAGGGGCGTCATCTTGTCGACCGCCCGGCAGGAGAGGCAGACCCGGGTGGGGGGAAGATGGACGAAGCCGCAGGCCTCGCACCGGCTGGCGCTGAACCCGAACTTCCAGTCCTCGTTCCGCAGCATGGCCGGCGCATCGGGCCGCTCCGGGTCGGGCCGTCGCGGGGGCTCCCGGCGGAGATGGCCCCTCCAGGTGAGGAACACCGCATAGGGAAGGTCGGACCGGCCTCCGTCGGCCAACTCGGCGACGGTCGGGGCCCCCGCTTTCCGGCGCCCCTCCTGGACGGCGGTGAGATCGTCGGTGGTCCGGAGCACCAGCGCGTCGGCCCCGTCGGCCAGTTCCAGCACCACCACCACCTGGCCGGGGGTGGCCCGTTCCAACGCATCGGCCAGGCCCAGGCCGGCCTGGGCGGCGCCCAGGTTCCCGATCCGGGCCCCGTAGTCGGGGGCGAGCCGCTCGGCGGTCACGCTCAGCTCCTTCCGGAGGGAGCCGACCGCCCGGCTGTGGAGCCCGGCAACAACCAGGTGATCGACGTCACCGGCTTCGAGCCCGGCCTCTTCCAGCGCGTCGTCGAAGGCGGCCCGGGCGGCGGGGAGGTAGGCCTCCTCCCCGAACCGGTCCTCCCACTGGCGGGAGGCGGTCTCCCCGGGGACCCGCCAGCGTTCGAGGAACTCGTCGGTGGCCGACGCCTGCCCGAGCACTTCGGCCACCCCGCCTTCGGGGGCGAAGACGAATGCCACCGCCCCGTCCCCGGCCTGGCTCTCCTCGCCCCCGCCGGCCAGGCCGGTGCGGAGATCGGCGATGACCGCCATCGCCGGGCGTTGCTCGCCGCTCAGCGCCGACAGGTTGAGGGTGGCCCAACCGGAGCGCACCGAGCCACAGAGGTCGTAGGCCCCGGCGGTCGGCGGGAGGCCGAGGGCGGCGTGGATGGTGGTGGCGTTGGTCTTGTCCAGATAGGCCGGGGCCGGGGTGGAGAAGTAGAGGTCGGCGGGAACCGGGGCGCCGGCCACCGCCAGGGCCCGCCGGGCCGCCTCCACCCCGAGGGTGGTGGTGTCCTCGTCGTAGGAGGCGACCGCCCGGGTGCCCTTCCCCGCCGGGGTGCCGAACGCCGCCCCGATGGCGCCGCGGTCGAGCCGCCAGTACGGCAGGTAGACCCCCCACGACACGATCCCTGCTGCCATCACTCCGTCCCTTCTGCTGGTGCTGGTGGTGCGGCCGTCACCGGGCCGCCGATCCGTGAGCGGACAACCGGGCCCGCAGCGCCGGTCGATCCGGCTTCCCGATCCCGAGCAGCGGGATCGCCTCGAGGTGGACGACCATCTCGGGGGTCTTGAACTTGGCGACGCCCTGGGCGGTGAACCACCGTTGGCACTCCTCCACGTCGAGGGCGCCGTCCCCGACGATGAACGCCGCCACCCTTTCCCCCACCCGTTCGTCGGGACAGCCGACCACCACCGCCTGGCGGACGCCGGGGTGCATCTCGAGCAGCCGCTCCACCTCGGCCGAGGCGATGTTCTCCCCCGACCGGATGATCATGTCCTTCACCCGGCCGACGATGGTCAACCACCCATCGGCGTCGAGCGTCCCGAGGTCACCGGTGGCGAACCAGCCGCGGCGGATGACCTCTTTGGTCTGGGTCTCGTCGCCGTAGCCGACGAACAACTCCGGTCCCCGGAGGAGGACCTCGCCCTTCTTGCCGGCCGCCACCGTCCGGCCGCTGGCCGGGTCCGCCACCCGGATGACGGCGTCGCCCACCGAGTGCCCGTCGGTATCGCGGGCCTTGTCCGGCCCGTCGTCGGCCGTGCAGGTGGTCACCGTCGGGGCCTCGGTCGAACCGTAGGTGCGCTTCACGGTGGCCCCGAGCTCCTGGCGGGCGAGATCGATGAACTCGGGGGTCACCCCCATGCCGCCGCAGGACACCACCCGGAGGCTGTGGACCCAGTCCCGGGACCCGGGCACGTCCATCATCCCCATGAACAGGGTCGGAGGCCCGATCATGAAGGAGACGTTGTGTTCACCCACCAGGCGCGCCCCCCGCTCCGGGTCCCACTTCTCCATCAGCACCACCGGCATGGCGGCGGTGCCCGGGACCAGGACGGAGTTCAACAACCCCGACACATGGGCCAACGGCGACGGCATCAGCGCGGCGTCGTTGCTGGTGAGGCCGTGGGCCCGGGTCATGGACAGGGCTTTGTAAGCCAGCCCCCGGTGGGTGTGGAGGACCGGCTTCGGATGGCCGGTGGAACCGGTGGTGAACAGCACCACCGCCACATCCGCCCCCCGCCCGATTCCCCCCCGCTGGGGACCCTGGCTGAGCAGCATGTCGAAGTTGCGGTCCCCACCCCGCACCCGGCAACACTCCACCAGGTCGGCGAGCGGCATCCCGTCGGAGGCGAGGGTGAGCACCGGCTGGAGGGCGTCGAGCATCCGTTGGGCCTCGGCGGCACCGACCTGATGATGGATGGGGGCGGCCACCGCCCCCGCCCGCCAACAGGCCCGGAACAGCGCGACTGCCTCCCACCAGTTGGGGAGCTGCCAGCAGACCACGTCGCCCCGCCGGATCCCGACCGAACGGAGCCCGCCGGCCAGGGCGGTGACCACCCGGTCGAGGCCGGCGGCATCCAGTACCACGTCGCCGTCGACGATGGCGGCGCCGTCGGCCCGTCGGGGGGAGGAGAGCAGCCGGTCGAGGGTGGGGACGTCCCAGGCTCCCCCCGGGCTCCGATACCGCGCGGCGTCTGCCTGGCGGTAGGTCGGTCGGAGTCTCACCGGGCGGGAACGGGCCCCTCCACCGCGTTCTCCACCGCCAGCCGGACCGGAGGGGCGTCCTTCCAGTTGGGGATCCCGTCGTCGGGCTCGGCCACCGGGTACTTGCTCTCGTGGATCTCGGCCCAGTG
>DATARI010000234.1:0-10394 GCA_036264255.1 Acidimicrobiales bacterium | reverse complement strand
TCCAGGACGTTCTCCGCCGGCTGCTGGTGAGCGGGGTGAGGATCGACCACCTCCGGACCGTCGCCGAGCTCTGCAACGAGAACTGGGATCTGCTGACCGATGCCGGGCCCGACGTCCCGACCCTCGGCCCCATCGATCCGTCGGTGGTGATCGACGCCCTTGACGCTGCCACCGCCGACGCCGCCACCTGCACGGCGGCTGACGACAAGTTGCGGCTCCACATCGAAGGCCTGTCCGAATTCCGAGCCGCGGTCCGAGCGGCAGCTTCCGACCTCGAGATCCTCGAGCTGTTGGCGGACCCCCCCAAGCTCACCTGCTCCCGGGGCCAGAAGGGCAACTGGCCCCGACCGGTGGCCGGGGTGCGGGGTCTGCTGGCCGACGCCGAGGAGGCCCGGCAGACGCTGGTGGCCGCGGTGATCTCCGACGCGCTGGGCGGCCTGCTCCCGGCCATCCGGACGTTCACCGTCGCCAGCGCCAACGACCGCCGGCGGGAGGGAAGGCTCGAGTTTCACGACCTGCTGGTCTGGGCGGTCGACCTGGTCCGGAACGACGCCGGGGTCCGGGTCGCCCTCCACCATGAGTTCCAACGGCTGTTGATCGACGAATTCCAGGACACCGACCCGATCCAGGCGGAGATGGCCTTCCGGATCGCCAATGGGAGCCCCGAACCCGGACCGGGGACGGTGGCATGGAGCCAGCTGCCGGTCGAGCCGGGTCGGCTGTTCTTCGTGGGGGACCCCAAACAGGCCATCTACCGATTCCGGCGCGCCGACATCGGGCTCTTCCTGGACGTGCGGAAGCACCGCCTCCCCGACCGGGTGGCCCTCACCGCCAACTTCCGATCGGTTCCCGGGATCATCGCCTGGACGAACGCCGTTTTCGGCGACCTCTTCGGAGCCGGCGCCGAAGGGTCTCAGCCCGCCTACGAGCCGCTGGTCGCCGAGCGGGCCGAGCCGTTCGGTACTCCCCAAGGGGTGCCGCCGGTGATCCTCCTCGGTGGGCCGATGGACCACCACGGCATCGTCGATGTCCGGGTCGAGGAGTCGAAAGAGATCGCCGCCACCATCCGGCGGATCCGCGACGAGAAGTGGCCGGTCGGGGACCGGGGGCTTCCGGCCCGGCTCTCGGACATCACGGTGCTGATCCCGACCCGGACGGGCCTGCCCCTCTTGCAGCAGGCCTTCGACGCCGAAGCCATTCCCTATCGGCTCGAATCGAGCTCGCTGGTCTACGAGGCGCCCGAGGTCGACGAACTGCTCACCATCCTCCGGGCGGTTGACGATCCCACCGATCAGGTGGCGATGGTGGCGGCCCTCCGCTCGGAGGCGTTCGGCTGCGGCGACGACGACCTGCTGGCGTACCACCAGGCCGGTGGCCGGTGGGATTACCGGAGGCTTCCCCCTTCGTTCCCGGTCGGAGAGGGCCCGGTGATGCGGGGGATGGCGGCGCTGCGGGCCCTCCACCAACAGCGTTGGTGGATGAGCGTCAGCGCTCTGGTCGATCGGGTCATCGACGAGCGCCGCCTGCTGGAGTTGGCCCTCGACCAGCGGCGATCCCGGGACGTGTGGAGGCGGCTGCGCTTCGTGGCCGACCAGGCCCGGCAGTTCACCGACGTCCATGGCGGCGATCTCCGCCGCTACCTGGCCTGGGTGGACGTCCAACGTCGCCAGGACGTGCGGGCCCGGGAGGTGGTGCTTCCCGAGTCGGACGACGACGCGGTGCGGGTGATGACCATCCACGGCGCCAAGGGCCTCGAGTTCCCGGTCGTCTTCCTCGCCGGCCTCAACCGCTGCCCGTCGAACCGCCCCGGGGTCAGGGTGCTGTGGGGTGACGACGGCCCCGAGTTGAAGATCAAGAGCGGGGTCGGGACTCGGGGGTATGCGGAGTTGGAGGCGAGGGAGAAGGTGATGGAGGACGCCGAAGATCTGCGCCTGTTGTACGTGGCGGCCACCCGAGCCCGCGACTATCTCATCGTCTCCCTCCACCACAAGGCGGGTAGCCCCTGTCATGCCGCCCAGTTGTTGGCCGGGAGTACCGCCCGCCCCGAGCTGAGCGACTGGTTGGAGCCGGCCACCGATCCGTCCGATGCCCCGTTCGTCTCCGGCCCCGAGGCCGGGGGCCCGGGAGATGACCGGCTCCTCCCCGCCGCCACCATCGACACCGAGGAGCGCCGGGCCGAATGGAATGCCGCCCACCGCCGGCTGGTGACCACCGGGTCCCGGTCGCGGACCCTGTCCGCCACCGCCATCGCCGGGCTGGCCAACGGCGCTGGCCAGGATGACCCCGGGGGCGAAGCCCCTTCCGCCGATGCGGAGGGAGCCGCCGGCGCCAGCAAGGACGAGCCGGACGTCGATCCGCCGCCGTGGCGCCGGGGCCGGGCCGGTACCGCCATCGGCCGGGCGGTGCACGCCGTCCTCCAGACGGTCGACCTGGCCAGCGGGTCGGACGTCGACCGGTTGTCGGAGGCCCAGGCAGTCGCCGAAGGCGTCCCCGCCCGCGGGAAGGAGATCGCCCGGCTGGTGCGGGCCGCCCTCGGGTCGGAGATCATCGGCGAAGCGGTGGGGGGCGGGCGGTATTGGCGGGAGATGTACATCGGGGTGCCGGCCACCGACGAACCGGGCGGCCCGGTGATCGAAGGGATCATCGACCTCCTGATCGAGACGCCGGAGGGATTCACGGTGGTCGACTACAAGACCGACGCGGTGCGCAACGACGAGGACCTGGCCCACGCCGCCGATCGCTACCGGCTCCAGGGAGCCACCTACTCGTTGGCGGTGGAACGGACCCTCGGACGCCCGGTGACCCGCTGCACCTTCCTGTTCCTGCGGGAATCCACCGCCATCCCCTTCGACGTACCGGATTTACCCGTGGCCATGCAGGAGGTAGAGGGACTGGTGTGCGCGCTGGCCGGCGAACCTCAGGGCCGGGCCCAGTAGAGCGGCACTATCGTCGTCGGGATGCCAAGAGCCCGACGACGCAGACGGGGCCGACGCCCCCGGCGTCGATCGGCCGGCGCCATCATCACCATCTCGATCGTCGTGGTCCTGGCCGGGGTGCTGGTCATCGGCTCGATTGTCGAGATCAACGCCCAATCCGGCCCCTATCGGCGGATGACCGACCAGGGCTACGCCCAGCTGGCCTCCCGGGTCGTCGACGCCTCCAACCAATCAGGCGCCCGGCTGGCCGCGGTCATCAGCGCCGCCCCGACCATTCCCAACCAGCCGTTGCCCGATACCGCCCGGGGGGAAGTCCAGCAGGGGCTCGACGCCGCCCTGGCATCCACCGCCGATGAAGCGCATCAGGCCCGGCAACTGACCCCCCCGACGCCGAGCGACGACGTCGCCAGCCAGTTCACCGCCATCATCGAGGCGCGGGCGGCGGCGGTGGCTAGCGTGGTGTCCACCATCGACCAGCTGCTGGGGATGGCTCCGCTGCCGATTGCCGGGGGCCCGAGCACGACCACCACCACGTCGGCCCACCCGGCGGCGCTCATCTCCGAGACCCAGGCTTCCCAACAACTGGCGGCGGCGGGCACCCAGATCCAGCGGGCCGACCGCGCCTACGCCGCCTGGCGGGCACGACTTCGACAGGGGAAGGTCCCCGACGCCGGTTCGATCCGGGTGCCGGCCTCGATCTGGGCCCCGGCGGGTGGCGCGCTCACTTCCACCCAACTCGGCAACGCCGCCGGGCGGCTCACCACCGCGGTGGCGCTGTTCCCGTTCCACCAGGTGGTGATCACCGCGGTCGGGCTGGCCCCCCCGGCCGTCCCGTCGCCCGCCCCCAACAATCCTGCCGGGTCCGGCACCATCGCCACTTCCTGCAACCCTCCGAATCCGACGTCGACGATTGCCGGTCCCACCCCGACGATCCTGCCCCCCACCGGGTCGGTCACCCCACTGGTGACGGTGACCAACTGCGGGACGGTTTCCGAGACCAACGTGACCGTGACCGAAAAACTGGTCCTGGCCGATGGCCCCGGAGCCAGTGCCCCGCCAGCGGGAGCGGCGGGATCGTCGGCCCAGACCACCGTGTCGGCTCTGTCCGGCCAGTCGAGGGCGCTGTCCTTCCCGGGGCTCCAGGTTGCCAGCGGTCACAACTACACCCTCACCATCTCCCTGGCCCCGCCGGCCGGCCAGCAGAACCTGGCCGGAACCTCCCAGCAGTTTCTGCTGCAGATTGTGGGCTGATCCGGCCCCGTCGTCGCCCGGGGCGGCCCGGTGGTGGAAGCCGGCAAGCGACCATCTAGGATCGATAATTGACCGATACAGGAGCAGCAGGGCAGAAGGGCTTGGATTAGTGGCCGAAAGCATCACCATCACCGACAACCGCACCGGCGAGTCGCTCGAGATCCCGTTCCAGAACGGTGGCATTGCCGCCGCCGACTGGTCCAAACTCCTGCCGGGCGTCTGGTTCTACGACCCCGGGTTCGTTTCCACCGCCGCCTGTGAAAGCGCCATCACCTACCTCGACGGCGAAGCCGGGATCCTCCGGTACCGGGGCTACCCGATCGAGCAGTTGGCGGAGAAGTCCACGTTCCTGGAGGTCGCCTACCTCCTGTTGAACAGCGAGCTGCCGACCCCGGAGCAGTACGAGGTCTGGCGCCACGACATCACCCATCACACCTTCATCCACGAGAACGTACGGAAGCGCTTCCTCGACGGGTTCCACTACGACGCCCACCCCATGGGCATGCTGGTCTCGGCCGTCGCCGCCCTCTCCACCTTCTATCTCGACGCCAAGGACATCTTCGACATCGAGTCCCGGAACAAGCAGATCGTCCGGCTCATCGCCAAGATGCCGACCCTGGCCGCCGCCGCCCACCGGTTCAGCGTGGGGATGCCGTTCGTCTACCCCGACAACTCGCTGGAATTCGCCTCCAACTTCCTGTCGATGATGTGGAAGACGGCGGAGCCCCGCTTCGACGCCAATCCGGCCCTGGCCCGGGCCCTCGACATCCTCTTCATCCTCCACGCCGATCACGAGCAGAATTGCTCCACCACCGCCATGCGGGTAGTGGGCTCGTCGCACGCCGACCCCTATTCGGCGACGGCCGCCGCGGCTGCCGCCCTCTACGGGCCGCGCCACGGTGGGGCCAACGAGGCAGTCATCAAGATGCTCACCGAGATCGGCTCCATTGACAACGTGGAGCCGTTCGTGGCTTCGGTGAAGGCCGGCCACGGTCGACTGCAGGGCTTCGGCCACCGGGTCTACAAGAGCTACGACCCCCGGGCCACCATCATCAAGAAGACCGCCGACGAGGTGTTCGAGATCACCGGGAAGAACCCGCTGCTGGACATCGCCCTCAAGTTGGAGGAGATCGCCCTCTCCGACGAGTACTTCATCTCCCGCAAGCTGTACCCGAACGTCGACTTCTACTCGGGACTGATCTACCAGGCGATGGGCTTCCCGCTGGAGATGTTCCCGGTGCTCTTCGCCATTCCCCGCACCGCCGGGTGGCTCGCCCACTGGCAGGAGATGCTCGATCAGGATTCCAAGATCGCCCGGCCCCGCCAGCTGTACATCGGCACCGACGCCCGTGACTACGTGACGATGGACGACCGCTGATCGCTGGCGGTGAACGGCATGGCCAGCTGGGCCAGGTAGCCGGGGGGAGTCGGCCGGTCGATTCCGTAGCGTTCCGGCCATGACTTCTTCGGAAGGTGCAAGGTCCCGAACAGGGCGTCGAGGCAGGGGAGTTCGCCGGAGAAGTTGGTGTTGTAGGCCTCGGGCACGTTGCTGTGGTGCCAGTGATGGAATTCCGGGGTGGCGATCAGCCAACGCAACGGCCCGAAGGTGAACCGGACGTTGGCATGGATGAAGATGGCCTGCACGGCGAAGAAGACCAGGACGCCGCCGAATGAGCCCTTGGAAAAGCCCAGGACCAGCAGCGGGAAGGCGATGCAGAGCTGTCGGAAGGCCTGATCGAGGGGGTGGAGCCGGCCGGCGGCCAGCCAGTCCATCTCCCGGATCGAGTGGTACACCTGATGGAACCGCCACAGGAGGGGGACCCGGTGGCTGGCCCGGTGCGACCAGTAGGAGCAGAGCTCGGCGACGGCCAGCGCCTCGGGAAGCTGCAGGTAGAGCGGCTGACCGGCTACCCAGGCATGGAAGGAGTGCAACGCTCCCAGCCGGAACACCGCCACCACCGGAAACAGCACGATCAGGACCCCGGCGGTGGTGAGCAGGTTGTTCACCCAAAAATGCACCACGTCGCTGGCCCAGAAACGCCGAAAGACCCGTTGGGGGCGAAGGGTGAAGAGTCGCTCGGCGGGGATGAACACCGCGGCGAGAATCAGGAACCCGACGATCAGCCGGCTCCGCACCGCCACCGCCGTCACCAGTAACAACACGGTGGCGATGCCGACCAGGAGCCGGTGCCCGTCGGCGGCCACCGCCGACCGTGTCCCCCCGACGCCATCCGTCATGCTCCCAGTAGACACCCGACTTGTTAGGGAGGTATGAGCGGAATGTGCGGAGTCTGCGTTTCGACCCGGTGTCCGGGAGTCGGGGACCGGCCGAGACGGGCTCAGTCGCTGGCCGGCGGATCGGTCACCCGCATCAGGCCTTCCTGGCACATGGAGACGACCAGCCGGCCGTCGCGGGAGAACATGAAGCCGCGGGCCAGGCCTCTGGCGCCGTAGGCGGTGGGGGAGTCCATGTCGTAGAGCAGCCACTCGTCGGCCCGGAACGGCCGGTGGAACCACATGCAGTGGTCGAGGCTCACCCCCATGAAATGGGGGCTGTCCCAGCGGACGTCGTGGGGGGCGAGCATGGTGTCGAACAACGACATGTCGGAGGCGTAGGCGGCGATGGCGGTGTGGAGATGCGGGTCGTCGGGGATGGTCCCGTCGGCTTTGATCCACAGCCGCTGGACCGGCTCGCTCCCCTCTCTGTGGATGAAGGGCAGCGGGCCGATATGGCGCTGTTCGATGGGGTGGGGGCGGGAGAACCAGTCGCCCATGATGTCCCGGTAGGGCTCGAGGCGGACGTCCAGTGACTCGAGGTCCTCGGGCGGGGGAACCTCCGGCATCGGGAACTGATGGGAGAGCCCGGGCTCGTCGGCATGGAACGACGCCGACATGTTGAAGATGGCCCGGCCGTGCTGGATGGCCACCACCCGGCGGGTGGTGAACGAGCGGCCGTCGCGGATCCGGTCCACCTCGTAGAGGATCGGCACCGTCGGGTCGCCGGGGCGGAGGAAGTAGGCGTGGAGGGAGTGGACCCGGCCCACGTCGACGGTGCGGCCGGCGGCCATCAGCGCCTGGGCGGCGACCTGGCCCCCGAACACCCGCTGCCGGTCCTCGTTGGGGCTGGTCCCCCGGAAGATGTTGACTTCGATGGGCTCGAGATCGAGAAGGTTGACGAGGAAATCGAGGGCGTCGCTCACCGGGACATCCTGCCAGGTGCTCGGGCGGTGGTCCCGCTACGGTGGCCACCCATGGCCGCCATCTCCTTTCCCGACGGATTCCAGTGGGGAACCGCCACCGCTGCCCACCAGATCGAAGGGGGCAACGTCAACAACGACTGGTGGGAGTTCGAACACGACCCGACCTCGGGGTGCCTCGACCGGAGTGGCGACGCCTGCGACTCCTATCACCGCTACCCCGAGGACATCGCCCTGGTGGCCGAGTTCGGGTTCTCCTTCTACCGGTTCTCGGTGGAGTGGAGCCGGATCGAGCCGGAGGAGGGCGAGTTCTCCCGGGCCGCCCTCGATCACTACCGGCGGATGCTGGCCACCTGCCGGGAACAGGGCCTGGTCCCGATGATCACCTACCACCACTTCACCCACCCCCGGTGGCTGGCCGCCGCCGGGACCTGGGAGGCGCCCCACGCCGTCGATCGGTTCGCCCGTTACTGCGAGCGGGTCACCGCCCACCTGGGGGACCTCATCGGCATGGCCGGCACCATCAACGAGCCGAACGTTGTCGCCACCATGGGGTGGCGCCACGGCATCTTCCCGCCCCGGGTGCGGGACCGGGACCGCCGGGCCAAGGTCAATGACGCGCTGGTGGCGGCCCACCGGGCCGGGGTGGAGGCCATCCGGTCCGGGCCCGGCGACTTCCCGGTCGGCCTGACCCTGTCGATGACCGATTACCAGGCGCAACCCGGCGGCGAGGAATGGGTGGAGCGGATCCGCCGTCCGTCCGAGGACGTCTACCTCGAGGCCACCGGAGGCGACGACTTCATCGGGGTCCAGACCTATACCCGGGCCCGTTTCGGACCCGACGGAGGCCTCGGGCCCGAGCCCGGAGTGCCCACCACCCAGATGGGCTACGAGTTCTACCCCGAGGCCCTGGAGGGAACCATCCGCCGGGCCTGGCTGAAGACGGGGGGACTGCCGGTGCTGGTCACCGAGAACGGTATCGGCACCGACGACGACGAGGCCCGCATCGACTACGTCACCCGGGCCCTGGCCGGGGTGCGGCGTTGCCTCGACGACGGGATCGATGTGCGTGGCTACATGTACTGGAGCCTGCTCGACAACTTCGAGTGGGTGCTCGGCTACGGCCCGACCTTCGGGTTGGTGGCGGTGGATCGGGAGACCTTCGTCCGCCGCCCCAAACCCAGCGCCGCCTGGTTGGGTGGGGTGGCGACCAAGAACGGACTCTGAGTGCCGGAATCACCTGCGGGAGCGATCCCGACGCCTAATATTACGGATTGGTTACGACTAAGGTTGGAGCAATGACCTCTGTCGTGACGCGGGCCGAACACCTGTGGGAGAAGCGGGACACTCCCGAAGCCAAGCACCTGTTTCGCTACACCATGGTGTCGGTGGTCTCCACTGCGGTGTCCTTCGGCACCCTGGCCCTCGTCTTCGGTGTCTTCCACTTCTGGGGGGAGATCGGGAGCACCGTCTTCGCCAACGCGGTGGCGACGGTGCCGTCGTACTACCTCAATCGCAGCTGGGTATGGAAGAAGCGCGGACGCTCCCATCTGATGAAGGAGATCGTGCCCTTCTGGGCGCTGTCGGCGATCGGCATCGTGGTGTCCATCGGTGGCGCGGCGGTCGCCCGCCACCTCGGGACCGAGCATCAGCTCCACCACTTCGAACAGACGCTGTTGGTGCTGTTCGCCAACGTGATGTCCTTCGCTCTCTTCTGGGTGCTCAAGTTCTTGTTGTTCAACCGGTTGTTCAAGGTGCATCCGCTCGAAGAGCTTGACGAACTTGTCGAAGCGGCCTGATTCGCGGTGATTGCCACCACCACGGTGCACAGCGGCAGCATCGTGTTGGCGGTGGCCGTCTTCTTGGCCTGCGCGGTGGAGATGGTCGAAGCCCTCACCATCGTGGTGGCAGTGGGGACCACGCGGGGTTGGCGGTCCGCCCTGGAGGGAACTCTGGTCGCCCTCTTGGTTCTGGGGGCACTGGTGGCCGCCCTCGGCCCCGCCATCGTCCACTACGTCCCGTTGTCCACCTTGCGGTTGGTGGTGGGCGGGCTGCTCTTGGTGTTCGGCTTGCAGTGGCTCCGCAAGGCGGTGCTCCGGGCGGCGGGGTTGAAGGCCAAACACGACGAGGACGCCATCTTCGCCCGGCAGGTGGAGGAGCTCTCGGAGGCGCCGGCCGGCCGCGGCCGTGATGCCACCGCCTTCGTGGTGGCGTTCAAGGGGGTGTTCCTCGAGGGGCTCGAAGTGGTGGTGGTGGTGATCACCCTCGGGTCGACCTCCCACAATCTCGGGCTGGCGGCGACCGCCGCCGCTGCCGCCATCGTGGTGGTCGGCGGCGTCGGGGTGGCGGTGGCCCGCCAGCTGTCGGCGGTCCCGGAGAACGCCATGAAGATGGGGGTCGGGCTGATGTTGGTCAGCTTCGGCAGCTTCTGGTCGGGGGAGGGGGTCGGGGTCCACTGGCCGGGCTCCGACCTCGCCATCCCGGTGCTGGTCGCCGTCTACGGGCTGGGCGCCTGGGCCATGGTGACGTCCCTGCGATCCGGCGCCCGGGTCAAGGCCGCGGCGGTGTTGTCGGGTCCCGAAGGGGGTGGGGTTCATGGCTGACCCGGTGCCGTCGGCGGCCAGCCGGAACCCGGTGGCGAGGATGTTGGTGGCCTTCGGCCGGTTCTGGTGGGAGTTCCTGATCGGGGACACCCCGGAATTGTTCGTCGGCGCGGTGGCCGTCGTCGGGCTGGTCGCCCTGGTGTGCCTCGATCACGCCGCCCGGACCTGGGCCGCCGCCCTCCTCCCGGTGCTGGTGGTCGGGCTTCTCACCGCCTCGGTGTGGCGGGCGAAGCGGACCGGGCGGTTCTAGTTGTAGTTCCCAGGTGGGTCATTGACAGACGAGGGGCCCCGCTTCTCGGATGGGTGTTGCGACACATCCACCGACAAGGAGGCCCCTCAATGGCTCACGCTAAAGCCAAGCTCACCCCTGCAGGAAGACTGCTGATCGTCCAACGGGTACGGGATGA
>DATARI010000118.1:0-4220 GCA_036264255.1 Acidimicrobiales bacterium | reverse complement strand
CGGGGGCTCACTTCAACATGAGCCTGGCTGACGTCACCACCGGGGAGAACCTCTTCCGGGACGAGGACGATGCCCGCCATCGCGGCTGGAGCAAGACGGCCTACGGCTTCGTGGCCGGCATCCTCCGCCACGCCCCGGCTCTGGCCGCCATCTGCACGCCGACGGTCAACTCCTACAAGCGCCTCCAACCCCGGCTGACCGATGGCACCGTCTCCTGGGCACCGACCTGGGCCGCCTATGGCGACAACAACCGTTCGTGCATGCTGAGGCTTCCCCGCAACCGACCCTGCGTCGAGAACCGGGGGGTGGACTCGGCCGCCAACTCCTATCTGGCCGCCGCCTTCCTCCTCGCCGCCGGGCTCGAGGGCGTCGCCGAGGGGCTGGATCCCGGGGATCCGGTGGAGGACATCATCTACGACTGGAAGTCGTCGGGGCCGGCCGGCGGCGATGTCCAGGCCACCATGCTTCCCCGGACCCTCCTGGAGGCCATCGAGGCGTTCGACACCGATCCGCTCACCCGGAAGGTCTTTCCCGAACAGTTCGTCTCCGCCTATGTGGAGATGAAGGTCGACGAGTGGAACGCCTACCACTCGCAGGTCAGCGAATGGGAACGGGCGACCTATCTGAGGATGTTCTACGCGGTGCGGCGGATGCGCATCCAGGTACCGGCGGCTTCCGGCCGCCGGCAGCCGGCGCCCCGGATGGCGGGGTGGCCATGACCGCGGTCCGGTGGTCGGATCTGGCCTGGCCCGAGGTCGGGGCGTGCTTGGGCGCTCGGCCGGACGAGGTGGGCCTGCTCCCGGTCGGAGCCACCGAACAACATGGCCCCCATCTGCCGGCGGGGACCGACACCATCTTGGCGACCGCCATCTGTGAGCGGGTGTCGGAACGGACCGGCGCGCCGGTCCTGCCGGCGGTGCCGTACGGCTGCAGTTACGGCCACGGGACCAAGTTGCCCGGCACCATCTCACTCACCCCGGAGGGACTGGCCTCAGTCGTCCGCCAGGCGGTGGAGTGGGCGGCGTCGTCCGGGCTCCGCCGGATGTTATTGGTGAATGCCCACTTCGGCAACGACGCCTCCCTGATGGTGGCCACCGACCATCTCCGCCTCCACCGCCCGGACCTCCGGGTCGGGGTGGTGGGTTGGTGGGCCGCCGACCCCGAAGTGGCCGCCGCCACCTCCCATGATGGCGAGGACATCCACGCCAACCGGAGCGAGACGTCGCTGATGCTGGCGGTGGCCCCCGAGCTGGTGCACGTCGACCGGCTCAGCCAGTCCGACGATCCTGATCGCACGTCCGATCTCGTCTTTCGCTATACCGCCACCTCCCTCTCGGTGAACGGGGTCACCGGTCGACCCTCGGAGGCCACTGCGGAGCTGGGGCGACACCTCCTCGAACGGACGGTGGCCGCCATCGCCGAACGGGTGGAACGGGGCCGGGTGGAGCAGCCGCCCCTGGTAGACCACGCCACCACCGCCACTCCGGTGACCGCCGGGGCCCGCGGGTGACCCCTCCGGCGGCCACCGGCCAACGCCAAGCTCCGAAGGTGGCGATCTTCGCCGGCCGGTCACCGAGCGAGCGGTACTCCGTCCACCGTGGCTACATCGATGCGCTCTGGGCGGTGGGGGCCCAGCCGGTCATCGTCCCGGCCAGCGAAGGTGGGGACGGCGATCGGATCCTCGATCTGGTGGCGGACTGCGCGGCCCTGATCGTGTCCGGTGGAAATGACATCGACCCCGCATTCTACGGCGGACAGCCGGGCGGCGGCGAGCAGGACCCCGACCCCGAACGGGACGCCATCGAGTTGGAAGTGGTCCGCCGGCACACTGCGGCGGGCCGACCGGTGTTGGGAATCTGCCGGGGCATCCAGGTGCTGGCCGTCGCCGACGGGGGGACGCTCATCGGCGATCTCCCGACCGCTGGCTTCAACGGCCATTGGGACGAGGAACGACAGCACGAGCCGGTCCACGATGTCACCGCCGATCCGGGCACGCTGGCGGCTCTGGTGCTGTCCGGTGCCACCGTGGTGAACTCGATCCACCACCAGGCGGTGGCGTCGACCGGAGCCTCGCTGCGAGCCACCGCGTGGAGCCCCGACGGGGTCATCGAAGCGGTGGAGGGTCCCGGGGTCCTCGGCATCCAGTGGCACCCCGAACGCCTGGCCGCCGGCGACCCCCGGCATCTGGCTCCGTTCCGGTGGGCGGTGACCGCGTGACCGCCGTTTCCACCCGCGGCGCCCGGGCCGGAACCGGCCGGCGGGTGGCGGTCATCACCGGTGGCGGCCGCGGCCTGGGGAGGGGAATTGCCCTGGCGCTGGCCGAGGCGGGATGTGATCTGGTGCTCGGTTGGCATAGCAATCCCGAGGCACTGGCGGCCACGGTGGGAGAGGCCGGCCGCCTCGGCGCGTTGGTCCAGACGGTGCACGGCGATGTCACCGACCCGGACACCTCGGCGCAGCTGGCCAAGGTGGCCACCGGTGAGTTCGGCGGCCTCGACGTCTGGGTCAACAATGCCGGTGTCTCAGTGCTCGCCCCGGTATTGGAGACCAGCGCGGAGGACATGACGCAGATGATGGACGTCAACTTCCTCGGCACCTTCCACGGTCTCCAGGCGGCGGCCGGGGCCATGACGGCGGCCGGGGAGGGTGGACGGATCATCAACGTGGCCTCCGACCTCGGGCTGGTGGCCGCCCCCCTCCTGGCCGGCTACAGCGCCAGCAAGTTCGCAGTGGTGGGTCTCACCCAGGCGGCGGCGGTGGAGTTGGCCCCGCGGCAGATCGCCGTCAACGCGGTGTGCCCGGGAACGGTGGAGACGGACATGGTCCTGGCCGAACAGGCGGCGGAAGCCGCCTGGCTGGGAGGGCCGGTCGAGGCCGTGCGCCAGCGCCTCCTCGGGGCGGTGCCGGCCGGTCGGCTGTGCACCCCCGAGGACGTCGGCGCCCTGGTGACCTGGCTCGCCAGTCCCGGGGCCTCCTATGTGACCGGTCAGGCCATCTGTACCAACGGAGGGTCCATCTTGCGCTGACACCCGAGGCAGCCCGTTCCGACCTTTCCGCCCACCGACCCGACCACTCGAACCCCAAGGGAGTTACATTGAACCCCAGCCCATTGACCCGAAAGACCCGAACCGGTGCATCCGTGGCTCTGGTCATCCTGGCGGTGATCGCTGCCGCCTGCAGTTCTGGGTCGTCGTCGTCGGGCCCCTCCGCCAACGCCCTGTCGGTCTCCTCCTCCCATACCTTGAAGCTGGCGTTCGGCGCCGACATGCAGGTGCCCGATCCGGACATCTTCTACGAGATCGAGGGCAACGCCGTGACCACCTCGGTCTATGAGGGCCTGGTCAGGTACGCCAACGGCTCACCCACCATCGACCCGGCGCTGGCCTCCAGCTGGACGATCTCGCCTGACGGGATGACGTACACCTTCACCCTCCGGCCCGGAGTCACCTTCCACGACGGGACCCCGGTCAACTCGGCCGCCGCCGCGTTCAGCTTTGCCCGGCGCACCGGGGTGAACTCGGCGCCGGCCTACATGCTCGCCGACGTGACCTCCACCGAAACCCCTGACCCCCTCACCTTCGTCGTCCACCTGGACAAACCGGTGAGCGCCTTCATGGACTACCTGGCCTCGCCCTACGGGCCCAAGATGATGAGCCCTACCGGCTTGAAGACGTACGGCGGAACCGACAGCGCGCAGACCTACCTGCGCACCCACGACCTCGGTACCGGTGCGTACACCCTGACTCAGGCACAGGTCGGGCGGAGCTACCAGCTCAAGGCCTATCCGCACTGGTGGGGTGGCACGCCGTACTTCCAGGAGGTCGATCTGCCGGTGATAGCCGACCTTTCCACCCAGGAGTTGGAGTTCAACCAGGGCCAGTTGGCCGCGATGATGCACGACCTGAACGCGCCGGCGGTCAAGTCCTATCTGGCCAGCAGTTCGGCGGCGCACTATTCGTTGCCAACCTTCGATACCAGCCAGATCTACTTCAACCCGAACAGCGCCACGCTCAAGGATCAGGCGGTTCGGGTGGCGCTGCAACAGGCCATCAACATCAAGTCGCTCACTGACCAGGTGTTCAGCGGCCGGGGCCAGGTGGCGACCGGGACCTACGCGCCGGGCCTGCTCAAGGGCGGCACCCCGGATACCCAGAAGGTGACCTACGACCCGAGCAAACTGGCCGCGATCGTGCCCACGCTGGCGCCCAACCAGCGCACGC
>DATARI010000184.1:0-28081 GCA_036264255.1 Acidimicrobiales bacterium | reverse complement strand
CGGCTCAAGGCATCGGCGGCCAGGATGATCGCCCCCGCCGTATAAGTCGACCGCTCCAGCGGCGGGAAGGTCGCCTCTTCCGGATAGACCATCCCCGTCCAGTAGGAACCGTCCTCGTTGCGGAGGGCCTGGACCCAGGTGAGAAGTTGGCGGGCGGCGTCGTCCATTCCCAGGGCGTCGAGGGCGAGGACGCACTCGGCCGTCTCCGCGGCGGTGACCCACTCGCCGGTCGACACGCACCGGACCCCGAAACCCTCCATCACAAAGGTGGACCAGGACGCCTCGATGCACCGCCGGGCCGCCTCGCCGGTGACCGCCCCCGACAGCACCGGGTAATACCAGTCCATGGCGAACTCCACCTTGGGGGCGAAGGCCGACGGGTTGTAGGCGATGGCGTGGGCCAGCCGGCCGGCGGCGAACTCCCAATCCGGCCGCTCGTGTCCGAGCCGCTCGGCGGCGGCGATGGCGCAGCGGAGGCTGTGATAGATCGACGACGAACCGGTGAGCAGCGCGTACTCCTCGGCGAACCCCGATGCATCCAGGGACCAGCGGATGGAGCCGTCGTTGCGCCGCCAGCGCAACACGAAGTCGACCCCGGCCTCCAGCGACGGCCAGAGGGACTCGAGGCCCTCGATGTCCCCCGTCGAGATGTAGCGATGCCAGGCGCCGGTGGCCAGATAGGCACAGACGTTGGTGTCGAGGCGGGCATCCTTCACCCCGCTGGCGACGTAGTAGTTGAACCAGCTGCCGTCGGGCAGTTGATTGTCCACCAGCCACTGGTAAGCCCGGTCCGCCTCGGCGTCGAAGCCACAGGCGGTCAGGGCCATCGCCGCCTCGACGTGGTTCCAGGGGTCACAGTGACCACCGGGGAACCAGGGGATCATGCCGTCGTCGCGTTGGAGGTCGGCGATCGACTGGGCGGTCTGGACCACCTGGGCGGTGGTGAGGATGCCCGGGACCTCGGGGACCGATCTCACGCCCCGACCCCCGCCTCGACCTCGACGGCGGCTACCGCCTTCGACGAGGCCGGCGGCCTCGCCGGCTCGGCCCCCAACCAGGCGACCGCCCCCCGGTCGTTTGACCGGTTGGCCGCCTCTGTCGGCTTGTGCAGGTACACCACCAGGCTCTTGCCCATCAGCGGGTTGAGCACCCGCTCGGCGTACCGGGTGACCTTCGGTGCCTTGACGATGTCCCAGGCCAACAGGCGGTGGTAGGCGGCGACGGCGGGGTGATCGTCCTTGGTGGGGCCGACCAGGCAGCGGAGCCACCAGTAGGGCGAGTGGAGTCCGTGGGCATGGTGGCTTCCCACCTCGGTCAACCCGGTGGCCTCCAGCCGACGGGTGAGCTCGGGATGCCGGTAGATGCGGATGTGGCCGCCGGGGACGTTGTGATACTCGTCGGAGAGGGCCCAGTTGACGAACTCCGGCCCACAACGGGGAACGGTGACCGCCATCGACCCCCCCGGGCGCAGGACCCGGGCCAGTTCGGCCATGGCCGTCTCGTCGGCGGGGATGTGCTCGAGGATCTCCGAGGCGATCACCCGATCGAAGGACCCGTCGGAGAACGGGAGCTGCAAGGCGTCACCCTGGACGGAACCGACCCGGCTGGTCACCGGGTCGAGCTCCCCGGCGTCGGCCATCGCCCCGAAGGTGTCGAGCACCTTGCGTACCTCGTCGCCGCCGGCATCGAAGGCGACCACTTCCGCCCCGAGTCGGGCCGCCTGGTAGGCATGACGACCGAACCCGCAGCCCAGATCGAGCAGGCGATCGCCGGCCCGGAGGCCGAGCTTCCTGTAGTCAACGGTCAACATGACGGGCTCTCCAGAGGATCGGTCACCGGGTCGGCGCCGACCCGGACGTCTTCGAGGAGCCGGTGGTACTCCGCCGAAGTGCCGATGGCGGTCACCTTCCAGGTGAACCGGCCGAGCACCCGCTCGCGGCCGGCCAGACCCAGCCGACTCCGCAGGGCGTCGTCGTCGAGCAACCGCCCGATGGCTCCGGCCAGCGCTCCGGGATCATTGGGGGGTACCAGGAGGCCGGTGACCCCGTCCTCCCCCACCACCTCGGGCAGGGCTCCGCCGGTGGTGGCGACCAGCGCCACCCCGCAGGCCATCGCCTCGATGGCCGGCAACGAGAATCCCTCGTAGAGCGACGGCACCACCGCCACCTGGGCCTGGGCATAGTTGCAGGCCAGCTCGTCGTCGCTGATCCCCGACACGCACCGCACGATGGGGGCGAGGTCCAGCCGTTCGATGGCCCGGGCCACCCGTCCCTCCGGGCGGGGGTTGCCCACCACCACCAACTCGATCTCCCGTTCGGTCCGGAGCTTGGCCACCGCCTCCAACAGCGGCACCAACCCCTTCATCGGAACGTCGGAGGACGAGGTGACCATGATCCGACCGGGGACGGGGGTCACCTCGGAGCGGGGACGGAACACGGAATGATCGACCCCCACCGGGACCACCGTCATCCGTTCGGGGTCCACGCCCAACTGGGCGGCGATATCGGTCTTGGACGACTCCGACACCGTCACCACCCGGGGCAGGGCCCGGGCCACCCGTACCTGCATCCGAAGGAACCCGAACCAGCGGCGCTGGGTAAAGCGCTGCCAGGGGTTGGTGGCATGGCTCAGAGCCAACTGACGGTCGACGGTGATCGGATGATGGAGGGTGGTGAGCAGCGGCCAGCCGTCGTCCATCATCCCGAGCATGCCATTGCCGAGGCACTGATTGTCGTGGATGAGGTCGAACTCGTGCCGGCGGGCGGCCAGCAACCGGCGGACCCGGAGGCTGAACGTCCACGGCTCCGGAAACCCGGCCGTACACATCACCGCGAACTCGAGGGCGTCGATGGAGGTGCGGAACTCACGGGGTTTGGGAATCCGGAACGGGTCGGGGTCCCGGTAGAGGTCCAGGCTGGGCACCGGGGTGAACCCGACGCCTTCGTCGACCTCGGGCCAGGGTTGGCCGGCGAACACTTCGACCGAGTGGCCGAGCGCCACCAGTTCGCGGGCGAGATGGCGGGTGTAGACACCTTGGCCCCCGCATCGGGGATTCCCCCGGTAGACCAAGAAGGCGATCCGGAGCCCACCGGGGGCCGGAGGCCGGGCCGGGATCCGCTCGGGCACCGGAGGCGGTCGCTTCGGTCCCTTCACCTTGGCGCGGCGACGGCCGAACCTACGCACAAGATCCCCCTGCATATGAGCACATAAGGGGGCAAGCCTCCCCCGACCCGGCACTTCGGCGCAAACCGTGGCACCTGACCTGGCGAATGACCGGGCGACCCCCCATTCCCGGGGGTCTCCACCCCGTCCCACCACCGTTGTCGAGGGGCCGACCGAGGCCCACCGGTCGAGGCGGTGGAGCCAGAATCAACCCCCCTCCAGGAGGGTAAAGTCCTGGTTATGGATCTGGACTATCCGGCCGACGTCGAGCCATTCCGAGCCGAGATCCGGGCATGGCTCGTTGAGAATCTGCCCGACGACTGGGGCACCCCCGGTTTTTCGATGACCCCGGCGGAGAAAAAGGCGTTCAACCAGGAGTGGACCAAGAAGCTGTTCGAAGGCGGTTGGATCTGCGCCTCCTGGCCGAAGGAGTACGGGGGCAAGGGCCTCTCCCTCATGGAGTCGGTGGTGCTAAACGAGGAGTTCGCCCGGGCCGAGGCACCCCTCCGGGCCGACTTCTTCGGCGACACCCTGGTCGGCCCGACCATCCTCCAGTGGGGGTCGGAGGAGCAGAAGCAGCAGTTCATCCCCCGGATCCTCAACGGCACCATCGCCTGGTGCCAGGGGTTCTCCGAGCCAGACGCCGGCAGCGACCTGGCCTCGTTGAAGACCCGGGCGGAGCTCGACGGCGACGAGTGGGTGATCAACGGCCAGAAGGTGTGGACGACCCAGGCCCGGTTCGCCGACTACATCTTCCTGCTGGCCCGCACCGATCCTGACGCACCCAAGCACGCCGGCATCTCCTACCTGTTGGTGCCGATGCAACAGCCCGGCGTCGAAGTGCGGCCGATCGAACAGATCGACGGCAGCGCCGAGTTCAACGAGGTCTTCTTCACCAACGTCCGCTGTCCGAAGGAGAACGTCGTCGGCGGGGTGAACAACGGCTGGAAGGTGGCGATGACCACGCTGGGGTTCGAGCGAGGATCGTCGGCCACCACCGGGCACCGGCGCTTCCGCCGGGAGCTCGACCAGATCATCGACGTCGCCAAGAAGAACGGCCACATCGCCGACCCGCTCATTCGCCAACGGCTGGCCACCGCCTGGACGAAGGTGAAGATCATGGAGATCAACGGCTACCGCTCGTTGACCGACTCCCTCAACGGCACCCACCACATGGCCGCCCTCTCCGCCTGCAACAAGATGTTCTGGTCGGAGTTCCACCGGGACACCCTCGACCTGGCCATGGACATTCTCGGTCCCGACGCCCAGATCCTCACCGGCTCCCCGGGCGAGGAGGACGAGCGGGTGCGCCGTGGCCGGGACGCCTACCCGGTCAGCGATCTCCAGGCATCGTTCTTCTTCTCCCGGTCGGAGACGATCTGGGGTGGGACGGCGGAGATCCAGCGCAACATCGTCGGCGAGCGGGTGCTCGGGCTCCCGAAGGAGCCGAAGCCGGCCGCCGCCGGCGCCTGAGACCCGGCCGCTCCTGAGGCATACCCGGGAGCGGGACGCCTACGCCGGTCGGGCGATGTTGGTCTCCACGTCGGCCACCGCCCGGACCTCGGCAGCCCGCGAGGCGCTCTCGGCGATCACCCGGGGGGCGGCGTGGCCGCTGACGTGTCGCCACGACAGCACCCCGGCGGCCAGCACGGTGGCGATCCCCCCCACCGCCATGGAGATCCGCGGGTTGCTCCATTCGGCGATGGCGCCGACCAGCGGGGCCCCGATCGGGGTGCTCCCGAGGAAGGCCATCGCGTAGAGCGACATCACCCGCCCCCGCATGGCCGGTTCGGATTGCAGCTGGAGGGTGGCGTTGGCGGTGGCGATGAAGCCGATCGAGGCCGCCCCCATGAAGACGATGAGGACCATGGCGAACACCAGGGTGGGGGCGAACGCCACCGCCACCAGCAGGGCCCCGAACACCAGGGCCAGGCCGTGGAGCAACCGCGGGGTCGGCTTGGCCCGGTGGGCGGCCACCAACCCCCCGGCGATCGCCCCAACCCCCATGCAGGCGGTGAGGAGCGAGTAGGCGCCGGCTCCGCCGTGGAACGTCGTCTTGGCCAACAGGGCCAGGGTCACGGTGAAGTTGTAGGCGAAGATGCCGATGACCGCCATCGCCAACAGGGTGTTGCGCAGTGGCGGGTTCCGCCACACGTAGCGGAGCCCCTCCCGAATCTGGCCTCGAGCCTTCTCGACCCGTGGGGTCCGGTGGAGGTCGGCGGTCCGCATCATGGAGAGGCCGATCAGCACCGCCACGTAGGACACCGCATTGAAGAAGAAGCAGACGCTGAGGCCGAAGAGGACGATGACCAGTCCGCCGATGGCCGGTCCTACCACCCTCGACGCGTTCATCACCACCGAGTTGAGGCTCACCGCGTTGGGGAGGTCCTCGCGGCCCACCATCTCCATCACGAAGGTCTGGCGGGCCGGGTTGTCGAACAGATTGACGAGCCCCAGGCCGGCGGCCAGCAGGTAGACCTGCCAGAGCGCCACCAGGTGGGTGACGTCGAGGATCCCGAGGGTCAGCGCCAGCAGCCCACCCGCCGTCTGGGTGGCGTAGAGCAGATGGCGCTTGTCGAAGCGGTCGGCCACCAGGCCGCCGAACGGCCCGAACAGCAGCACCGGCAGGAACTGGAGCCCGGTCACGATCCCGAGATCGACGCCGGACCCGGTGAGCCGGAGCACCAGCCACGCCTGGGCGATGGACTGCATCCAGGTGCCCGACACCGAGATGAGCTGGGAGATGAAGTACACCCGGTAGTTCCGCACCCGGAGGGAACGGAAGGTCTGGTTCCACGCCTTGCGAACACCGGTCACGGTTCGAGACCCTCCGCCAGGCGCTCGAGGACGGCGGTCAGGCCGCCGAGGGCATCCCGCTCGGCCGGAGTCAGGCGGTGGAGCTGGCGGGCCAGATAGACGTTCTTCCGGGAGCGGCTCTCCGCCAGAACCTGGCGGCCTTCCGGGGTGACCTCGATTCTGGCCACCCGCCGGTCGGTCGGATCGATGACCCGGGTCACCAGTCCCTTCTCTTCGAGGGCGGCGATGATCCGGGTCATGGACGGGGGCTGTACCGATTCATGGGAGGCCAGTTCCCCGAGGGTGGCAGACTCCAGCCGCTCGGTGCTGGCCAGGGCGGAGATCTGGGCCGGGCTCAGGCCCCCGACGGCCTGTTGCCGCAGGCGTCGGTGGAGGCGGGTAACCGCCAGCCGCAGGCGGGAGGCCAATTCGGCCTCGCCAACGTCGATCTCCTCATCGTCATCGGCGGGCGGCCCGACGGCGACGGCAGGGGTGGCGGAGGCGGAAGTCATGCCTCCAGTTTAGTTAGTTTCGCTAAGTAACGCAACGGCCGGCTCCGGACCGGCCGGTGGGCCCGGTTCAGGTGGCTGCCGCCACCCCGTCGGCGATGGCGGCGTCCATCGCCGCCCGCTGCTGAACGTCCACGTCCTCGGCGATCGATTCGTCCTCGGCCATTACCGCGTCGAGATCGGTCGACTCGTAGCCGATCACCCCCATGTCGGCGAAGGTCTGGCGCATCTTGGTGCCCCACAGGCCCACGTCCTTGAGGGTGGGCACGATCCGGGTGAACAGCAGGCTCCGGAACACCTTCTGGGTCTCAGAGTTGTTGACGTAGTCGAGGCAGTCCTCCGTGTCGTAGCCCAGGCACTGCCAGAGCTCCTCCCCGAGGAACCGGTCCCGCATCCGGTAACAGGCGTCGGCACAGAACTCCTCGCGGTCGTCCCGCTCGGCTTGGCTCAACTGCGGGTAGTAGTCGCGGAGGGCGAGGCGCCCGAACATGACGTGGCGGGCCTCGTCCTGCATGACGTAGGCGTTGACCGCCTTCCCGAGCGGATCGCCGGCGGTGTTGCGGATCAACCCGAAGGCGGCCAGGGCCAGGCCCTCGATGAGGATCTGCATCCCGAGGTAGGTCATGTCCCAGCGCGAGTCGCTGAGGACGTCATCGAGGAGAGACTTGAGGTTGGGGTTGATCGGGTAGGCCGTCTCGATCTTGTCGAGGTACCGCGAGTAGGTCTCCACGTGGCGGGCCTCGTCCATCACCTGGGTGGCGGCGTAGTACTTCGAGTCGATGTCCGGCACCGTCTGGACGATCTTGGCCGTGCAGATGAGGGCGCCCTGCTCGCCGTGGAGGAACTGGCTGAACTGCCAGGCCACCATGTGGCGACGGACGTTCCCCCGCTCGGCGGTGTTGAGTTTGTCCCAGACCGGAGACCCGAAGATGGGCACCAGCTCGTCCGGCACCTGCAGGGGGTTCTCGGGGTCGGGGTCGTGCGACCAGTCGATCCGCTCCTTGGCGTCCCACTGCTTCCGCTTGCCCTTGTCGTAGAGGTTGATGAGCTTCTCCCGCCCATCGTCGTACTCCCACGTGAACCTGGCGGTGCCGGTCCCATCGGCGGTCTGCCAACCGGTCTTGTCCACCGGCAGCTGGTACACCTTGGTCGTCATCGCGCCTCCCCCGGATCGATCGATGCTGCCATCATCATGGCCCATTCCGCCTCCGAGGGGAAGCGGGACGGCGTCGAGATCAGAAGCTCGGAACGTACCCGCCGCGGCCCATGGCCTCGCTCTCGAAGGGATCCGCCGACTCGTCGACCCCGCCGATCACCTCGGTCACCCAGGGAAGCCGGTCGTGGAGGATCCGCTCCACCCCGCCCTGCAACGTCGACGCACTGATGGCGCACGAGCTGCAGGAGCCCTGCAGCTGGACCTCGACCACCCCGGAGACCACATCGGCGCTCAACAAGGCCAGGTCCCCGCCGTCGGCCTGGACGGCCGGGCGCATCAGTTCGATGATGCTGTTGAGCTGGGCCAACCGATCGGCCCGCTCGTCGTCACTCGGCTCGGGGGCGGTCACCATCTCGTCGGTCGCCGGGCGCGCCTCTGCATCCGTCTCCCCGGTTGCGGCTGAGCTGTCCTGTCCGGAATCCACCAGATCGTCCTCTCATCAGGGAAACCGGCAGATCTGCCCGTTCCCGCACCCCATTCTGCCGCGGGAACCGGCACGGTCGATCACCGCGGCCCCGCCAGGGCGCCGACCGCCCCGGACGCCGGGAGGGAGGAAAACCAGCCTGGGGGCCAATGCGGTTACCATGAGGCGTGCTCATGGAGCGACCAGCCACCGAACTGGGGCCCGTCGGGCTCATCCTTCCGACCCTTCCCCAGAACACCACCCCCCCCTGGATCACCGGTGCTCCCGGTCCTGGCCGCGGCGGTGGCGAGGGCGCCGAGGTCGGCCCGATCGCCGGGTTCTCGGCCGTTTGCGAGCAAGCCGAGGCCCTCGGGGCGTCGGCGCTGTGGGCGACCGATCACCTCTTCTGGCACGGGCCTCATCTCGAGTGCATGGTGGCCCTCACCGTGGCCGCCACCGCCACCCAACGGGCCCGGGTGGGGAGCTGCGTGGTGCAGCTGCCTCTCCGGCAGGCCTCCGAGGTGGCCAAACAGGCCGCCGCCCTCCAGTTGCTGTCGGGAGGCCGATTCGTGCTCGGGGTGGGGGTGGGCAGCCACGCCGGCGAGTACGACGAGGTCGGGGTCGACTACCACACCCGGGGGCGCCAACTCGACGCCGGCATCGCCGAGCTCCGCCGTTCGTGGCTGAGCGGCGACGGGCACACCCACGGCGATACCACCGCCGGCGGGTCTGCCCGCTACCGGCAGCTGCCGGCCCCGGCTTCCGTCCCGGTCTGGGTGGGCGGTTCTTCGGAGGCGGCCCTGCGGCGGGCGGCGATGCTCGCCGATGGGTGGATGCCACTGTTCTTGAATCCGATCCAGTACGCCGAAGCCCTCGAACGCCTGGCCAAGGAGACGGCCCGAGCCGGCCGACCGGCCGGCTCGGTGACCCGCTCGATGGTGCTGTTCATCTCCATCGACGACGACACCGACAAGGGCCTGCGCCGGGGAACCGCGTGGATGTCGAGTCTGTACGGCATTCCGGCCAAGGCATTCGAGCGTCACCTGGTCACCGGGAGCGCCGCTGAGGTGGCGGAAACTGTGGCAATCTACCGACGCGCCGGTGCTGACCACATCGCTCTCTACATCACCGAGGACGAACCCCTAGATCAGTTCGAACGCCTGGTCACGGCCATGCCTGCTGCCGGCGTCGACCCCCGAGCATAAGAGGACACCATGGATCGCGACGTATTTATCGTGGGCACCGGGATCATCCCGATGAACCGCCGGGACCGGGCCATGGAGGACATGTCCCACCAGGTGGTGGCCGAGGCTCTGGCCGACGCCCAGGTGGACCCGGCCGACGTGAACCTGGTGGTCTTCGGGAACGCCATGGCCGGGCGGCTGGTCGACCAGGGATGCCTTCGGGGCCAGTCGTTTCTCCGTCAGGCCGGGCTCCGCAATGCCGGCGTGGTCAACATCGACAACTCCTGTGGCGGCGGGGCCTCGGCCCTCCACATGGCCACCTTGGCCACCCTGGGTGGCTCCCCGACGGTGCTGGCCGTCGGGGTCGAGAAGATGTGGACGGGTGACCGGAGCCAGACCCTGGCCGGCATCGAGGACGGGGTTCCACTGGTGGAACGCCTCCGTATGCACCGCGAGCTCGAGAACCCGTCGGGATCCGTCCTGATGGCGCTCAATGCCTCGTGGTGCGTGAAGCAGATGGAGGAGCGGGACGCCACCCCCGAGCAGTTCGCGGCGGCAGCCGTCAAGTCCCGCTACCACGGGTCGCTCAACCCCAACGCCCAGTTCCAGTCGGAGATCACCATCGAAGAGGTGCTGGCCTCGCCGTCGATCGTGCCGCCCCTCACCCGGCTGATGTGCTCCTCGTTCACCGACGGAGCCGCCGCCGCCGTCCTCTCCCTCACCAAGTCCCCCGGGGCCCCCCGGATCCGCACCAGCACCATCCGATCGGGCAACGGCGACATGGACTACCACGAGCGCCTGGCGGAGGCGGCGCTGGCCGCCTGGGAGGACGCCGGCATCGACCCCAACGACGCGGACCTGGTCGAGCTGCACGACGCCACCAGCGCCGAGGAGCTCTACGCCCTCGAGTCGCTCGGCTTCTTCAAGCCGGGCGACGCCGGGCCGGCGACGCTGGCCGGGGACACCCGGGTGGGCGGCCGGGGGGTCACCGTCAACACCAGCGGTGGGCTGGTGGCCCGAGGACACCCGTTGGGGGCGACCGGTATCGCCCAGATCGTGGAGTTGACCACCCAGCTGCGAGGCCAGGCCGGGGCCCGCCAGGTGGAGGGAGCGCGCCTGGCGATCGCCGCCAACACCGGGGGCATCATCGGGACCGACGCCGGGTTCATCGGCATCCACGTCCTCGAGGGCGGCTGAGCCGTGGCCGCCCCCCGCATGGCCACCACCCGCGGCGGCATCATCACCGGCTGGGGGATCGCGGTTCCGGACAAAGTCGTCACCAATGAGGACCTCTCCACCCGGATGGACACCAACGACGCCTGGATCCGGGAGCGGACCGGCATCCGGGAACGGCGGATCGGCGGGACCACCTCCGAGTTGGCCATCCAGGCCGGCCTGGCCGCCCTGGAGCGGGCCGGGAGGCGACCCGACGAGATCGACGCGGTCATCCTGGCCACCACCACCCCCGACCAGATCGTGCCCGGGACGTCCGCCACCGTCCAGGACGGGATCGGGGTGCCCGGCGGCGCCTTCGACGTCAACGCCGCCTGCACCGGCTTCGTCTACGCCCTGATCACCGCCCACGGGCTGCTGTCCATCGTAGCGGAGCGGCTGCTGGTCATCGGGTCGGACACCCTCAGTCGCATCACCGACTGGGACGATCGGACGGTGGCCATCCTGGTCGGCGACGGAGCGGCCGGGGTGGTGCTCGAAGCGGTGGACGGACCCGGTCAGCTGCTGTCGTGGAACCTCGGCGCCGACGGCTCGCTCCGCCGGCTCCTCGACTGCGACCACGGCGGCTACCTCCACATGAACGGCAAGGAGATCTTCCGGAAGGCGGTGACCAACGTCATCGAGTCCTCCACCAAAGCCATCCAGGAGGCCGGGCTCACCATCGACGACATCGCCCTGCTCGTTCCCCACCAGGCCAACCTCCGGATCATCACCGCCGCCTGCCAGCGGCTCGGCATCCCCGAGGAGAAAGCGGCGATCGTCATCGACCGCTACGGCAACACCTCATCGGCCTCGGTCCCCCTGGCCCTCGCCGATGCCCTGGACAACGGGCGCCTGAAGAAGGGCGACAACGTGCTCATGACTGGATTCGGTGGGGGGATGACCTGGGCCAGTGCCGTGTTGCGCTGGGGCGGCTGACGCCACAGGTGTCCCCCGCCCCGTCCTTGGTGGTGCTGGCCGCCGGCATGGCCCGGCGGTACGGCGGCTGCAAGCCGTTGGCACCGGTCGGCCCCCACGGCGAGGCCGTCATCGACCTGTTGGCCAGCGATGCGCTGGGCGCCGGGTTCGGGCATCTGGTTCTGGTCATCCATCCGGAGTCGGGTCCGGCCATCCGCTATCACGTGGCGCGGAACTGGCCTTCGGCGGTCTCGGTGTCCTTCGCCGAACAGCGGCTGCCGCTGGGAACCGTGCACGCGGTGCTGGCCGCCCGGGCCGACATCGCCAAGGACCAGGCCTTCGCGGTGGCCAATGCCGACGATGTCTACGGTCAATCGGCCATGGCCCTCCTGGCCTCGCGCCTCGGTCGCGACGAGCTCGAGCACGCCCTGGTCGGCTACCACCTGGCCTCCACCATCGTCACCGACGCCCCGGTCACCCGGGGGGTGTGCCGGGTCGATGCGGCCGGGCTGTTGACCGCCATAGACGAACGGCGCCAGGTCTCCCGGCTGCCCGACGGCTCCACCTTCCTGTCCGAGGACGGCGTGCTTCCCGACAAGCTCTCCGGGGAGGAACTGGTGTCGGTCAACCTCTGGGGGTTCCGCGATTCGATCTGGGACACCTTCGACGCGGCGATGGACGGATCCGGGCTGGATGAGGATGCCCTGGTGGCGGCGGCCGCCGCCGGGGAGGAGATCCCGAAGGCCGAAGTCCTCCTTCCTGAGGTCATCGGCACCATGATCGCCTCCGGCCAGGGATGGCCGGTGCGGGTGTTGGCCACCGATGCCAGCTGCATCGGGGTGACCCACGCCGACGATCTGCCGGTGGTCCGGGCCGAGCTGTCGCGGCAGGTCGCCTGGGGTACCCGGGCCGACCGTCTGTGGAAGGGCATCGCCTGACCCTTCGGTCCGGACGGGCCCACCTGTAGTCTGGGCACCAGGCAATTCCATGAACCGAACCCGACGGCTTACCCTCAGCCTCGCCCTCAACATCGTGCTGGTGGCCGTCCAGATCGTCTACGGCGTGGCCGCCCACTCGACCGGCCTGCTGGCCGACGCCGGCCACAACGTCACCGACGTCGCCGCCCTGGTGCTCTCGCTGGTAGCGGTGCGGCTGGCCCTCCGTCCCCGCAGTGCCGAGCATTCCTTCGGCAACCACCGGGCGACCATTCTGGCCGCCCTGGCCAATGCCGCCGCCATCACCGCCGTCACCGTGGTCATCGTGTTCGAGAGCGTTCGCCGCCTCAACCAACCCGTCCACGTCCACGCCGGGACCGTGCTGGTGGTGGCGGCGGTGGCCCTGGTCGTCAACGGTTTGGCCGCCCTCGTCCTCCGGGACGGATCCGACGATCTCAACATGCGCTCGGCCCTCCTCCACATGCTCGGGGACGCGCTGGCGTCACTTGCCGTCCTCGTGTCCGCCGCCCTGCTGCTGGCCTACCCGTCCGCCACCTGGCTCGACCCCGCCTCGGCGCTGGTGGTGGCGGCCATCATCGTCTACGAGGCCGCCATTGTCTTCCGGAGCAGCGTGTCGGTGCTGCTGGAGTCGACCCCCGCTGACGTCGACCTCGCCGACCTCTCCGCCGCCATGCGGAGGGTGGCGGGGGTCGAAGAAGTGCACGACCTCCATGTCTGGAGCCTGTCGAGCGAGATGCGGGTGCTCTCCGCCCACCTGGTGCTCAGCGGGCATCCCTCCCTGGAGGAAGCCCAGTTGGTCGGCGACCAGGTCAAACGCACGATCGGCGGGTCATTCTCCATCTCCCACAGCACGCTGGAGCTGGAGTGCGAGCGCTGCATCGACAGTGATGGCGACCCGTGCCCGATGGACGCGACGGGCTTGGCGGCTACCGAGCGGGTCACCGTCCACCACCACTGAGAACGGCGGGACCCACCGCGGTCGACCCGGCGAGGAAGGCCGGAGACGCGACGCAGCCCCGAGTAACCGGACGACCGAAGCCGCCCGAGTTCCTCGGGGCCACGCACTCGGACTGCCCGGGTTCCACTCGCGCTGAGCCGTGTCGGACGACCCTGCAGCGAGCACCGGTCCGGTGAACCCTTACGAGCACGCCGGTCCGTCCCCTGACAACCGTGCCGGGAACCTACGGCCCCACCAGCCTCATGAAGTGAGCCTTGCGGCTCCCCTCCTCGGCACCCCGATCCGGTGTCGGAGTCGGACCTTGCGGTCCTCGTCGTTGCCTGATCGGAACGGTTGACTCGTCGGTCGGGCCTTGCGGCCTTTCCTCGTTTCCAACCGCTGGATTCGGTCTTCGGATTGGATCTTGCGACCCGTTCCTGATCCCTCCTCCGGCTTCTGGTGGAGCTTCGGTTTCCCGAACTACGACACACTGCGCCCGACGCCAATCAAGGTCAAGGGGCTGGCGCGAAATCCTTACGTTATCCGCCGGATTTCTCGCCCTTTCCCCAGCAATCAGAAAGATGTCCACCGGTCATCCCCAGCCGAAGCTGTCGACTCCCGGGGTGGGTGTCGAGGTCAGTCGCCCACCGGTTTCCCGAAGCGGTCGACTCCGCACAGCCGTCTCCACATCCGGGTGACGTGACCGGCGGAGACCACTCCGGGGGTCACCAGGGCCGACAACACCGGCCGGATGGCCTGGTGCCGCATGGCCACCTGATGCGGGCTTTTGGCCACCGCCCGCCAGGTCGCCCGAGCCGGGAGACCGACGGTCTCGAAGACTCCGGGATGGACCATCCAGTCGAACATGGTGCCGATGACCACCGGAAGCACATGCTTGACGGTGAACCGGTCGACCCAGGAGGCCTCCGCCCACAGCTCGGGAAGGACCATCCGGGCGTAAGCCAGATGCCGGGCTTCCTCCTGGCGGTGGTACCGGTTGACGCTCTTCAGGAACGGGTCGGTGTCCGGGTGATCGACCAGATTCTTCTGGATGAGGTCGGGGATCTCCTCCCCGGCCAGCACCAGGACGCACAGGGCCAGCGGCCGATGGATCAGGAACCGGGTGACGTGACGGAACACGAAGTTGGCGAGGCCGTCATCGGCCGGGTTCTTGGCCTGCGGCTCCAGCTGATCGACCAGGCGGAGGAAGAGGCGGGAGTGCCGGGTCTCCTCCCCGATCTCGTGGAGCATGTAGACAATGCGGGGATCGGCGATGTTGCGCTGGTGGGCCACCTGGGCGGCGAAGCCGGACATCAGGATGGCCTCGAATCGGATCCCGGCGATGACCACCGACGCCAGCTCCTCCCGGGACAGCGTCACCTTCTGCTCGTCGGTCAGACCCAGATCGAGGTCGGCGGTCACCGACAACTCGGTGGCGAACATCACCCCGTCCCCCAGGGCGCCGGCCACGTCGGTGTCGGGCTCGATCACCTTGCGGAGAGAGGCGGTATTGAGTCGATCGACCCGGCGGGTGATCAGCTGTTGGGCTTCCTGGTCGGAAAGGACGCCGGCGAGGGCGCGGTCATCGGCGGGGCGGGTTTCCGTGCTGGTCATGAGTTTCTCCTTCGTTGACGGGCGAGGGGGGTGACGACCCCCGGGGTCGAGTCGGTATCGGCGGCGGAGGCGAGGGGGTCCGGCGCCGCATCGACCGCCGAGCCCGGGGTCGGGTGGTTCCCGACTTCCGGCAACCAGTTGCTGGCGGGACCCAGACCGTCGGCTCCCGGCAGTCCGTCGTAGATGAGGCTGGTGAGGTATTCGGCCAGCCGGGTCCGGGGCATGGTGGCTCGATCCATCCACCAGTCTCCGGCGGAGTGGACCATCCCGACGATTCCGAACGCCCACGGTTCGGCTGCCCCCGAGTCGAGTCCGGCGGCTCGCAAGCCCTCCCCCAACACCAGCGCCACCTGCCGGCCGGCCCGGGCGATGTACTCGTTGAGCATGGACCCCGTGTCGACGGCTTCGTTGCCGGCCTGGTGGACCAGGAACCGGTAGACGGCCTGGTCGGATTCGATGAACTGCAGGTAGGCATCGATGGTGGACAGGACCATCTGCCGCGGAGTCACATCAGCGTGCAATGCCTTGTCCAATGCCGCACTCACCTGCTCGAAGGCGTACTCGCCGATGGCGGTGACCAGTCCGGCCCGGTCACCGAAATGGCGATAGAGGATCGGCTTGGTCACCCCGGCCTCTGCCGCCATCCGATCCATCGACGCCCGGGGCCCGTCCCGGCGGATCACTTCGAGGGCGGCTTCGACCAGCACCGTCCGGCGTGCGTCTCGTTGGGCTTGGCGGTCGGACTGGGCGGGTGGGGTTTGCCGGGCCTCCCCCTCGGGAATCGGCGAGAGGGCCACCTTGCCGGCCACTCCCCGTCCGCGGGTTCGTACCATGTTACCCAGAGTAACGTTACTCGGCGTAACATGTCAAGAGTCCAGCCCCGTCGGCTGGCGTCATTTGCGATCGTCGAGCCGATAGGTCCGTCCCTCATGGGTAAATAGCGCGCCGCTAGTTCTGCATCCATTGAAGGCCGCTAGGGTCCAAAGTCCCTTTCTCGATGGCCGGCAAACCAGGTCTTCCCTGGTGGCCTGCGGGGCCACTGCCCCGGAGTCCCGTACCGGATCCCCAGTGCCGTCGGGGGGACCTAAAGGTATTTGCATCCTCCGCCGATAAAACCCGGCATGCGACCGCCGTCTCCGAGTCATGGGCAATTGCGCCGGAGAGCGGTTCGGAGAGCTGGCATTCAACGTGACAATACGGGGGCTTCACCGCTCCGCCTTTCTCGGATGTTGGCCATCGCAGCCCTGGTGTTGTGCTCCAGCATCGGTGGGTTCCTCGGATTCGGCAGCGGGTTCTCCACCCCCGCCGGGGCCAGTGCGTCCTCCCCGTCCGGTCCCACTCCGACCGTCGGAAGCCCGGCGCCCGCCAGCCACTCCGCCGGTTCCGTTCCGACGGGAACCTCGGCGCCGGCCAGTCATCTTCTCGGTCTCGGCATCGGCCTCCTGCCTCCGGCCAATCCGGGCGGGAACATCCTTTCCAACCCCAATCTGTTTTCCTCCGGCGCCTGCAGCCTCATCGGCACCCTGTTGGCCAACTGCCAGAATCCCTGCGCCGACGGGGCCAGCGGTGGGCTGTGGCCCATCCTGGTCGAGACGCTCGGCTGCACCAACTACTCCCTCCAGTCGGTCAACAACGCGGCCGCCCAAGAAGGGGTGGGCCCGATGACCCTCCCGTCGAACTTCGTCAGCCTCTCGGTACCCGAGCAGTTGTTCGTGGTCGCCGATCTCGAACGGGTCGACCGAGGCCTGCCGCCCTATCTCGGCCTGGTTCCCGCCCTGTCCAACGCCGCCCAGCAAGCCGCGGTGGCGGTCGCCGATCCCAACGTGCCTGCCGGCTTTCCGGTGGCCACCGACTCGGGGGGCTATCTGATGTACGGCGGGGCCTGGGCAGGCGGGTACCAGTCGGTGCTGGGTGTCGACTATGCCTGGATGTACGACGACGGCTGGGGTGGCTCGCCCTCCGCCACCTCCAACATCGCCTGCACCAGCCCGACCGCCCCCGGATGTTGGGGGCACCGGGATGAGCTCCTCGGCAGCGATCCGGGCTTCAACCCCGGCGTGGGCCTGGCCTGCACCGATTGCGTGATGGGCGCCGGCTACGCCTCGGCGGCGACCAGTCCGGCGGCGGCGGGCGGCCTTTCGTCCTCCTACACCGATCTGGTGGTGGAGCCGGCCGGCGGGGTACCGGCCATGTCCTACACCTGGAACGACGCCCTGGCCTTCGGTGCCGGCGGGAACTCGGCGGCCCGGACCACCTCGGCTCCGAACGCCAACGGCTACTGGCAGGTGGCCTCCGACGGTGGGATCTTCGCCTTCGGCAATGCCGGGTTCTACGGATCGACCGGCCGGCTGGCGCTCAACCAGCCCATCGTCGGCATGGCCCGGACCCCGGACGCACGGGGCTACTGGCTGGTGGCCTCCGACGGAGGCATCTTCAGCTTCGGCGATGCGAAGTTCTACGGGTCCACCGGGGCGATCCACCTGAACCAACCCATTGTCCGCATGGCCGCCACCCCCGACGGCCGGGGCTACTGGCTGGTGGCCTCCGACGGGGGCATCTTCAGCTTCAGCGACGCCGGGTTCTACGGCTCGACCGGCAGCGTCCCCCTCAACCACCCGATCGTGGGGATAGCCAAGAATCCCGATGGCGGCGGTTACTGGCTGGTGGCCTCCGACGGCGGGGTCTTTGCCTTCGGGGACTCCGGGAAGTACGGGTCGGCGAGCGGCCTGCCGCTCAACCGGCCGATCGTCAGCATCACCGCCAGTCCCAATGGCGGCGGCTACTGGTTGGTGGCCTCCGACGGGGGGATTTTCAGCTTCGGCAACGCCGGGTTCTTCGGATCGACCGGCGGGTTCCCCCTCAACCGCCCGATCGTCGGGATGGCCACCTGATCGGCGGTCAGCCCCGGAGGCGTTGGAGCTCGGCCACCACCGACTTGCCGTTGGCCTGACCCCGGGTCGCCTTCATCACCTGTCCGATGAACACCTGCGCCAGCTTCTCTTCCCCCGCGCAGTAGCGGGCCCACTCGTCGGGGTTGGCCTCGACCGCTTCGGCGACCGTCACCGACAGAGAGTTGTCCGACATCGCCTCGAAGCCCTTCGCCCTGGCGATCAGGGCCGGGTCGCCGCCACCGGCGGCCAGGAGCTCGGCCAACACCACTTTGGACTGGGTGGCGCTCAGGGTCCCCGCCGCTTCCATGGTCAACAGCGTCACGTAGGGCGCCGGGTCGAGGCGGCGGGCGGCTTCGGGATCGGCGGCGGCTTCGTTGGCCGTCCGGGCCAGGGTCAGCGCGGCGGGGACCCCGGCGGCGATGGCGTCGACGACCAGATCGTCGAGGCCGAGATCGACCACCGTCGTCACCTGCTCGAGCCGGCTGTCGCTGAGTTGGCCCGCCTCTTCCAACAGGTCGGCCAATCGGGCCCGACGGGCGGCGGGCATCATCCCCAACGCGTCGGCCACCGCTCCCGTCCAGGCGGCGTCGGGCACCAGCGGCACCAGATCCGGCTCCAGGAAGTACCGGTAGTCGTAGGCGTCTTCCTTGGAGCGCAGCACTTGGGTCTTCCCGGCATCCTCGTCCCAGTGGCGGGTCTGCTGGACGACCGGCTCCCCCGCCTCGATGAGGGCGATCTGCCGCTCGGCTTCGTAGTCGATGGCCCGACCCACCGACCGCACCGAGTTCAGGTTCTTGATCTCGCACCGGGTCCCGAACGGTTCGGCGTCGGAACGGCGGACCGAGACGTTGGCATCGACCCGCATCGACCCCTCTTCCATCTTCCCGTCGGAGGCCCCGGTCGCCACCAGGATCGACCGCAGCTCCGACACGTAGGCCCGGGCCTGGGCCGAGGTGCGCATGTCCGGCGCACTGACGATCTCCACCAGCGGCACGCCGGAACGGTTGTAGTCGACCAGCGAGTGGTCGGCGCCGTGGATGCGACCGGTGGCGCCGATGTGGGTGGTCTTGCCGGTGTCCTCTTCCATGTGGGCCCGCTCGATCCCCACCCGGAACCCGTCGGGGAGCTCGAGCCAGCCGTTGACGTTGATCGGCTCGTCGTACTGGGTGATCTGATAGTCCTTGGCCTGGTCCGGGTAGAAGTAGTTCTTCCGGTGGAAGGTGGACGGGCGGATCTCGCAGTTGAGGGCGGTGCCGATGGCCATGGCCAACTCCACCGCCATCTGGTTGAGCACCGGCAGCGAGCCGGGAAGGCCGAGGCAGACCGGGCAGATATTGGTGTTGGGCTCGTCCCCGAACTCGTTGGGGCACCCGCAGAACAGCTTGGTGGTGGTCCTCAGCTCGCAGTGGACCTCGAGCCCGATCACCAGCACCCAACCGTCGCTCACCCTCGACCCTCCCCTTCCGGGGCCGCCGCCTCGATCACCGCCGCCGCTCGCAGCAGGGTGTTCTCCGCCAGCGCCGGCGCCAGGAGCTGCACGCCGACCGGCAGCCCGTCATCCCCGGTCCCGAACGGGATGCTGATGGCCGGGTGGCCGGCCAGATTAGAGGGGATGGTGCACACGTCCGAGAGATACATCGACATCGGGTCGTTGAATTTAGCCCCGATGGAAAAAGCGGTGGATGGCGCAGTGGGGCCGAGCAGCACGTCGCAGCGCCGGTAGGCGCGGTCGAATCCTTCGATGATCTTGGTCCGGACCCGAAGCGCCTGGTCGTAGTAGGCGTCCTTGTATCCGGCCGACAGCGCGTAGGTGCCGAGCATGATCCGGCGCTTGACCTCGGCGCCGAATCCGGCCGATCGGGTGGCGGTGTTCATGGCGTTGGCGTCCTCGGCGTCGACCCGGAGGCCGAACCGGACCCCGTCGTAGCGGGCCAGGTTGGAGGAGGCTTCCGCCGGGGCGATCAGGTAGTAGGCGGACAGCCCGAGGCGGACCTCGGGGACGGAGATCTCCTCGACCCGGGCACCGGCCGCCGCGCATACGTCCGCGGCCTGACGGGTGCGGGCCGCCACGTCGGCGTCGACGCCGTCGAGCAACTCGGTGACGACCCCGACCGTCATCCCTTCCATGCCGTCCTCCAACACCGACAGCAACCGGGGGGCGGGCCGGTCCAGCGAGGTGGAATCGGCCGGATCGTGGCCACCGATGACCTCGAAGACCAGGGCGGCGTCGGTCACGGTGGTGGCGAAGGGCCCGATCTGGTCGAGGGAGCTGGCGAACGCCACCAGCCCGTAACGGGACACGGTGCCGTAGGTCGGCTTCATCCCCACCACCCCGCAGAGGGCGGCCGGTTGGCGGATGGAGCCCCCGGTGTCGGACCCGAGGGCGATGGGGGCGAACCCGGCCGCCACCGCCGCCGCCGATCCCCCCGATGAGCCCCCCGGAACCCGGCTGGTGTCGCGGGGATTGCGGGTGGTCCCGAAGGCGGAGTTCTCGGTGGACGATCCCATGGCGAACTCGTCCATGTTGGTCTTCCCGACGATCACCGCACCCGCCTCCCGGAGGCGGGTCACCACGGTGGCGTCGTAGGGGGGTCGCCAGCCGTCGAGAATTCGGGACGAACAGGTGGTCGGCACCCCCCGGGTGCACAGGTTGTCCTTGAGCGCCACCGGGACTCCGGCCAGCAGGCCGGGGTCCTCCCCCGCCGCCACCTTCCGGTCGACGGCGGCGGCCGCCTCGCGGGCCGCCTCCCGGGTGACCAGGTTGAAGGCATGGATCTCCCCGTCCCTGGTGTCGATGGCGGCCAGGTACCCGTCGAGCACGTCGGCGGCTGACTCCGCACCGGAGCGGACCGAGGCGGCCAGTCCGAACGCCGACCGTGACGGGGTCACGGCGCCTCGCCGAGGATGCGCGGCACCCGGAAGCGGTGGTCCTCCACCGACGGGGCCTGGGCGAGCACCTCCTCACGGTCCAGGGTGGGCGCCGGGGTATCGGGTCGGAGCACGTTGGTGACGGCCATGGCGTGGGCGGTCAGGGGCACGTCGGTGAGGTCCAGCTGGGCCAGGTCGGCGGCGTGATCGAGGACTTCGGCCAACTGCCCGGTGAAGAGTTCGAGCTCCTCATCGGTGAGGTGGAGGCGGGCGAGGGAGGCGACGTGGGCCACGTCGTCCCGGGTCAGCCGGCGGGCGCCCGCCACTAGGACGCCCGGGGGGTGCCCGGGCCGCCGAGCACCCGGCCGGCGAACGCCACCACCCGCTCCTCGATGACCGGCGCGTCCCAGTCGAGGGTGGCGACGTGGTAGCTCCGCTCCAGGAAGACCCTCTCCACCGGCCCGGCCACCCGCTGCTCGAGGACGTCGCCGGACTCGACCGCCACCACATGGTCGACCCGGCTGCTCAGCAACAAGGTCGGGCACCCAATTTGCCCCAACAGGGGCTCCACCGCGTCGACCCCCTCGAAGAGGGAGAGGGCGGCGGCCAACGGCGACTCGGCATAGGCGGACTCGACGGAGCCTTCCTTGGCGATGTCGGAGCCGATCCCGTCGACCGACTCGGCACCGCCGGCCAACAGGTCCCGGATCACCGCCCGGAAGTCCTCGGCCGGGGGGTCGACCAGCGGGTTGACCACCGCAATGCCGGCAATCTCCGGATGCCGGGCGGCCAGCCAGCAACTCAGGGTGCCCCCCATCGACAACCCGGTCACCATCACCTTGTCGCAGCGGGCCGCCAGCGCCAGATAGGCGGCTTCGGCCGCCCCCGACCAGTCCTCCCACCGGGTGGGCACCATGTCCTCGATGGCGGTGCCGTGACCGGGGAGGAGTGGCAGGTCGACGGTGTATCCGGCCTTGCCGAGGACCATCGCCAGCGGCCGCATCGACTGGGGGTTCCCGGTAAAGCCGTGGAGGACCAGCGCACCGTGGGAGCCACCTTCTGACGACCAGGGTTCGGCGCCGGGAATGATCGGGGCAGTCATGGTTCGGCATGCTACCGGCGATCACCGGGCCCGCCGACTGGCACCGGAGCCCCGGTGCGGCGCGAGGTAGGGTTACCCGGCAGTTAGCGACCGCACGACAGGCAAGGAGCAACTCACCCATGGCCACGTATCCTTTTCTCAGCGACGAATGGCTCACCGAGGCAAGGGCCATCCGCGCCGAGTTCGACGGGAAAGGTCAACCCATCCCCCATTCGGTGAGGATGAACCTGGTGATCACCTCGGTGCCCTTCGGTGAAGGCACCGTCAACGCCCACATGGACACCACCTCGGGCCAGCTGGAGTTGGACATGGACCACATCGACCCCGCCGATCTCAAGGTGACCCTCGACTACGACATCGCCAAGGCCATTCTCATCGAGGGAAACCCCCAGGCCGGCATGCAGGCGTTCATGGCCGGCAAGGTCAAGGTGGAAGGCGACATCGCCAAGCTGATGGCCATGCAGACGAGCGGCGCCGACACGACCACCGAGATGGTGGCGGCCCGCATCAAGGCGATGACCGACTAAGACCTCCTGGGCCGCCCTGGGCGGCCCTTCCCCCGCCCCGGACGGGGGGTGTTCCTCATGAAGAAAGCGCAGACGGTGGCGGCCAGGGCCACCACCAGTCCCACCAGATAGGCCCGGTGGAACGATGCCAGCGAGCCGACCCCCCCACGGGAGGACGCCTGGACGGTGACCATCACCTGGATGCCGGCCACCACCCCGACTTGGGTGACCAGCTGCTGAGCGGCGCTCATGACCCCGAGCTCGTCGAGGTCGACTTCGTTGGAGGATGACGCGGTGGTGGACGGGGTGGCGATGCCGATGCCGGCCCCGGACAGCGCCAGGGCGATGAGGATGACCACCAGGGAGGGGTGCACCCCGATCTGGGTGAAGACGACCATCGAGCCGGCCAGGGTGAGGGTGCCGACCACGGTGGAGATCCGTTCCCCGATCACCACCGCGGTGTAGCCCGCCACCGGGGCGATGACGGAGAACAGCAGCGGGCGGGCGGTCGACACCAGGCCGGCCCGGGTCTCGCTGTAGCCGTAGATGCCTTCCATCAACAACGGGAAGAGGAAGAACCCGCCCATGTAGGAGAAGTTGGTCAGGGCCTTGGCGGCCAAGGGGAAGGTGAAGTTTCTCATCCGGAAGTACCGCAGCGGGATGAGCGGATGGTCGGTCCGCTGCTCTTGGGCCACGAACCAGACACCGGCCGCGATCGAGACCCCGAAGATCCCGAGGATGAGCGGCGAGGTGAAACCGTGGGCGGGAGCCAGGTTGAGGGCCAGGAGGCCGGCGGTCACCGACGCGGCCAGCGTGAAGGATCCGGTCCAGTCGAGATGGCGCCAGGGACTGTAGGCGGGCTCGGCCGGAACCCCGGGGTCGACGTCGGCCGGAGTGGCGCCGGGGTGGAGCTGGCCCGGGCCCGGCAACACGATGAAGGCCAGCACCGCCGCCATCGCCATCAGGGGTAACTCGCCCCAGAACAGAGCCCGCCAACCGAAGTACTGGATGATGGGGGCGCCGACGGTCACCCCGATGACCGGCCCCCCGGCCCCGACCAGGGCCCACCATCCCATTGCCTTGACCCGGTCCTCGTTGGAGAACACCTGCAGCATCAGCGCCATGGAGGCGGCTCCGGTGGCGGCTCCCTCGACCCCGTCCAGCAATCGGGCCCCGATCAACACGCCGGCGTTGGGGGCGGTGGCGGTCAAGATCACGCACACCGCCGCCCCCAGCAGTCCCCACATGTAGAGGCGCCGGTACCCTCCGATGTCCCCGAGCTTGCCCAGCACCGGCGCCGCCACCCCGAAGGCCAACAGCGGCCCGGTGGACGTCCAGGTGAGGGTGGAGACCGAGGTGTGGAGCTGATGGGCCACCTGGGGGAGGGCGACCACAAAGACGGTGAAGGTGATGTTGACCGAGAGGAGCCCGGCCAAGACCGTCCACAGCACCCACCACTGATAGCGGTCCGAGGTGCGGACCTTGGTGTGCATCCGGTGCCGGAAGAGGAGCGGCCACGGAACGACGATCCCGCCCTCCGCCCCCGCCCCCCCGCCGCTGAGCATCGCCTCGGCCTCGATGGCTTCGGGGCTGTCGAAGCCGTGCTCCGGCCCGGCCGTTCCCCCTCTGTTGCCCGGCAGCTTCATTCAGCCGCCGAGCCGGTGCATCTCCGTCTGGAGCTCCGCGACTGTCCAACGGTCGTTCTTCTCGAGGGTGTCGGTCATCGTCCAGGGTTGGAACAGCCGGATCTGGCCGCCTTGGACCAGGAACACCTGCCCGGTGCCCGGAGCCTCCTCGGTGGCCAGGTAGGCCACCAGCGGCGACACGTTGGACGGGTCCCAGCTGTCGAACACCGAGGCGTCGGCGGGGGCCTGGACGATCTCGGAAAGGCCGGGGGTCTGCTCGGTCAAGCGGGTCCGGGCGGCCGGGGCGATGGCGTTGACCCGGATCCCGTACCGTCCGAGCTCCTCGGCGGCGATGATGGTGAGGGCGGCGATGCCGGCCTTGGCGGTGCCGTAGTTGGTCTGACCCGGATTCCCGAGCAGGCCCGACGTCGAGGAGGTGTTGATGACCGATGCCTTCACCTCGATGCCGTCCTTGGTCTGCTGCCGCCAGAAGGCGGCGGCGTGGCGGAGGGGGACGAAGTGACCCTTGAGGTGCACCTTGATGACCGAGTCCCAATCCTCCTCGGACATGTTGACCAGTACCCGGTCCCGCAGGATCCCGGCGTTGTTCACCAGGATGTGGAGGTTCCCGAAGGTGTCGACCGCGGTTTGGATCAGCCGCTTCCCGCCCTCCCAGTCGGTGATGTCGTCGCTGTTGGCCACCGCCTGGCCGCCGGCCGACGTGATCTCGTCCACCACCAGCTGGGCCGACGACGTATCCACCCCCGAACCGTCGGGGGCGCCGCCCAAGTCGTTGACCACGACTTTTGCTCCTTCGGCGGCGAACAACCGCGCGTGCTCCCGGCCGATGCCCCGGCCGGCGCCGGTAATGATCGCCACCCGCCCCTCCAGTGCGCCCATATCCTACCCCCCTCGTTGGCCAACCGCGCCGCTCGGCACCGCCGTGACGCGCGGCTGTCGCAAATCGTGGGCCTACGTTGGCAGGGCCCTCATGCGAAGGTCAAGCCGGCAGGGCCCCAGAGCGGGTTCCGGCCGCCCGGGGTGGCCGGTGGACCCGGACACCCAGCCCCGGGTCGGTGACCGCCCGCGCCATCCGTTTCACCCGGTTGCGCTCCCCGGAAATCAGGACGTACTCGGTATTGCGAAGATGGGAGACGGTGCCCACCTTCCTACCGGCCGGATTGTGGATGCCGATCCTCGCCCCGACGTAACGGGCCGAATCGAAGCTCACCACCTCCACGTGCCCCCGGTTCGCACACATCGCCTGAAGCTCGTCGAGGGTCAGCCACGACTCGTTGTTGTAGGAGAGGACAACCGTGTCGGCCCGGACCCCGTCGATGACCCCGGCCAGGGCGGTGGGCATGGTCTGGCGGCGGTTGAACTGGCTTCGTCCGGTGGACAACCGGAGGTCCTCCCGCTTGCAGGCGATGCCGTAGTGGATCGGGGCGTCCCACTCGACCAACGTCTCCCAGACGTGGTAGTTCGACTCGTAGCGGTGCTGGTTGTAGGGCGGGTCGAGATAGGCCAGGTCGACCGCCGGGAGCGCGGCGCGGCCAGCGACCAGGGCACAGGCGTCGCCCCGGACCGCCCGGCCCGGCCCCGGCAGCAGCTCGGGGACCCGCAACGCCAGGGGTCGGTCGGCCCTCGACGCCCACTGCTTGAGATAGGCCATCTGGACGCCGGTGGTCGAGTCCACCCGGTCGGCCGCCTCCAGCAGGCTGGTCATCAGCACCGGCCACAGGCGGGTTCCGGCATAGTCGGTCTCGATGGCGTCGCGGATGGCGTCGATACGGGCCCCGTTCTCCGGCCGGAAGAACCTCGACGATCGGCAGAAGGTCTCCGTCACGTAGCCGGGGCGGCCTTCCAATTGGTTGAGCGCCTCGACGGCCTCGGCCACCGCGGAGAGGAAGGAGGCCGGTTGCCCGGGATCGGTGGCGACGTAGCACTCGGCCAGAACGTGGGCGGCCCGGGAACTGTCGACCGCGGTGGTGTGGATCCCCAGCCGCTTGAGGGCCTGGGCCACCCGGGTGGTGCCGGTGAACAGATCGAGGGCGGTGGCGGCCCCCGAGGCCAGGGCCATCTCGGTGAGGGCGGGCACCAGCCGGCGCTTGGACCCGAGGTACTTGATCATCGGCGGAAGGTCCGGGCGCCGGTCACCGGCGGCCGAAGCGGCGGAACCACCAGTTCGGATCCCGGGCGTGGGCGTGGAAGTGATCGGGGATCTGGCGCATCACCCGGTCGAACGACCACCCGTCCACCCCCAGGCGCTCGTCGGCGACCGCTCCCAACCGGGCCAGCATGTGCTCCACCTCCGATTCCGGCGGCTCGTTGCCGTGGGACTTCCACACCACCATCGGGACGTTGCAGATCTCGCAGTCGGCCACCCAGCAGGTGTCGTCCTCGTAGAACCACTCGGTGATCCGGGCGGCCTCGCACAGCTCGCAATCGGGCGCGGTTCCGGGGCCGGTCATGCGGTGTAGAGGTTCACGGCGGTGCCGGGGGAGACGTTGGTCCCGGTGTCGGGAGTGGTGAGGAACACCTTTCCCTTCGCCGGTCCGTAGACCGCACCGACGGTGAGCCCCTTCGCCTGCAGGGCGGTGGTGGCCTGGGCGACGGTGTCGCCGGACAGGTTGGGGACCGGTACCGGTTGGGGGCCGAGGGAGACAGTCACCGTCACCGTCGACTGGTAGGGCGCGGGCCCCGCCGATGGGTCAGGCGACGTGCCGATCACCTGGCCGGCCGGCACCGTCGAGCTGTAGGCGTTGGCCTGGACGGGGTTGAACCCGGCGGCGGAGAGGGCGGCGCTGGCGCTGGCGTAGGTGGAACCGGGTCCGGTGACCGGCGGGATGGCCACCGGGGCATGGCCCTTGGAGGTGATGATGGTCACCGTCGACCCGTAGGTGGCGCTGTTGGCCGGACTGGTGCCGAGGATCCCGCCGGCCCCCACGGTGGCGCTGTACTGGGCGGCGCTGTCCGGGCACACCCCGACCAGGTGCACCGCTGCCAGGGCCTGGATGGCATCCGCGCAGCTGCTGTAGCTGGTCAGGTTGCCGGGGATGGCCACCGGTGGAAGGCCCTTGGAGACGACCACGTCGATGGTGGTCCCCTCCTTGGCCATGGCCGGGTTGTGCCCGGGCTTGGCCGCCGGCTGCTGGCTGAGAATCAGACCTGGACCCACGGTGGTGTTGAACTCCGAGCCGCTCTGGTGGACCTTGAAGTGGTCGGCGGCGCTGGCCTTGACCGCGGCCGGCACCGTCTTGCCCACCAGCGATGGCACCGGGTGGCTGGCAGTGAACAGCTGACTCCGGAAGGCCAGCACCAACCCGGCGGCGATGAGCGCGGCCACCACCACCGCGATCCCGACCATCCACGGCCATTGCTTTTTGGCTCGCGGCGCGCTGGCTCCCGGAGGCGGCGGCTCGGTGACCCGGCTCGGCTTGACGGCGGGCTTCTCCGGTGACAGGAGGGCGGTGCCGACCCCGATCTCGGTGGCGTCATGCCGATCGACAACGGTGGGCTCGTCGCCGGCCGGCCCGAACCGCGCCGGCTCGGCGCGGCTGCGGTCCTTGACCGTTCTCGATCCGGCCAGCACCAGCGGCTCCGGCTCCGGCAACGCGATGGCCACCGCCTGCAGCCTCAAGATGAGGGCGGCGGCGTCATAGCGCTCATCGGGCTCGGGGGCGGCCGCCCACACCAACACCTCATTGAGCGGGCCCAGCGCCTCGTGTTCAGGGAGCAGGGTCCCGACCCGGGCCATCAGGGTGGCGATGGTGGTGTCCCCCACGAACGGTGCCTTCCCGGTCACCCCTTCGTAGAGGACCAGGGCGAGGGCGTAGACATCGGCCCTCCCGTCGAGGGTCCAGCCCTCGACCTGTTCGGGGGCGGCATAGCGGGCCGTACCCAGGATCGCCCCTTCCGGCTCGGTCCAGGCGGCTTCGGCCAGGGCGCGGGCCAGGCCGAAGTCGGCGATCCGCAGCCGCCGCTCGGCATCGAAGAGGAGGTTGGCCGGCTTGATGTCTCGGTGGACGAGGCCCCGGCGGTGGGCGTAGTCGAGCCCGGCGGCGGCTTCGAGGCCGATCCGGACCGCCTGCTCGGGGGTGAGCAGGGCCCCGGAGTCGTAGAACTGACGGAGGCTGCCTCCGGCCAGGTACTCCAGGACCAGATACGGCTCGCCGCCTTCTT
>DATARI010000176.1:0-48985 GCA_036264255.1 Acidimicrobiales bacterium | reverse complement strand
ACCTCGGGATGGCAGTAGATCGCCCAGGGCACCCGGTCGTAGTTCACCGGGAGGACCGGCTCGCCCAGGATCGACTTGATGATGACGATCGCCTCCGCGAACCCGACGTGGGCGAGCTGGGGGGTGTTAGCCACCACGTCGCCCACCGCCCATACCCCCGGTGCGGCGGTGCGCATGAACTGGTCGGCGACCACGAATCCTCGCTCGTCGACGACCACCCCGGTGCCCTCGGCCAGCAGGCCCTCGGTGCGGGGACGGCGGCCCACCGAGACGACCACCGCGTCGACCGCCAACTTTTCGCCGTCGCCGAACAGGACGACGGTTCCCTTCCCCGACGGGTCCGGGGTGTGGCCCTGCAACTGGGTGCCGGCTTTGACCTCGATCCCCCGCTTCCGGAATGACCGGGCCACCACGTTGGTGACGTCGGGATCGCACAGCGCCAGGATGCTCGGGAGGGCCTCGAACACCGTCACCTTGGAGCCGAGGTCGGAAAACAGGGAGGCGAACTCGCAGCCGATGGCCCCGCCCCCCACCACCGCCACCGAGCCGGGGAGGGTGTTGAGGTCGAGGACGTCGTCCGAGTCCATCACGATGGTCCCATCGACCTCGAAGCCGGGGATGGTCCGGGGCAGGGAGCCGGCCGCCAGCACGATGTCGGTGCCGGTGATCTCGGTGGTCGAGCCGTCGTTGCCGGTTATCCGGACCCGATGGTCGGGCAGCAGGGTCCCGGTGCCGCTGTAGATGTCGATGCCCCGCCCCTTCATGAGGCCGGAGAGCCCCTTGAACAACTGGTCCACGACCTTCTGCTTGCGGGACTGGCTGACCGCGAACTCCACCGACGGCTTGGGGTCACCGTCGGCGCCGTCACCGATCCCGAACTGGGAAGCGCCGGCCACCGTGCGGTAGACCGACGCCGTCTCGAGAAATTCCTTGGCCGGCACGCAGCCCCGATGGAGGCAGGTGCCACCGACCTTGTCGAGCTCCACCACCGCGATCGACAGCCCGGCCGCCGCCCCGTAGAGGGCCGCCCCGTAGCCTCCGGGTCCGCCCCCGATGACGACGATGTCGTAGGTGCCGTCACCACCGCCCTTGGCCCCACTTCCCCCCGATGCCGTGTCCTCCGATGCCACCTGGGGTCCCGTGGGAACCACCTCCAGTCTCGATGGTGAATGCTGGTTCTAGCCACCTCAGCCTATAGGCCGTCGGATGGCGTCAGCCCTAGGAAAGCACCCGCCGGCGGAAGTTGTGGAGCCCGATTCCGAGGAAGATCGCCGTGAAGGCGATCAGGACCGGGTACACCACGTAGAGATGCATGTGGGAGGCGTTGGTGAAGGCGGCCCGCATCCCCTCGTTGACGTAGATCAGCGGGTTGATGAGGACGACCGTCTGCAGCCAGTGCCACCCGCCCACCTTGATCGGGGCCAGTCGGGTCCACTGGTAGTAGGTGCCCCCGAGGAAAGTGACCGGGAGGATGACGAACCCGAACATCAGCCCGATGTTGCGGGGCTCGAAGGTGGTGCCGAGGAACAGCCCGAGCGAGGTCATGGCCACGCAGGCCAGCGGCACCAGGGTGAGGACGATCCACCAGTGCAGGTTCAGGTGGGCTTCGGCCCCACTGGCGTGGACGACCGAGGCGATGGGGAGGACGATGATGGCGGAGATGGCCCCCTGCACGGCCCCCGACAGCACCTTGGCCATCGCCACCAGCCAGATCGGGCACGGAGCCTGCACCCGATCCTCGATCTCCCGGGTGTACCCGAATTCGGTAGCCATGGTCAGCGCCACCGACTGCACCCCCTGGAACAGGATGGAGATGCCCACCACCCCGGGGACGAGCACGGTGGCGAAGGCCGATTCGCTTCCCGAGCCCCCACCCCCGCCGATCCCCTGGCCGATCTTCGGGAACACGTAGAGGAAGACCAGGCACAACAGGAACGGCTGCACCACCGTCCGGATGACGAATTCGACGAGGTGCTTCCGCAGCACCACCAGGTCCCGCAGGATCAGGGCCCAGAGGGCGATCCGGCTGGTGGCGGTGGCCGATCGGGTCGGGCGCAGCTCGATGCGGGCGGCGTCGGCGGAGGCTTCGGTGATCCCCATCAGTCCCGGAGTTCCTTTCCGGTCAGGTTGATGAAGACCGTCTCCAGGGTCGGCTCGGTGACCGAGAGGTCGATGATCGGGAACCCCCCGCCCTCCGCCACCGAGATCACGGTGGGCAGCAGGCGCTCATGGCCCTTCACGTGGAGCTCGACCCCGCCCTCCACCTGGCGGGTCCGGGTGACCCCGGCGATGGCACCCTCCAACAGCCGGGCCAGCGCCTCCCCGTCCCCCGCGGCGGTGACGGTGACGATGGTGTCGGCGTCGATCCCCCGCTTGAGGGCGGCCGGGGTCCCGAGGGCCAGAATTTTCCCGTGGTCCATGATGGCCACCCGCTGGCAGAGCAGGTCGGCCTCTTCCATGTAGTGGGTGGTGAGCATGATGGTCTGGCCGGCCGCGTTCAGCTGGCCGAGGATGTCCCACAGCGCCAGCCGGCTCTGGGGGTCGAGACCGGCGGTCGGCTCGTCGAGAAACAGCACCGCCGGGCGGTGGAAGACGGCCCGGGCCACCATCAGCCGTTGCGCCATCCCGCCCGAGAGCGCCTCCACCGATGACTTGGCCCACTTCCCCAGTTGGAACTGATCGAGCAGCTGGTCGGAGATCCGGCGGGACTCGCCGGCCGGGATCCCGAAGAGGCGACCGTGGAAGTAGAGGTTCTCCCACACCGACAGCTGCCGATCGAGAGTGTTCTGCTGGCTGACGATGCCGAGGATCTGCTTGGCCAGCGTCGGATGGGCCACCACGTCGATGCCCCCCACGAAGGCCTGCCCGCCGGTCGGGATCACCCGGGTGGTGAGCATGCCGGCGGTGGTGGTCTTCCCGGCGCCGTTCGGGCCGAGCAGGCCGAAGATCTCCCCGGTAGCGACAGCGAGGTCCAGGCTGTCCACCGCCCGGAAGTCGGTCCCCTCGTAGACCTTGGTCAGGTCCACCGTGCGGATGATGCCCTCGTCGGCCACCACCGGTGCCGGGGTGGCGCTCACAGGTCCGGAGGCAGAGGAAGCGGCTTCCTGCCCTCGAAGCCCTCCTCGGCGAAGTGCCACCAGCCGAGCTCGGGCTCATCTCGCTTCCAGCACAGGAGGTAGACGACTCCCTTGTCGGTCACCGCCGGGAAGTCCAGCAGACCGGATTCGGAGTCGCGGAGCACGATGCCATTTTCCTCCAGCTCCGCCAGCGCGGTGGGCACGTCGACCAGTTCGGGGTCGGCATCTGCCTGGTCGCTCACCACCCCGTGACCATTGGTCCGGCCACCACCCCCTGGCGCTCGCCGCGCCGAAGCCCGTCGATCAGCACCCGCAGGCGCGGAAGCTCGGCCCGCGCCTCGTCTTGGGTCCAGTACCGCACTGCCCGCAGCGTAGGTCCCGGCTTCCGGTGGCTGCCGGGGACCCGGACAGGCGGATCCCCGGGGCACCGTGACCGTCCACCCGGACGGGGCCTACTTCGGAGGCATGCGGATGCCACCGTCGAGCCGGATGACCTCCGCATTGAGGTAGCTGTTCTTGGCAATGCTGCTCACCATGGCGCCGAACTCCAACGGGTTACCCAGACGCTTGGGGAAGTTGACCGACTTGCCGAGCTCGGCCCGCGCCTCGTCGGGCAGCATGGCCAGCAACGGGGTGTCGAACAGTCCCGGGGCGATGGCCAGCACCCGGATGCCCACCACCGCCAGGTCGCGGGCGGCCGGCAGGGTCATCCCCACGATGGCGCCCTTGGACGCCGAATAGGCCAACTGGCCGATCTGGCCGTCGAACGCCGCCACCGACGCGGTGTTGACGATCACCCCCCGCTCGCCGTCGGTCTGGGGCTCCACCTGGGAGATGGCCGAGGCGGCCTTGGTCATGACGTTGAAGGTGCCGATCACGTTCAGGTTCTGGATGAATTGGAACGGCGCCAGATCGTGAGGCGAGCCGTCCCGGTTGATGACCCGGCCGACCCATCCGGTCCCGGCGCAGTTCACCGCGATGCGGAGGTTGCCGCCGTCGGCGGCCTGGTCGACGGCCTTCTGGCAGTCGCCGGGGTCGGTGACGTCGCCACCGACGTAGTTGGCGCTGGAACCGATTTCGCCGGCCACCTCTTTGGCCCGCTCTTCGTTCTTGTCGAAGATGGTGACCCGCACGCCTTCGGCGGCGAGGGTCCGGGCGGTGGCTTCACCCAGGCCTGATGCGCCCCCGGTGATGATTGCTGAGCTTCCGTTGATCTCCATGGGAGCAGATTACGGGACCGGGGGCCAGTACCCAAACTCGGACCGAATCCCGGTCCCCGGCCGGAGGGCGCCCTAGCGCTGGAGGGCGGCCGCCTCGGTCGCCAACTGGTCGACCAGGTCGTTCATCGGATCCCCGGAATGGCCCTTCACCCATTCGAAGGTCACCCGCCGTTTCGGATCGAGGGCCAGATCAAGCAACTCTTCCCACAGATCCCGATTGGCGACCGGCTTTCCCTGGGAGTTGCGCCAGCCCTTCCGCTTCCACCCCACGTACCACTTCTGTTTGAAGCAGTTCACCACGTAGGTCGAATCGCTCACCACCAGGACGTCGCCGTCGATGGCCCGCAGCGCCTCGATGACCGCCTTGATCTCCATGCGCTGGTTGGTGGAGTGGGGCTCCCCCCCGCTCCCGAACAACGTGCTTCCGGTCCCCGACCGCCGTCCGTCGACCGCCCACCCCCATCCACCCGGCCCGGGGTTCCCCAGACAGGCGCCATCGGTGTAGACGACGGTGACCTGGTCGGTGGCGGGTTCGGTGCTGGGCATCGGCACAGCATGCACGCTCGCCGACGCGCTCCGCACACCCGGGTCGGACCCGCTGGCTCCGACGGCCGGGGCCGGCTTCCGTTTCCGCCGAACCAGTGGGAGCATGGACCCATGCTCTTCGACGGGGTCAGCCACCAGCTCTACGACAGTGACGCCGGGGAGACCGCGGAGTGGATGGACGCCTTCGACGACGTGGTGGAGGCCCACGGTCGGACCCGGGCCCGCTACCTGCTCCTCCGTCTGCTCGAGCAGGCCCGGGCCAAGAACGTCGACTTCCCCGCCACCGTCTCCACCCCCTACGTCAACACCATCCCCACCGACCGCGAGCCGGAGTTCCCCGGCGACGAGGACATCGAGCGCCGGATCCGGGCGTTCATCCGGTGGAACGCCGCGGTGATGGTGGTGCGGGCCAACGCCCGGTCCGCCTCCATCGGTGGCCACCTCTCCACCTACGCCAGCTCCGCCGCCCTCTACGAGGTCGGCTTCAACCACTTCTTCCACGGCAAGGACAACGGGGCGGCCGGGGACCAGGTCTTCTTCCAGGGACACGGCTCTCCGGGCATCTATGCCCGCGCCTTCATGGAGGGCCGGCTGACCGAACAGCAGCTCGACAATTTCCGGTTCGAGGTCGGCGGGGAGGGGCTGTCGTCCTACCCCCACCCGCGGCTGATGCCCGAGTTCTGGGAATTCCCCACCGTGTCGATGGGTCTCGGGCCGATCAACGCCATCTCCCAGGCCCACATGAACCGGTACCTCCACGCCCGGGGCCTGGTCGACACCTCGGCCAGCCGGGTCTGGTGCTTCGTCGGCGACGGCGAGTTCGACGAGCCGGAGGCGATCGGTGGCCTGGGCATGGCCGGGCGGGAACACCTCGACAACCTGACCTTCGTGGTGAACTGCAACCTCCAGCGGCTGGACGGCCCGGTGCGGGGCAATGGCAAGGTGATCCAGGAGTTCGAGGCCCTGTTCCGGGGAGCCGGCTGGAACGTCATCAAAGTGGTGTGGGGTCGGGCCTGGGACGAGCTGTTGGCCAAGGACGTGGACGGGGTCCTCCTCAAGAAGATGAACTCGACCGTCGACGGCGAATTCCAGAAGTACGCCACCGAGTCGGGCGCCTACATCCGGGAGCACTTCTTCGGCCCCGACCCGCGGCTCCGAGCCATGGTCGCCGATCTCTCCGATGAGGCGCTCCAGTCCCTGCCCCGCGGCGGCCACGACTACCAGAAGATCTATGCCGCCTACCTGGCCGCCACCGAATACGTGGGGGCGCCGACCGTCATCCTGGCCAAGACCATCAAGGGCTGGACGCTCGGCCCCGAGATCGAGGCCCGCAATGCCACCCACCAGATCAAGAAGATGACCAAGCCCCAGCTCCGGACCCTCCGAGACCGGCTGTTCCTCCACGACGAGATTCCCGATGCCGCCCTCGACGCCGACATGCCTCCCTACTACCGGCCGGCCGACGACTCCCCGGCCGCCATCTATCTGGCCGAGCGCCGTCGCGCCCTCGGCGGCCCCATTCCCCGCCGGGTGGTCCGGCCGAAGGTGCTCGACGCCCCCGGCCCCGAGGTGTTCGCCGAGTTCCTGGAGGGATCGGGCAAACTGTCGGCCTCCACCACCATGGCCTTCGCCCGGCTGTTGCGGAACCTGGTGCGCGACCCATCCATCGGGCAGCGGATGGTGCCCATCGTCTCCGACGAGGCCCGGACGTTCGGGCTCGAGCCGTTGATCGCCAACGTCCAGATCTACTCACCGGACGGCCAGAGCTACACCCCGGTGGATGCCGACCTCGCCCTCAAATATGCCGAGAGCGAGTCGGGTCAGGTCCTCGAGGAGGGCATCACCGAGTCGGGGGCCACCGCCACCTTCACCGCCGCCGCCACCGCCTACGCCACCTGGGGTGAGCCGCTCATCCCCTGTTACCTCTTCTATTCGATGTTCGGGTTCCAACGGGTCGGCGACCTGTTGTGGGCGCTGGCCGACATGCGGGGCCGGGGCTTCCTGCTCGGCTGCACCGCCGGGCGGACCACCCTCAACGGCGAGGGGCTCCAGCACCAGGACGGGCATTCGCTGGTGCTGGCGTCGGTGGTGCCGACGGTGGCGGCCTACGACCCCGCCTTCGCCTACGAGGTGGCGATCATCATGGAGGACGGGATCCGGAGGATGACCGGTCCCGAGCCCGAGGACCGCTACTGGTACATCACCCTCTACAACGAGAACTACCCGATGCCCGCCCTTCCCGAGGGCGCCGCCGAGGCGGAGCGGGTGCGCACCGGGGTCATCCGGGGCATGTACCGGTTCGCCGGCCACCGTGACCCCGATTCGAGCCGGGCCCCGGGGACTCCGAACCCGGACGCCGACCGGACGGCAGAATCCCCCCACCGGGCGACCCTGCTCTTCTCCGGCTCGGCCTGGCAGGCGGCGATGGAGGCGCGGTCGCTGCTGGCCGCCGACTGGGGGGTCGAGGCCGATGCCTGGTCGGTGACCTCCTACAAGTCGCTGCGGGAGGACGCCCTGTCGGTCGAACGGTGGAACCGCCTCCACCCCGGCGAGGAGCCGAGGGTCTCGTTGGTGGCCGACTCGCTGGCCGGCGTCGACGGCCCGGTGGTGGCGGTGACCGACTTCGTGAGGGCGGTGCCCGACCAGATCTCCCGGTTCGTACCCCGCCATTTCACTTCGTTGGGCACCGACGGCTTCGGGCGCTCCGACACCCGGGACACCCTGCGCCGGTTCTTCGAGGTGGATGCCGCCCACATCGTGGTGGCGGTGCTCGACGGGCTGGTGGCGAGCGGCGAGGTCCAGCCCGAGGTGGTCTCCAAGGCCATCCACCAGTACGGGATCGACGCCTCCTCCGGGGACCCCTGGACCCGCTGAACCCTCGGCTCCGGACCCCGGGGTGGCTAGGCGTCGGACGGAGCCGGAAACGATCCCGCCTCGGCGACATAGGGGAACCGTGGACCGGAGGTGGAGCGTCCAGGCAGCGGACCCGTTGGTCGAGCGCGGCGGGGCCCGATCCTCATGCTCCCGGCTAGCCTGGCCGGGTGATCCAGTTGAGTGGCAATCCGGCCGCAGACAAGCTCCTCTCCGACGACCCTCTGGCGTTGGTCATCGGGATGGTCCTCGATCAACAGATCCCGTTGGAGAAGGCGTTCACCTCCCCCTACGAACTGAAGGAGCGACTGGGCGGCTCGCTCGACGTCGGGAAGATCGCCTCGATGGATCCCGAAGCGCTCGCCGACATCTTCGCCGAACGGCCCGCGCTCCACCGGTTCCCGCGCTCGATGGCGAGTCGGGTCCAAGAGGTCTCCCGCCTGATCACCGAAAACTACGGCGGCGACGCGTCGGCCATCTGGAACTCGGCTGCCGACGGCAAGGAATTACTGGCCAACGTCAGGGCCCTCCCCGGCTTCGGCGCCCAGAAGGCCCGCATCTTCATCGCGTTGTTGGGCAAGCAGCTGGGCCTCGCCACCCCCGGATGGCAGCAGGTCTCCACCCCCTACAGCCAGCCGGGGACCTTCCAGTCGGTGGCCGACATCGACTCCCCGGCTTCGCTGGCCAAGGTCCGCCAGTTCAAGCAAGAGAAGAAAGCCCAGGCCAAAGCCCAGGCATCCACCACCAATTGACGGAGGCGGCCGACCCGGGCCAACGCTGGGATCTGTCCGGACGCCGGCTCTACCTGTGCACCCCGGACCGTCCAGACCTCGGCCCGTTCGTGGAGGCCTGTATCGCCGGGGGGGTGGACGTGGTCCAACTCCGGGACAAGCACCTCGCCGACTCCGACCTGGTCCTTCGAGCCCGGATCGTCCAGGAAGTCTGCGCCCGCCACCAGGTCCCGTTCATCCTCAACGACCGTCCCGATCTGGCCAAGGCGGTCGGCGCCGACGGGGTCCACGTCGGCCAGGATGACGCCCCCGCCGAGGAGGCCCGGAAGGTGGTCGGCGACCACGGGCAGGTGGGTCTCTCCACCCATGCGTCCTCCGAGCTGCAGTCGGCGATCGACCGGCGGCTGCCGGTTGACTATCTCTCCGCCGGGCCGGTGCAGGCCACCCCGACCAAGCCCGGGCGGCCGGGGACCGGGCTCGACTACATCCGGGAGGCGGTCGCCCGTTCGCCGTGGCCGGTCTGGATCACCGGCGGGGTGGACCCCGAGACCGTCGGAGCCATGATCGCGGTCGGGGCCCGCCACTTCGTGGTGGTCCGCTGGCTCACCGAGGCGGACGATCCGGGTAGCCATGCCCGCCGGCTGCGCCGGGCCATCGACACCGGCATCGCCGGAGCTGAGTCCCCGACCTGACCATCCTGGACCACCGTTCGCCGGCCAGCCGGCCGGCCCCCCGGCTCAGGGTGCGGCGGTGGTCGGGGTGGTGGCGGCGGGTGCGGTGGTCGGGGTGGTGGGCGGCACGGTGGTGGTCGGGGTGGCGACCACCTTGGCCCCGCTCGGCAGGGTCACCGGGGGCGACGAGTTCACCGACGACACCGTCAACGACAGCTGGGCCCCGGTGGCGCTGATGGTCAGCGCCGAGAGGTACTGGCCGATCACGGTGGCGGTGAACGAGGCGGTCTGGCCCTGCTGGGTCACCGTGAAGGTGTAGGTGTCACCCTTCTGGTGCACGTTCTTGGCGTTCTTGGCCAGGGCCACGTACTCATGGACCGGGTCGTAGGACGAGGCCGGCTGGCTGGTCTGCTTCTGGAAGGTGAGGTGGGCGGTGGACGACGACTGGGTCACCTGGGTGCTCTGGTACTCGAACCCGTCGATGACCGCCACGTAGACCCGCACGCTTCCCGAATCGACGTAGCCGCCCAGCCGGCTCGGCGCCTGGAACACCAGGTGCTGGGTCTGAGTTCCCTGGGAGCTGCTCTCTAGCACGTCGGAGGTGTAGTTGGACGCGCCCAGGGTGTTCTTCACCGCTTGTTGGAGGCTGGCCTGCTTGGGGGCCTGGGTGACGCCCAGCGCCGCGCCGCCGGCGGCCAGCACCGCTACCAGCACGAGCAGCAGCCAACCAATCAACCTTCGGGGTCCGGTCATTTCGGAGACGCTACGCCATATCCGGAGGGGCAACGGTCGCGGGCCGGGCCCACCGAGCCGGTGGCCGATACCCCGGCGCCGGGGTCGGACCGGACATTCGAACTCGGGTCAAACGGTGACAACGGATGGACGATGCAGGGTTCAGATACCGATCCGTTGGGCCAGCAGCTCCCGGTGGTAGGAGGGATCGCCGAGCAGCAGCTCCGACGACTTGGCCCGCTTGAAGTAGAGGTGGGCGGGGTGCTCCCAGGTGAAGCCGATTCCGCCGTGGGTCTGGATGGTCTCGGCGGCGGCGTGGAAGTAGGCCTCCGAGCAGTAGGACTTGGCCAGGCTGGCCACCACCGGCAGCTCGTCGGAGTCCTCGGCGGCGGCCCAGCCGGCGTAGTAGGCGGCCGACTTGGCCGACTCCACCTCCAGCAGCATGTCCGCGCACTTGTGCTTGATGGCCTGGAAGCTCCCGATCGGCCGGCCGAACTGGATGCGGGTCTTGGCGTACTCGACGGAGCTGTCGAGGCAGCGCTGGGCCCCGCCCACCTGCTCGGCGGCCAGCGCCACCGCCGCCAGGTCGAGGGTCTTCGACAGCCCGGCCGAGGCCTCGCCATCGGTCCCGATCAGCCGGGCCGGGGTGTTGGCGAACTCCAGCCGGGCCTGCTTGCGGGTCTGGTCCATGGTGGCCAGCGGCGTGCGGGTCAGGCCCTCGGCGTCGCCGGCGACCGCGAACAGGCTGATGCCGGCGTCGGTACGGCCCACCACCAGGATCAGGTTGGCCACGTGGCCGTCGATGACGAACGACTTGTGCCCGTTCAGCGACCATCCGTCGCCCGAGGGGGCGGCGGTCAGAGTCACGCTGTCGGTGTCCCACTGCCCGCTGTCTTCGGTGTGGGCGAGGGTGGCGATGGTCTCGCCCGAGGCGATGCCGGGGAGGTACTCCTCTTTCGCCTTCTGGTCGCCGGAGGTGAGGATGGCGTTGGCGCCGAGCGCCACCGTCGAGAAGAACGGTGCACACAGCAGGGCCGCCCCCATCTCCTCCAGGACCACGATGAGCTCCACATAAGAGAACCCCGAGCCGCCGAACTCTTCGGGGATGGTCAGCGACTGGAGGCCCAACTGGTCGGCCATCTGGGTCCATACCGCCGGGTCATAGCCCTCGGTGGTCTCCATGAGCCGGCGGACTTCCGTCTCGGGTGACTTGTCCTCGAGAAACCGCTTGACCGACTTGCGGAGCTCGTCCTGTTCCTCGCTGAAGGCGAAGTTCATCGTTTTCCATCCCCCTTGGGACAGCCCCCTCCGTGGGGACCTCGTGCTCCGTTGTCTACCAGAACTGGGCCGATGTTGACCAACGGGTCAAGAAACGGCGGGGTTGACGGCGCCGCCGCGACGGTACGCTGCACGGTTGTCGGTGGCCGACACCCCGTGAGCGCGGGGACCACCCGAGGAGGGCAGCCCGGCATGGCCAGCACCATCATCGATTACCAGGACACCGACGTCGAGGTCCACCGGGTGGTAGTGGGTCCGGTGGACAACAACGTCTACATCGTCCGCTGCCGGCAGACCGGCGACTCGGTGCTGATCGACGCCGCCAACGAGCACGACCTCCTGCTCGAGCTCTGCCGCGACCTCGGGGTGCGGCAGGTGGTCGAGACCCACGGCCACTGGGACCACATCCAGGCGGTGGAATCGGTCAGGAATGCCGGCATCGACGTGGCGGTGACCCAGGCGGACGCCGGGATGCTCCCGTCCTACGACCTGATCCTGGAAGATGCGTCGACCCTCGAGATCGGTCGGCTCCGGATCGGCACCATCGCCACCCCCGGGCACACCCCGGGTTCGATGTGCTTCGCCGTCGAGGGGACCCCGCTGCTGTTCAGCGGGGACACCCTCTTCCCCGGCGGCCCGGGCAACACCAAGTTCAAGAACGCCGACTTCGCCACCATCATCGCCTCGATCGAGGGCCGGCTGTTCGGCGAGTTCGGGCCGGACACCCTGGTGCTGCCCGGCCACGGGAAGAGCACCACCATCGGCGCCGAGACCCCCCACCTTCAGGAGTGGATCGACCGGGGCTGGTGACTCAGACCGCGGTGGCCGGGTGCCGCGGCTCGCGGATCACCTCGATCTCGGGGGGCAGCCCGGTGATGGTCATGCCGCCGGGTACCTCGTCGCCCACCTCGATGGTCACCCGGGAGCCGGCCAGCGGGATCCCCTCCACCCTCAGGTGGCCGATCCCCTCCGGCAGGTTGGGGCACACCCAGGTCTTCCCCCTCGGCACCCACGGGTCGAGGCGGAGGAGGGTGCGGAGGCAGAGCAGCGGGGACGCCGCCGACCAGGCCTGCGGCGAGCACGAGGTCGGATAGCCCACCGGCACGCTCAGCTCACCCCGGTCGAGGCCGCTGAACAGCTCGGGCAGCCGCCCACCCTGGGCCACCGCGGCGTCGAGCAGCGCCAGGATCAGTTTCTGGGCGATGCCGTCGAACCCGTAGCGGGCCAGACCCGCGGCCACGATGGCGGTGTCGTGGGGCCACACCGAACCGCAGTGATAGCTGATCGGGTTGTAACCGCCGCTGTCGGAGGCGAGGGTGCGTACTCCCCACCCGCTGAACATCTCCGGCGACGACAGTTTGGCCGCCACCAGGGCGGCCTTGTCCTCGTCGACGATCCCCGTCCAGAGACAGTGGCCGATGTTGGAGGTGAGGGAGTCGATGGGCTTCTTGTCGGCGTCGAGGCCGATGGCGAACCATCCCTTCTCCTCCAGCCAGAAGTCACGGTTGAACGCCTTCTTCAACTCCGTCGCCTTGGCCCGGAACCGCTGGAAGGTGGCGGTGTCCCCGACCTCGTAGGCGAAGTGGGCCCGGGCCAGGTAGGCGCCGTAGGTATAGGCCTGCACCTCGCAGAGGGCGATCGGCGCCTCGGCCACCCGACCGTCGGCGTAGCGGATCCCGTCCCAGCTGTCCTTCCAACCCTGGTTGGCCAGCCCGCGGTCGGTGGCCCGGTGGTACTCGACATAGCCGTCGCCGTCGGCGTCGCCGAAATGCTCGATCCACTCGATGGCCCGTTCGGCATTGGGCAACAGCTCGTCGACCAGCTCCCCGGCCACCCCCCAGCGCCGGAGCTCCCCCAGCAGCATCACGAACAGAGGGGTGGCATCGGCGGTGCCGTAGTAAATGCTCCCTCCCCCGAGCGACAGCGAGGCGGCGTCGCCGAACCGCATCTCGTGGAGGATCCGACCGGGTTGTTCGTCGTGCCGGGGATCGACTTCGTTGCCCTGGAACCGGGCCAGGGTCTGCAGCACCCCGAGGGCCAGGTCGGGATCCACCAGCAACGCCATCCAGGCGGTGAGGAGGGAGTCACGCCCGAACACGGTCATGAACCACGGTGCCCCCGCCGCCACCACCATCCGTTCGGGGAAATCCGGATCGAAGATTCGCAGCGCCCCCAGGTCCTCGGCGCTCCGGGCCACCACGTTCTTGAGCCCCGGATGGTCGGTGTCGACCTGGGGGACCTGTCGCCGCCACCGGGCCAGCCGCTCGGCCGGCTCCGCCCGCTCCACCGGCTGGCCGCACCGGTAGCGGGGATTGATGCCGACCCCGTCGATCACCGGGGCCACCTCGACGCAGGTTCGCCATTCGCCCCGGGCGGGCACGATGGTCTCGAAGGTGGCGAGATCCTGGACCAGTTTGACCGGTCCGGAGAACCGGACTTCGGCCCCGCGGGTCACCCCGCCCCGGCGGTAGGAGAAGTGCATGGTGGGCGGCCCGACCGCCGGCGGGGCAGCGGCGGTTCCTTCCCCGTCGCCCCCGTTGATGCCGACCGTGACGGTTCCCGTCACCGCGTCGGTCTGGCCACTGCCTCCGACCCGTCCTTCTTTCACCGCGAACAGGTCGGCGAAGTCGGCCCCGACGAACAGCTCGACCGAGCAGAACGACGGTTCGTCCCCGAAGTTGCGGATGATGATGTCCTCGCGCATCCCCTGTCCGACGTATCGGGACCTGAACACCATGAGGGTCGAATCGGCCCTCCCGGGCGGAGGCAGGCACCGGGAGACGAAGGTCGAGGAGAACGGGTCGTCGGTCACTGCCGCCAACGCCTCGGTATGGGAGCCGTTCACCAGTAATTCGAATCGGGAGATGATCCGGGTGTCCCGCACGAACAGCCCTTGGGCGCCCCCCACCGAGATGTCCCCGCCGCTCCCGCTGATGGTGAAGGTGGACTCGTCGACCAGGGTGACGACCCCGTCGTTGGCCTGGAGCTGGGCGACGGGCCCGGCATAGGTCCACGGGTCGGCCATCAGCGCACCCCCGGGGCGATGGCGGCCCCCGGCAGAAAGGGAACCGAAGTTCCGGCCGACGGGTGGGGTCGCACCGGGCCCTCCGACCGCCATCGGCCGGCTCGGAATCGAGCCTGCGGTTGGGCGCCGGAGAAGCCGTTGGCAGCAACCATCGAAGATGTCACCCGGTTACCGTACTTGCCTACCTCCGAACTCACGAAATTCCTGGTCGCAAGGCCAGGTCATCCTATTCCTCCTACGGCGGTAGGAGAAATGGCCACTGCGGGGTAGGCTCGGGGTGTGAACGAAGGGACAGTCGCGAAGACCCCGTCAACTGCTCCGCTTCTCCAGGTGGAGGATCTCCATGTGTCGGTGGACGGTACCCCCATCCTCCGGGGCGTCAATCTCACCGTCGAGTCCGGTCAGGTGCACGCGGTCATGGGCCCCAACGGTTCGGGCAAGTCGACCCTGGCCAAGGTGCTGTTGGGCAATCCCGCCTACCAGGTCACCTCCGGGGCCATCCGGTTCCAGGGCGAGGACGTCACCACCTGGCCCACCGACGTCCGGGGGAAGGCCGGGATGTTCCTCGCCTTCCAGGAGCCCGAAGCCATCGGCGGCGTGCCGGTGATCCAGTTCCTTCGCCAGGCACTGTCGGCCCGTCGCGGCATGGACATGTCGGTGCTGGAAGTTCGATTGATGATGATGGAGTGGATGGAAAAGCTCGGGATGGATCCCGAGTTTGGCGAGCGGCATCTCAACGAGGGGTTCTCGGGTGGGGAGAAGAAGCGCAACGAGATCCTCCAGATGGCCATGCTCGATCCGAAACTCGCCATTCTCGACGAGACCGATTCCGGCCTCGACGTCGACGCCCTCCGCACCGTCGCCCGCGGCGTGCACACGGTTCGGGAGAACCGACCGGATCTCGGGGTGGTGGTGATCACCCATTACCAACGGATGCTCGATGAGCTGGAGGCCGACCGGGTCCATCTCATCATCGACGGAGCCATCGTGGCCGAAGGCGGCCCTGAGTTGTACAAGAAACTGGAGACGGAAGGATACGACGCATGGCGAGCCTGACCAACGTGGCACACGGCATCGACGTCGAGACGCTGAAGAAGGACTTTCCGCTGTTGGCCCAGCAGGTCAACGGGCGGCCGATCACCTATCTCGACTCGGCGGCTTCCTCCCAGCGCCCCCGCCAGGTCCTCGACGCCATGCGCAACTACGAGGAGACCACCCACGCCAACGTACACCGGGGCGTGTACGGGATCGCCGAAGAGGCCACCCGTCGCTTCGAAGCCGCCCGCTCCTCCGTCGGGCGTTTCATCGGGGCCCCCAACCCCGCTCGGGAGGTCTTGTTCGCCAAGAACGCCACCGAGGGGCTCAACCTGGTGGCCAATACCTGGGGACGCACCCACCTCCACTCCGGCGACGCCATCCTCCTCACCGAAATGGAGCACCACGCCAATATCGTGCCGTGGCAGATGCTGGCCGAAGAGCGAGGGCTCACCATCCGGTGGATCCCGATCGACGACGACGGCGCCCTGATCCTCGACGACCTCGATCGCCTGCTCGACGGGGTCAAGCTGGTCGGGATCACCTGCATGTCCAACGTCCTCGGGACGCTGAACCCGGTCAGCGACATCGCCCGGGCCGCCCATGACGCCGGCGCGGTGGTGGTGGCCGATGCCGCCCAATCCGTGCCCCATCTGCCCACCGACGTCTCCGCCCTCGGCTGCGACTTTCTGGCTTTCAGCGCCCACAAGATGCTCGGTCCCACCGGCATCGGCGTGCTCTGGGGCCGGGACGAGCTGCTCTCCTCCCTCCCCCCCTTCCTGGGTGGGGGGGAGATGATCCTCGACGTCCGCAAGGACGGTTTCACCCCCAACGACCTGCCCTGGCGGTTCGAAGCCGGCACCCCACCGATCACCGAGGCGATCGGTCTCGGCGCCGCGGTGGAGTACCTGGAGGGGGTGGGGATGGAGTCGGTCCGGGCCCACGAGATCTCGCTGACCACCTACGCCCTGCGCACCCTGGAGGAACGGCTCGGAGCCGACATCCACGTCTTCGGGCCCAAGGATCCGGTCGAGCGCGGGGGTGTCCTCTCCTTTGCTTATCGGGACATCCACCCTCACGACATTTCGCAGATCCTCGACCAGTACGGGGTCTGCGTTCGAGCCGGGCATCACTGCGCCAAGCCGCTGATGCGGCGGCTGGGGGTCAACGCCACCGCCCGGGCCTCCTTCGCCCTCTACAACGACGAGTCAGATGTCGACACCTTGGTCGACGCCCTGTCCGAGGCGGGGGCGTTCTTCGGATGAGGTCCTCCCGGTACCCTAAATCGGTGATGTCCGCCGCGGCAGCCAACCCGGTGTCGCGAGTGCAAAGGAAGGTGATCTGATGGCCGGCCTCGAGGATCTCTACCGTGAGATCATCCTCGATCACTACCGTTCGCCCCGGAACCGGGGTGAGCTCCCGTCCCCTCCCGCCCAGCGGGTCGAGGGATTCAACCCGCTGTGTGGAGACGAGATCGTCGTCACCCTGGAGGTCAGCGACGGGGCCGTGTCCGACATCAAGATCGGGGGGACCGGCTGCTCGATCAGCCAGTCCTCCGCGTCACTGATGTCCGCGGCGGTCAAGGGGAAGTCGGTCGCCGAGGTCCGTGACCTGATCCGCACCTTCAAGGGGATGATGTCCATTCACGAGGCCACCCTGCCCGGCCAGGACACCCGGGGGGGCGCCGAGGTGGAAGCCGGAGAACCCCAACTCCTCGACGTCGATTCCCTCGGGGAACTGGCGGCGCTCCAGGGAGTGGTGAAGTTCCCGGTGCGCATCAAGTGCGCGACGTTGAGCTGGAACACCTTGGCCCAGGGCCTCGACGAGGCCGAGTCGGAGACCGCCAACGCCTGAGCCGGCCTGATTGGGACTGCCCTCGCAGTGCCGGTCAACCCGGAGGGCTGCAGGGGGTCGGATCGAAGTCCGGCACCGTGGTGGTGGTCGTCGTCGAGGGCGAACCCGAGCTGGAGGTCCCGTTGGTGGCCGGGGTGGTCCCGCCACCACTCGAGCCCGCCACCGTCGTGGTCGTGGTGGTGGTGGCCGGGCTGCCGTACGGGTCCGGAGGCGGACTGAGAATCGGTTCCGGCGCCTCCCCCAAGAACTGGGCGATGACCTGGTCGGCCTCCGGTTGTTGCACATAGAGCACCGACCCCAGGTAACCGAAGACGTCGGAATCGGCGCCGTAGGTGGGAAGGGTGGCCGTGACCAGCGAGGACGACGAGAACTGATGGAACTGGCGGGCCAAGGAGATGAGGCCGGCCACGGTGAAGGTCGAGTCGATGGTGACGCCTTGAACCACCGACCCGATGAAGGCATTGAGGGTGAGGGGGTTGTACTTGGTCTCCGCCTGGTTGATCAGCGCCTTCAGGAAGGCGTTCTGGCGCACGATGCGCCCGTAGTCTCCGGTGCCGTCGTACTGCCAGTAGCCGTTCTTGTAGTACTCGTAGTCTCGGCTCCGAGCCACCGCCAGCGAGTAGCCGCCGTTGACGTGCTGGCAACCGGCGGTTTGGATGTCGAGCCCGGTTTGGACATCTTTGGCCGGATAGGGGAAGTTGAGCCAGATGCCTCCGATGGCGTCGACCGCACCGCGGAAGCCGGCAAAGTCGAGCTGCACCACGTGCTCGATCGGGATGCCGAAGTCGGCTTCGATGGTCTGGACCAACTGATCGGGCCCGGCATTGTAGGTGGCGTTGATCCGGTTGTACTTCCCGATCTGACTGGTGTCACCGGCCACCGCCACCACCGTGTCCCTCGGGATCGACAACACATTGATCGCGCCGGTGGCCGGGTCGACGTGGAGAATCTTGACCACGTCGCTCCGTTGACCGGTCTGCACATTTGACGAACCGAAGTGGGAGGCATCCGACGCCGATTCGCCGACCCGGGAATCGGAGCCGATCAGCAACACGTTGAACGGCTTCCCCACCGGCGCCGTCTTCAGGTGCTTCACCGTCACCTTCGAGACTTGATGGAACCGGTACTGGATGTAGCCGTAACCGACCCCCACCGATACCAGCACCAGCGCCACCAGCACCACCGCGCTGAGGAGCACCCGGTCCAACCAGCTCCGCTTCTGCTTGCCGGGTCGGCGTTGGGCTCGCCGGGTGCGTCGGGAAATCGGGAGCTCCGGGACGTCGATCGCCCCGACCCCGTGGAGCTCGGGGACGGCGATCGGCCCTGCCCCGCTCGGAATCGGCGGTTCGCGGTCGGCGCCGTTGGAGGCCGATTCGGAATCCGGCGTTACCGGTAGAGGGTCACCGGCGGCGGCGTTGGGTGCCTCTCCATCGGCTTTTCCGGCCGATCGTGAACTCCCGTTCCCACCCCGGGGTGCACTATGTGCGCCGCCCCGTCGGCGATCTCGGCGAGCCATGGCTCATGACGCTAGCAACCGGAAGCTCGAGACCGATGCCGCCTCCGGACACCGGGGCAGTGCCGACGACCGGTGATCCGGTCCGGAGGTCGACTCAGTCGGCCTCGCCACCACCCCCGGCCCGTATCTGCTCGTCGATCAGATTGACCACCGTGGGGTCGAGGAGAGTGGTGACGTCCCCGAGCTCCCGGTGCTCGGCCACGTCCTTCAACAGCCGCCGCATGATCTTGCCGCTACGGGTCTTCGGCAGGTCGGGGGTGAGGATGATCTGGCGGGGCTTGGCGATGGGCCCGATCACCTTGGCCACGTGGTTGCGCAGCTCCTTCACCAGGGCGTCGCCCTCGTTCTCCGCATCGGAGACCTCGCCCTTGACGGTGACGAAGGCCACGATGGCCTGCCCGGTGGTGTCGTCGCTGGCCCCGACCACCGCCGCTTCTGCCACCCGGGGGAAGCCGACCAGGGCGTGCTCGACCTCGGTGGTGGAGATGCGATGCCCGGAGATGTTCATCACGTCATCGACCCGGCCCAACAGCCACAGGTCGCCGTCCTCGTCCCGCTTCGCCCCGTCCCCGGCGAAGTACCGGCCCGGATACCGCGACCAGTAGGTCTCCTCGTAGCGCTTGGGGTCACCCCAGATGCCCCGGAGCATGCCCGGCCAGGGACGATCGAGCACCAGGTACCCACCGGCATCGTTCCCGACCGACTTCCCGGCGTCATCGACCACGTCGGCGCTGATCCCCGGGAAGGGGCGCATCGCCGCCCCGGGCTTGGTGGCGGTGATCCCCGGCAGCGGGGTGATCATGATCCCGCCCGTCTCGGTCTGCCACCAGGTGTCCACCACCGGGCACCGGTCGCCCCCGATGTTCTTCCGGTACCACATCCAGGCTTCGGGGTTGATGGGCTCACCGACCGACCCGAGGAGGCGCAGGCTCGAGAGGTCGTGGCTGGCGGGGTGCTCCTCTCCCCACTTCATGAACGTCCGGATGGTGGTGGGGGCGGTATAGAGGATGGTGACCTTGTAGTCCTCGACGATCTTCCACCACCGGTCGCGCCCGCCGGCGTCGGGGGTCCCCTCGTACATCATCGAGGTGACCCCGTTGGCGAGGGGGCCGTAGACGATGTAGCTGTGGCCGGTGACCCAGCCGATGTCGGCAGCGGTCCAGAAGACGTCGGTCTCCGGCTTCACATCGAAGATCAGTCGGTGGGTGGTGATGCAGTGGGTGAGGTACCCACCGGTGGTGTGGAGGATCCCCTTCGGCTTGGCGGTGGTCCCGCTGGTGTACATGATGTAGAGCGGCTGCTCGGCGTCGAAGGCTTCCGGGTCGTGATCGGTGGACTGCCGTTCGACCACCTCGTGCCACCAGAGGTCCCGACCCTCCTCCCAGTCGACGTCCTGGCCGGTTCGGCGCACGACCAGCACCGATCGGACCTCGGGGCATTGCTTCAGCGCCTCGTCGACATTGGGCTTCAATGCGGCTTCCGCCCCGCGCCGGTAGCCGCCATCGGCGGTGATCACGATGCGGGCATCCCCGTCGAGGATCCGACTGGCCAGCGCCTCCGACGAGAACCCGCCGAACGTCACCATGTGGGGCGCCCCGATCCGGGCGCAGGCCAGCATGGCCACCACCGCCTCGGGGACCATCGGCATGTAGATGCAGACCCGGTCCCCGGCAACCACCCCCAACTCGGTGAGCGCGTTGGCGGCTTGACAGACCATGTCCTTCAGGTCGGCGTAGGTGATGGTCCGGGTGTCGCCTTCGGGCTCCCCCACCCAATGGAAGGCGACCTTGTCCCCGTTGCCGGCGGCCACGTGCCGATCCACGCAGTTGACCGAGGCATTCAGCTTGCCGCCGACGAACCACTTGGCGAACGGGACCTTCCAGTCCAGCACCTCGGTCCAACGCTGCGCCCACTCGAGCCGATCGGCCTGTTCCTCCCACCAGGCAGTGGGATCGGCGTCGGCCTCGGCGTAGATCCCCGGCTTGGCGTTGGCCTGAGCGACGAACTCCGGCGGCGGTTCGAACCGTCGGACCTCGTGGAGGAGAGCCGACAGCCCCTCCTCCGGTCGCCCGTTGTTTGCAACTTCGCTCATGTCCTTTACCTCCCCACCTCAGCCTCGCGCAGTTCCCCCCTCCGGTCAGATCTTCGGAGCCAAGGGGATGGTGGGGATGATTGGCTTCTTGAACGTCTCGTTCACCACTCCGGCAAACGATGCATACCAGGCGGCGGCCGCAGTGGCGATACCGATATAGCCGCCCCATTTGGTCATGGTGACGTTGCTCCGGAACGCCCCAATGGTCAGCAGGACAAAGGTGACGGTCAGCAGGACGAACACCAGGGCAACCGCGCCGCTGACTCGGAACGACGGCACGATCATGTAGAAGGTGAAGATCGTCCATCCCAACAGGAACACGCCCACCGCCACCGGTGCATCGGCGGCGGTGACGGCCACGAACTTGCCGAACACGTAGTACGAGATCCAGAACGCCCCGAAGGAAGAGAAGGCCAGCGCCCCGAAGGTATTCCGCCTGGTGAACTCCCACATCCCGGCGAGGAGCTGCACCGCACCTCCGTACACCAGGGCCAGGGCCAGTGCGGCGTCGGCGCCGGGGCCCCAGATATTGGCGTTGCCGACGCTCAAGGCAAACGTGGTCATCGCGAATGCCGCCAGTCCCAACGGCGCCGGGTCTGCGGTTCGGTGGAGAATCGGTGGGGTGGGAACCGGCCCCTCCGCCACCTCGACGACGCCCATTTCCACTGATTCTGGTGCCATGCACCCCCCTTTTCGCAGGCGACCGATATCCGCTGCGAAACGCCGTACCGGCCGTTTTGGATTTCCAAATTATGGGATACCCAAGGGGGCCCACCGCAAACAGGAAACATCGGCGTGACCTGCATTTCCGGCCTCGACCCTCATGTGAAAACCATCACAAACCAACGGTCACTAGCCGTGCCATTTCTTCGATATTGAGGGGCCGGTTACGCCTCCGGGCCTGACAATCCGAACAACGGGGTGATGGCATGGTCGCGCCCGGCGGTGTAGCCGCCGTCCACCGGAAAGGCCACCCCGGTGACGAAGGTGGCGTCGTCGGAGAGGAGGAACGCCGCAGCGGCGGCGATCTCCTCCGGTTTTCCCATCCGGCGGAGCTTGTGCTCCTCGATCAACAGCTCTCGGGACCGGTCCATACCGGGAAGGTCGAAGATCCCCGCGGTCATGGGGGTCTCGATGAACCCCGGACAGACGGCGTTGACCCGGATGCCGCTGCCCCCGTAGTCGATGGCCATGTTCTTGGTCAGCAACACAACCCCGCCCTTGGAGGCGCTGTAGGCGCTACCGCCCGCGGTCCCCTCCAGCCCCTCGATGCTGGCCAGGGTGACGATCGATCCCCGGGACGAGCCGATGGCCGGTTGTTCGAGCATCCGCCCGATGACGTGCTTGGCGGTCAGGAAGGTGCCGGTGAGATTGATCGAGATCACCCGGTCCCATTCGCCTTGATCGAGCGAGTGCACCGGTCCGCCCCCCGCCACGCCGGCCGCATTCACCAGCCCGTCGATCCGACCGAAGGCAGCAACGGTCGAAGCCACCAGATCGATCACCGATGCCTCATCGCTCACGTCCACACGGTGGAAGCCCCAGGAGCCGTCCGCCGGCCCATCGAACTCCCAATCGACCCGGTCGGCACCCATGACCGTCGCCCCCTCGTCGATCAGGCGTTCTACGCAGGCCCGGCCGATCCCCGAGGCCGCCCCAGTCACGAGCACCACCTTGTCCGTCAGTCCCCTCATCACACCCTCCCTCGCCATCGTCGCGACAGCTGATCTTTGCATCTGCTAGAGAGTGGGCAGGTTGCACGACTCGAGCGACCGGCTCGGCGCCGCGGGCGGAATGCGGCATAGCCGGCGGCTCGGGTCGGGAGCCCGGAAGAAAGGACTCGGCGGTTGAGGTTCGCGCTGTTCTACGAGATCCCGGTTCCCCGACCCTGGGAGCCCGACAGTGAGCTGATTGCCTACCAGAACACCTTGCAGCAGGCGGTCGCCGCCGACAAGGCCGGGTGGGATGCGATCTGGACGGTCGAGCACCATTTCCTCCAGGAGTACTCCCACTGTTCCAATCCCGAAGTGCTGTACGGCGCCATCGCCGCGCTGACCGACCGGATCCGGCTGGGCTACGGGGTCAGGCTGATGCCCAAGCCTTACAACCACCCGGTCCGCACCGCCGAGTCGGTCGCCGTCCTCGACCTGATCTCCAACGGCCGGGTGGACTTCGGAACCGGTCGATCGGCCACCCGGGCCGAGCTCGAAGGCTTCGGCCTGGACCCATCCGAGACCCGGGAGATGTGGCGGGAGGCCATCGAACACGTGGTGGGTTGTTGGACCCACGACGAGTACGAGTTCGACGGCACCTACTGGCAGATGCCCCTTCGGCGGGTCCAGCCCAAGCCACTCCAGAAGCCCCACCCACCCATCTGGGGGGCCACCACCAGCGAGGACGGCCACCGGCAGGTCGGCGAGCTGGGCCTCGGCCTCTGCTCCTTTGCGGTCGGGGTGTCACCGGAGGAGGTCAAGAAGAAGGTCGACATCTACCGCGCCGCCTCCGAGGCGTGCACCGAGCCGCTGGGGGCCTTCGTCAACAACCAGGCGGCCACCTTCACCATGGCCCTCTGCGCCGACAACCGGGACAAGGCCATCGAGCTGGCCCGGGAGTCGTTCGAGTGGTACCCGGTGACCGGGGCGAAGCAGATCGCCACCGTCAGCGACTGGATGGCCGAGCGGAACCAGGAGCTCGGGAGCTACTCCTATGCCGCCGACATGAAGTCCCACCAGGACGACGGTTCACTCGATCTCCTCAGCCTCGAGTACCTGATCGACTCCAATGCCTGTGTGCTGGGGACCCCGGACGAGTGCCTCGATGCCTGCAAGAAGTACGAGGCCGCCGGGATCGACCTGTTGCTGTGTCTGGTGAATCCGTACAGGATCCCCCACGACGCGGTGATGGAGACCATCGAACTGATGGGCACCCACGTGTTGCCGGCCTTCCGGGACTGAGGGGGCCGACCGCCGGCGGCACCGCCGGGGCCGGTCAGGTGTAAGCGGCGTACCCGGTCCGGTCGACGATCTCGGCCAACTCGCTCTCGCCGGTGGCCACCACCCGTCCGGCCGAGAGGACGTGCACGACATCGGGATTGAGGACCTTCAACAGCCGCCGGAAGTGGGTGATGGCCAGTACCCCGAGGCCCCACTCCTCGGTGGCTTCCTCGACCCGGCGACCCACCGCCGCCAACGCGTCGACGTCGAGCCCGGAGTCGATCTCGTCGAGGACCGCGAACCGGGGTCGCAACACCCCCATCTGCAGCGTCTCGTTCCGCTTGCGCTCCCCACCGGAGAGGTCGACGTTGAGCGAGCGGGTGAGGAACCGCTCGTCGAAGCCGATGCGCTGGGCCTCGGTGCGCATCCGGTCGCCCACGTCGTGGGCGGCGGTGTTGGCTCCGACCTCGTCGGCCTCGATCTCCGGACGGGAGGCGGTCAGGGCGGTCACCAGCGAGACCCCCGGCACCTCGATGGGGTGTTGCATGCCGAGGAACAGGCCGGCCCTGGCCCGCTGCCAGGTGGGCAGGGAGAGGAGGTCGATCCCATCCAGGGTGACGGTCCCCCCGGTCACCTCGTACCCCGGACGACCCATCAGGACATGGGCCAGGGTGCTCTTCCCCGAGCCGTTGGGGCCCATCACCGCGTGCACCTCGCCGCTGCGCACGGTGAGGGTCACCCCCCGGAGGATCTCCCGGCCGGGAATCCCGGCGTGGAGGTCTTCGATCTTGAGTTCACCGGTGCTCACGGCACCACCACCGATACGTTCTCGTCATCGACAACCAACTCGTAGACCGGTACCGGCTTGGTGGCCGGCAAGGAGCACGGCTCCCCGGTCCGGAGGTCGAACGTCGACCCGTGCTTGTCACACTCGATCTCCCGCTCCTCCGGCCACACCTCGCCGTCGGCCAGGGAGAACTCCTCGTGGCTGCAGCGGTCGCCGATGGCATAGAAGTCGTCCTCGATCCGGACCAGGGCGATACGGAGTCCGGCCACATCGAACCGCTTGGCCTGCCCCGGCGCCAGGTCGTTGCGCCCGCAGAGGCGCGCCGTCTCAGGCACCGTGCACCCCGGTCCGATCGGCCAGCGCCTGGCCGACGACGGCTCGGGTCCCGGCGATGGGCACTTGACTGGCGATGTCGTCGAAGAACCCGGCCACGATCAACCGCTCGGCCACCTCGGGGTCCACCCCCCGGGATTCGAGGTAGTACAGCTGGTCCTCCGACACCGGGCCGACGGTCGAGGCATGACTGCAACGCACGTCGTTCTCCTCGATGTCGAGGTTCGGCACCGAGTCGGCGTGGGCCCCCTCGTCGAGGACCAGGTTGTGATTGGTCTGCATGGCGTCGGACCGGACCGCGCCCCGCCGCATCCGGATCAACCCGCTGTAGACCGAATGGGATCGATCGGCGACCGCCCCCATGAAGAGGAGGTCGCTGGTGGTCTTGGCCGCCCGGTGATCCTGGAGGGTCCGGAAGTCCAGCATCTGATCGTCCCGCCCGATGTAGGCGGCCCGGAGTTTGCTGGATCCCGACTCGCCGATGAGCGCCGAATCGGTGCGGAGCCGGGCATAGCTGCCGCCCAGGGCCACTGCGAAACTGTGGAGGCTGGCGTCAGCCCCGATGGTGCTGGCCTGATGGGCCAGCTGCCAGGTGGCCGGTCCCAAGGCCTGGATGCTGACGAAGCTCAGCTTGGCGCCGTCAGCCACCTGAAGTTCGGTCACCGGGACGACCAGATGCTCGGCTGGTTTGGGCGACGGGGTGCCCGTCGCCGCCAGCTCCACCAGGAGCCCACCGCCGGTGTCCGCATCGACCACGATCTCGATCACCGAGGCCACCGACGACGCGCCGCACCGGATCACCGTCCGGGGGAACACCGCATCGCCGCCGGGGCCGCTGACCACGTGCACGATCACCACCGGGTGCTCGATGGAGACGCCGGGGCCGACATCGACCACCAGCGGGTCGGCGGCGAAGGCGTCGTTGAGAAGCACGAAATCGGCCGGGTCGGAGGCGATCGACCCCAGCAACGCCTCGCCCTCATCGTGGGCGGTGAGCCGTCCGCTGGTCAGCCCGTCTTCGTCTGACTCCGACACCGAGGCCAGCACCCCGTTGACGGTGATGATCAGCCCGCTCCGAGGTCCGAGGCCGTCGACCAGAGCCCGGACCCGGTCGAGGGACGGGGGCACCGGGACGTCGGTTGACGTGTCGGCAAAGGCGTCAGGGGACTGGAAGCGGCCGAGATCGATGCTGTCGATGCGGCTGTAGCGCCAGACCTCGTCCTTTTCGGTGGGCAGCGGAGCGGACGCGAAGGCCTCGGCGGCGGCGGTGCGCCGTCGGCGCAGCCAGGGGGGCCCTTCCAGGGCGGTGGCGGTCTCGGGGGAAAACGTGGACAGGATTCAAAGCCTCTCGCGCAACGAGGCCCGGTGACGAGCCTCACAACCATGCTACCCGTCTCTTTCGCCTCGCCAGACGGGCAAGGCCTAGGGTTTCGACCATGACCCTCACCGCCAATCCCACCGTCGAGTCCTTCGTTTCCGAGGTGCTCACCCTCGAGGTGGACGGCCATGTGGCCACCCTGTGGCTCGACCGTCCCGAGAAGCGAAACGCCCTCGGTCCGGCCTTCTGGGCCGACCTGCCCCGGGCCATGGCCGCCATCGGCGCCCATCCGGATGTCCGGGCGGTGGTGATCGCCGCCAAAGGGCCCCACTTCAGCGTCGGCCTCGATCTGGTCGCCATGGCCGGCCTGACCGGAGGGGCAACCGGGAAAGACGGCAAGCCGCAGTCGGCAGCGGCGAGGGCGCGGGCGACGCGGGCGTCGGTCCTCGAGCTGCAGGCCTCGGTCACCTCAGTGGCCGATTGCCCGTTGCCGGTGATCGCCGCCATCCACGGCTACTGCATCGGCGGCGGGGTCGACCTGGCCGCCGCCTGCGATATCCGCTTGGCCTCGGCGGACGCCCTGCTGTCGGTCCGGGAGGCGAAGGTGGCCATCGTGGCCGACCTCGGAAGCCTCCAGCGACTCCCCCACATCATCGGCAAGGGCCATGTGGCCGAGTTGGCTTTCACCGGCAAGGACATCACCGCCGAGCGGGCCGAGAGGATCGGTCTGGTCAACCAGGTGTCGGCCGATGCGGAGGCGGTCCTGGCCGACGCCCGGGCGCTGGCCGACGAGATCGCCGCCAACTCCCCGCTGGCCGTCCAGGGAACCAAAGCGGTGCTGGCGGCCGGCGAAGGCAAGTCGGTGGCCGAAGGGCTCGAGTTCGTCGCCACCTGGAATGCCGGGTTCCTGGGCTCCGACGACCTGGTGGAGGCGATGACCGCCTTCATGGAGAAGCGCCCCGGGGTGTTCACCGGCCGCTGAGCGGACCCGGCCGTTCGGTGAGGCGGTCAGGCGGCGAGCTGGCTCAGCGGCGCCGGTTCTTCTTCCACCAGCGGCCCTGGCGGCGCTCCGCCTTGGCCTCTTCCGCTTCGACCTCGGAGATCACCGTCGGTCCGACCGCGTTGATGATGTCCTCGGCGTTGTCGAGCAGCGCGGCGGCGTCAGCGTCGGGGACGTCGGGCATCTCCTCCAACGGTGGCTCCACCAGGGAGCCGCGGGCCCAGCCCACGTCGGCAAACCGACGGGCATAGGCGGGGCAGTTGTCGGGGCACTTCCAGGGGGCCTCGGGGGCGAGATCCAGCACGCAGAAGCGGGCCACCTCTCCCGAGTCGTAGGTCCGACTCTGGAAGTTCTTGCACTCTTCCCTCATGGGCATCGAACTATTGTGCCCGTTCGCAAGCGCCCGGCGGTGTCGCCGGGGCCGGCTCAGCCAATCGAGCCCTCCATCTGAAGCTCGATCAGCCGGCTCCACTCCACCGCGTACTCCATGGGCAGGGTCCGGGTGATCGGCTCGATGAAGCCGTTCACGATCATGCCCATCGCCTGGGTCTCGGACAGGCCGCGGCTCATCAGGTAGAAGAGCTGGTCGTCGCCGACCTTGGAGACGGTGGCCTCGTGGCCGATCCGGGCATCCCGTTCCGCCACCTCCATGTACGGCTTGGTCTCCGAGATGGAGGTGTCGTCGAGCAGCAGCGCGTCACACCGGACGAAGCTCTTGGCGTGCTTGGCCCCTTCGTCCACGTGGACCAGGCCGCGGTAGGTGGTGATCCCGGCGTCCTTGGAGATGGACTTGGAGATGATGGTCGAGGTCGTCTCGGGGGCGGCGTGGATCATCTTGGCCCCGGCATCCTGGTGCTGGCCGGCACCGGCGTAGGCCACCGACAGCACTTCCCCGGAAGCCTTCGGGCCCATCAGGTACACCGACGGGTACTTCATGGTCAGCCGTGACCCGATGTTGCCGTCGATCCACTCCACGTGGGCCTCGGCCTCGGCCCGGGCCCGCTTGGTCACCAGGTTGTAGACGTTGTTGGACCAGTTCTGGATGGTGGTGTAGGTGATGCGGGCGCCTTCCAGCGCCACCAGCTCGACCACCGCCGAGTGCAGCGAGTCGGTGGTGTAGACCGGCGCCGAGCAGCCCTCGACGTAGTGAACCTGGGAGCCCTTGTCGGCGATGATCAGGGTGCGCTCGAACTGGCCCATGTTCTCCGCGTTGATGCGGAAGTAGGCCTGGAGCGGCTGGTCGACCACCACGCCGGGGGGGACGTAGATGAACGACCCACCCGACCAGACAGCCGAGTTGAGGGCGGCGAACTTATTGTCGTTGGGCGGGATGATGGTCCCGAAGTACTTGCGGACCAGGTCCGGGTACTCCCTGACCGCGGTGTCCATGTCGCAGAACAGCACCCCGAGGGCCTCGAGGTCCTCGCGGTTGCGGTGGAACACCACCTCGGACTCGTACTGGGCGGTGACGCCGGCCAGGTACTTCCGCTCCGCGGCGGGGATGCCCAGCTTCTCGTAGGTGTCCTTGATGGCGTCGGGGAGATCGCTCCAGTCGTTCACCTGCTCGGAGGTCGGCTTGATGTAGTAGTAGATGTCGTCGAAGTCGAGGTCGGGCATGTTGACCGCGAACCACTCCGCCATCGGGCGCTTCTCGAAGCGCTGGAGGGCCCGGAGCCGGAAGTCGAGCATCCACTGCGGCTCTTTCTTCATGGCCGACATCTCCCGGACGATCTCGACGTTGAGACCCTTCTTGGGCTTGAAGATGTAGTCCTCTTCGTCGGACCATCCAAGCTTGTATTTTCCGAGGTCAAGTTCGGTGGTGGTCATATCGCTCCCGAGAGGGCCATCCGAGCGGACGGCCATTTCTCCTATACAGATAGTAACAACCCCAGGCACCGGGCGAAACCCCTGGCCAGACTCCCAGCCCGGCGGGCCTGCGGCCGTGCGGAGGGCTGCACTCCCCACGTGCCACCATATCCGGATGCCCCCCGATTCCAGCCCTGTTCCCCCGGTTCCCGAGCGGCGGCCGGTGGAGCTCAAAGCCCACAGGGACGTCCGGGTCGACGACTGGTACTGGTTGGCCGACAAGGAGGACCCGGCGGTCATCGCCCACCTGACCGCCGAGAACGCCTACACCGAGGCGGTCACCGCTCCGACCGCCGGCCTCCGGGACCGCCTCTTCGAGGAGATCGTGGCCCGGATCGAGGAGACCGATCTGTCGGTCCCGGCCCGTAAGGGCCCCTGGATGTACTACAGCCGCACCGTCGAGGGCAGCAGCTACGGCATCCACTGCCGCAAGCCCGCAGGCGCCGGGAACGATGACGACGCCGCCGAGGAGGTCATCCTGGATGAAAACCTCCTGAGCCAGGGACACGACTACTTCGCCATCGGGAACCTGACGGTCAGCCCCGACCACCGCTGGCTGGCGTACTCGACGGACACCACCGGCGGCGAGCGCTACACCCTGCACTTCCGCGACCTGGAGACCGGGGAGGAGGCGGCGGAGTCACTGGAGGACACCTACTACGGCGCCGCCTGGGCCAACGACAACGCCACCCTGTTCTTCGTACGGGTGGACGAGGCGATGCGCCCCCACCAGCTCTGGCGGCACCGGGTGGGCAGCGATCCGGCGGCGGACGTACTCGTCTACCAGGAACCCGACGAGCGCTACTACCTGGGGGTGGGGCGGACCAAGGACGACCGGTACATCCTCTGCGGCCTCGACTCCAAGGTGACCTCGGAGTTCCGGGTGCTGTCGGCCGACGATCCGGAGGGCGAGCTCACCGTGGTCGAGCCGCGCCGCCAGGGGATCGAGTACAGCGTCGATCACGATCGGGGCGATCCCGCCGCCGGTCGGCCCGGTCGGTTCCTCATCGTGACCAACGACGACGCCGAGGACTTCCGGTTGATGGAGGCGCCCGACGACTCGCCGGGCCGGGGGTCGTGGACCGAGGTGATCCCCGCCCGGGAGGGGGTCCGGCTCGACGCCGTCGATCCCTTCGCCGCTCACCTGGTGGTCTACGAACGGGAGGACGGCGAGACCCGGATGCGGGTGATCGAGGCGGCCACCGGCACCTCCACCCCGGTCGACCAGCCGGAGATGCCCTCGACAGTGTGGGGAGGGGCCAACCCCGAGTACGACTCCACCACCCTCCGCTACGAGTACACCTCGCTGGTCACCCCCCGGTCGGTGTTCGACCTCGACCTCGACACCGGCGCCGTCGAGCTGCGCAAACGCCAGCCGGTGCTCGGCGACTTCGACTCCGAGCGCTACACCACCGAGCGGCGGTGGGCGGTGGCCGAGGACGGCACCCGGGTGCCGATCTCCCTCGTCTACCGCACCGACCTGGTGGCCGGGGCGGTCGGAGGGACCGGAGGGGGCGCCCCCATGCTCCTCTACGGCTACGGCTCCTACGAGGCGTCGATGGACCCGACGTTCTCGTCGCTCCGCCTCAGCCTGCTCGACCGGGGGTTCGTGTTCGCCATCGCCCATGTGCGGGGCGGCGGGGAGATGGGCCGGCGTTGGTACGAGGACGGGAAGTTCCTGGCCAAGCCGAACACCTTCACCGACTTCGTGGCCTGCGCCCGCATGCTGGTCGACGAGGGATGGACCTCGCCCGACCGCCTGGTGGCCCGGGGCGGCAGCGCCGGCGGCCTGTTGATGGGGGCGGTGGCCAACCTGGCTCCCGACCTCTTCCGGGCCATCGTGGCCGAGGTGCCGTTCGTCGACTGCTTGACCACCATCTTGGATGACTCCCTGCCGCTCACCGTGCTGGAGTGGGAGGAATGGGGCAACCCGGTCGAGGACCCCGAGATCTACGCGGTGATGAAGTCCTACTCCCCCTACGACAACGTCAGGTCGGTCGACGGGGAGGGGGTACCGGTGCGGTACCCGGACATCTTGGCTACCGGCGGCCTCTCCGATCCCCGGGTCGGGTTCTGGGAGCCGGCCAAGTGGGTGGCCAAGCTGCGGGCGGCCAACCCCGAGAACCGGGTCCTGCTGAAGACGGAGATGGGGGCGGGCCACGGCGGACCGTCGGGCCGCTACGACGCCTGGAAGGACGAGGCGTTCGTCTACGCCTTCATCCTCGATGCCCTGGGGTTGGCCGAAGAGGCCGGGTCTGCCTGAGGGTGCGACCGGCCTCCGGGCAACCGCGGGCCACGAGGGGGCGGGCGTACTCGTGACTGAAGATCGAATTCGGTCAGGAGCTGGGCTTTCGGCGGTGCTTGGGGGGTGATCGGCGGTGTCCGCCTGGTCAGCCGGTGGGCCGGGTCCCCGGGGACCCGGATGGTCAGTGTGAGGTCGTCGCGGTGGCTGCCGTGGTGGTGGTGGTCGCCGCCGAGGCGGGGGGCTGGAAGGTGGCGGTGAAGGGGACCTGGAACGGGGTGGGCAGCACCACCGGGATGTTGTTGGCGGTCATCGAGGCGAACGACGCTCCCATGGTGACGTTGGTCGCGCCGGTGGCGTGGATGACCTGGGTGGCGCCGGGTTGGACGGTCCCGCTGAAGATGGCGTTCCCCGACGCGGCGTCAACCGCATCCACCCAACACAGGCCGCTGGCGGTGATGACGACGTCGTAGGTGCTGACACCGACCGAGTAGGTGGCGGCGCCGGCCGATGTAGAGGTGGCGATCAGTTGGGTCGGCGGCTTGGTCGTCGTGGTGGTGGTCGGGTGGGGTGGCTTGGTGGTGGGCGGCACCGTCGAGGCTTGATGGGTCGGGGTCGTCTGATGACCGGCCACCGTGGTGATGCTGGTCTTGGTGTTGGCGTGGTTGTTGGAACGGCGACTGCCGATGAAGGCCAGGACCCCGAACACCACCAGGACGACGACCACCACGACGGGCCCCCTCCAGTGCCACTGCCGGTGCTCCATGGCGTGGAAGGCCTGCTTGCGGGCCCGTTCCGATCGGAACTCGGGGGCGACCGGGCGAGCCCCCGAACGGCGGGCCCGGTCGGATGGGCGGGCGTCGTCAAAGACGAGTTCGCCATCGGGGGCGACGATCTCGTCGGCGATCCGCTCCGGTACCGGCACCGGGCCCGGCCTCACCGGGCGGGAGATCTCCCTGCCGGTGATATGGACCGACGGTGTCCCGGTCCAGCCGGCCGAGCCTTCCGGGCTACCCGGCGGTCCCCCCAACGGGTCGGTCGTCTGGACAGCCCGTCCGGAGATGTGCTCCATGGTCCCGAGCGCGGTCCGGTACTTCCGAACCGAATGGGCTTCGTCCGGATTTGGCCGCCAGGTCAGCTTGGCCACCACGGCGCCCACAGCCACCAGCACTACCGCGATTACGGCGATCCACATCCCGACCATTCAACCCGACTGTGGGCCACCTTGTGGCAACGGCCCCGGACACCGCCCTTCTGGCCAGGAATTCAACCCGGGAATACCGAACAATTCTTCCTGCGTCGAGCGGTTCCGAGTCGAGCTGGCCGTCGGATCCGAATCTCTCGACGGTGATCCCCCGGAGATTCCCTTGAACCGCGAATCAGGTGCGCAAGCCGGCCCGGGGGCGGAGTCCGGGATCCAGATCGGCCCGCCTCGGGTTGGACCGGTCCCGTTCCGAGACCACCGGATCGGTCAGGCCCCAGTCGGCGCCGATGTCCGGATCGTCCCAGGCCACCCCGAGCTCGTCGGCGGGGTTGTAGTAGCCGTCGACCAGGTACCAGAGGGTGAGGTCGGTCAGTGATGCGAACCCGTGGGCCACCCCGGGAGGGATGAACAGGCCGCGGTCGTGGTCCCCGTAGAGATCGAGGGTCAGGGTGGCCCCGTCGGTGGGCGAGCCCTGGCGGAGGTCGTGGAGCACCACCCGGGCGGTGCCCCGGAGCACGTACCAGTAGTCAGCCTGGTGCAGGTGATAGTGAAGGCCGACGATGGACCCGGCCTGCTTCTCGGACCGGTTGCCCTGGGTCATCTCCCGCCCGAGTGGAAACCAACTCCGGCGGTAGGTCTCCACGAACCGGCCCCGCTCATCACCATGAAGGTCGGGCTCGACCACGATGACATCGGCAATGACCTTGGACTCCTCGATACTCGGCACTGTCTAGGTTCCGTCCTTCTCGGTTGGGGGGTAAATCAAGAATCAAGAGCCGGCTCGGGGCGGCGGGTCGTCGCCGGCCGGGCTGCCGGCTTCGGCGACCAAATGGAAGGCGCTCCGGTAGAACAGCAACGGGGAGCCCTCGCCCAACCCGATGTCGAGCACCCTGCCGATGACCAGTTCGTGATCGCCGGCATCATGGATCAGCTCCACCGAGCAGTTGACCCAGGCCAGCGATCCATCGATGATCGGCGCCCCCCCGATGTCCGCCCGGTGCCACCGGACGCCGGCGAACTTGTCGCCGCCCGACACCGCGAACTTGCGGCACACCTCGTGCTGGTGGTCGGCCAGCACGTTGACGCAGAAGCTGCCGGCTTTGGCGATCCGCGGCCAGCTGGTGGATGACTTGGCCGGCGCCAACGCCACCAGGGGTGGATCCAGCGACAGCGACACGAAGCTCTGGCAGGTGAAGCCGACCGGCTGGTCTTCCTCCAGGGCGGTGACCACGGTGACCCCGGTCACGAAGCGGCCCAGGGCCTCCTTGAACAGGTCGGTATCGAAGGTCACCGCACCGGCCGTCCCGGTTGTGCCCGCCGGATCGGTCATGCCTTCCCCAAGTCGATCGGCGCCCGCTCGGAGGCGGCGGTGATGTCGCCCAGGTGTCGCGGGGCCCCCAACTTTCGGGCCCGGCTCAACATCCGGTCGATTTCCCGGTCGTGGTGGGAGGGATCGTGGTGGAAGAGGCTGAGCCGGTGGGCGCCGGCTTCGGCCGCCACCTGCACCGCGTAGGCGACAGTGGAATGGCCCCAGTCGGACATCAGCATGAACTCGTCGTCGGTGTACTGGGCGTCGTGGATCAACAGGTCGGCACCCTCGCACAGCTCGAGGACCTCATCGGCCACGCTCCGGCGGTCCAGCGGAGCCTGGTGGTCGGGGAGGTAGGCCACCGACCGGCCGTCGGCCTCGATGCGGTACCCGAGGGTGCGGCCCCGGTGGGGCACCGGGCGGGCCTTGACCTTGATGCCGCCGAAGGACAGGTCGTCGGAACCCTGGACATCGTGAAACCGCAGCTCGCCGCGGAACTCGTCCATTTGGATCGGGAAGAAGGGAGGCTGCACGGCCCGGGACAGCACATCCTTGAGGGTCCCGCCGTCCTGGGCCGGGCCGTAGACGTCGAGAACCGATCCGGGCACCCGCAGAGGCGAGAAGAAGGGGAGGCCGAGGATGTGGTCGTAGTGGAGGTGGGTGAGGAGGGCGGTGGCCTCCAGGGGAAGCCCGGAGATATGAAGCGGCCGCTCCAGGGTCTCGCCCAGGGAGCGCAGTCCCGTCCCCAGGTCGAGGATGAGCGGTGGCTCGTCGTCGACCTCCACCAGGACGCACGAAGTGTTCCCCCCGTAGCGGCGATGTTGGTCGGACGAGCAAGGGCACGAGCCCCGGGTGCCGAAGTAGGTAACTTTCACCGAGAAAGCACGCTACTCGCGGCGCCGTCGCCCGGGTTCTCGGAGCCCCACAGGGTGTCGGGCACCCGACTACCCTCCGGGCATGGACCAACTGACGATCACCGCCAATGGCGTCGAGTTCGCCTACCTGGTTGACGGGCCGGCCGACGGGCCGTTGGCCCTCTGCCTCCACGGGTTCCCGGACACCGCCCATTCCTGGAGACACCTCCTCCCCCGGCTGGCGGAGGCCGGGTACCGGGCGGTGGCCCCGTTCATGCGGGGCTATGCCCCCACCGCGGTGCCCGAGGACGGGCGGTTCGACACCGGCACCCTCGCCCTCGACGCCTGCCGGCTGCACGAAGCCCTGGGCGGAACCGAGGAGGCGGTGATCATCGGCCACGACTGGGGCGCCTTCGCCACCTACGGTGCCGCCGCCTACCAACCCGACCGGTGGCGGCGGGTGGTGACCGCCGCGGTGGCCCCGCAGGCCTCCATGGGCGCCGGGTTCTTCACCTTCGACCAACTCAAGCGCAGCTGGTACGTCTTCTTCTTCCAGACGGCCCTGGCCGAGTACGCCGTCGGCCTCGACGACTATGCGTTCATCGACCGGCTGTGGGCCGACTGGTCCCCTGGCTACGACGGGGCCAAGGATGCGGCTCTGGTGAAGCAGGCGCTGGGTACCCCCGAGAACCTCACCGCCGCCATCTCCTACTACCGGTCGATGTTCGCCGGTGCACCGGCTGACGCCGACGCCGCCGAGGCCCAGACGGCGTCGGGCCGCCCCGGCCCCCAGCCCACCCTCTACCTCCATGGCGCCGACGACGGGTGCATGGGCATCGACATCATCGGTCCGGTCGTCGATTTCTTGGCTCCCGGCTCCGAGCTGGTGGTCGTCCCCGGCGCCGGTCACTTCCTCCACGTCGAGAAGCCCGACGAGGTCAACGACCACATCATGAGGTTCCTGGCCGGCTGAGATCGCCGGGCCTCGCCGCCCTGGTCTTACGGGAGGTGGAGCTGACCGGCATCGGGACGGACGACCATGCCCTCGTGGACCAGCCCGGCCACCACCCGCTCGGCCCGCTCCGGTTGGTCCGGCCACCCCATGATGGCGGGAGCATCACCGGTTTCCACCGGACCGAGTCGGAGCGCGTCGATCAGTCGCCCGCGCCCCTGCCGGTCGGAGCCGAGGAACCGGCTCTGGATGGTTGACACCCCCGCCGATCCCCGGGCGGGGTCGGGAGCCGGGCATCCGGAGGCCTGCCACCGGCACCGCCTCCGGATGGGACAACTCCCGCACTCCGGATCCGTCGACGCACAGACCGTCGCGCCCAGGTCGAGCAGCGCCTGGTTGAACTCCCACGCCCGCCCGGCGGGGACCATGGCGTCCACCAGCCCTTGCGCATCCCGCCGGGACAGCCGTTCGCCGGCCACCGCCCTCGACAGGATCCGTCCGGCGTTGGTGTCGACCACCCCGACATCGATTTCGAACGAGAAGGCTGACACCGCCCGGGCCGTGTAGTCCCCGACCCCGGGCAGAGCCAACAGGTCGGCGAGTCCACTAGGAACCTGGCCGCGGTGGTCCTCCACCAGGACCCGGGCGGCGTGGTGGAGGCTGCGGGCCCGCCGGTTGTAGCCGAGTCCCTGCCAGGCCCGGAGCACGTCTCCCAGCGAGGCGTCGGCACAGGCGGCGGGGGTGGGAAAGGAGCCGAGGAAGCTTCGGTAGGCCGGCACCACCCGGGACACCTGGGTCTGCTGCAGCATGACTTCGCTGACCAGCACCGACCACGGGTCTCGGGTCGAGCGCCACGGCAGCTCCGGCCGTCTCGACTCCGCGGTGCCCCAATCGGCGATCGCCCTTCCCATGGCCCGGAGCCGCTCGGGTCGGCGCCCGGTGGCCTTCCCGTTCACCTGGCCGGTCCGACGATCCTCCTGCCGAGGTGATCGAGGGGGCCGAGATGATCCGGGTGATCCGGGTGATCCGACCCCATGCTCAGTCCCAAGCCCCTTCGGCATAGGGGAAGCGTCGGGGTGGGGCGGCGTCGCGCATCCAGACCATCACCTTGCGCCGGAAGAAGCAGACTTCTTCGCCGTGCTGATTGAACGCCTTGGTCTCGACCGTGACGATGCCCCGGTCGTCGCGGGATTTCGAGGCGACCTTCTCGATCACCTTGGTCTCCGCGTAGATGGTGTCGCCGTGAAAGGTGGGCGACCGGTGGATCAACGACTCGACCTCGAGGTTGGCGATGGCTTGCCCACTGACGTCGGGAACGCTCATGCCGAGGGCCAGCGAGTAGACGAGGTTGCCTACCACCACGTTCTTGCCCTGCACCGTTTCGTGCTCGGCGAACCAGGCGTTGGTGTGGAGCGGGTGGTGGTTCATGGTGATCATGCAGAACAGGTGATCATCGGCTTCGGTGATCGTCTTGCCCGGCCAGTGGCGGTAGATGTCACCCGGTTCGAAGTCCTCGAAATAACGCCCGAAGGGCCGGTCATAGAGGGTCATGGGAACAGGAGTGTACCGAGCGCCGTCGTCACGCTGCGTCGGGCGTCGGGCGGGTGGTGAATCCCAGCAGCCAATCCGACTGCGACTCGCCGTCGATGGCCATCCGCCAGGTGTAGCGGGTGCCCGGAACCAGCGGCAGGGGCCCGAGGTTGACCGCCAGGGCCACATCGATGGGTGAGCCCTCGGGAATCCCCGGCGGCCTTCCGACGGTGAACTCGCCCCGCACTTCGACCGGGTGCTCTCCCTCCGGTGTCTGCACCAACACCGGCCGACCGTCGGCATCTTCGAGGAACAGCTCCCAGTGGTGGGAGGTCTCGGCCTCGTTCCAGGCGACGTCGATCTTGAGCGCAATGGCGGACGGGACCGGGTCAGGACCGGTCATGCTCCATCCCCCTCCGAGGATGTACAGCTTTCCGTCGGCGACCTGGGCCGAATCGCACAACATCATGGTTACTTTCACGGGAGTCGAGGCTATCGGCTTCCCGGCCGGCGCTCGTTTTCTCCCCCGGATCCGGTCTCCGGGTCGACCATCGGGGTTCGGGGAGGCGGCAGAACCGGTGGCGGTTAGCGTGGGTGGATGGAGATGCGGGGACTTCGCGACGACGTCTACCGGCGACCGCTGGCCACCGCCCTCGAGCGGCTGGGCATCGGGGCCGGATGGACCTGCGTCGATGTCGGCGCCGGAGGTGGCGACGTGTCGGTGGCCCTGGCCGAGATCGTCGGCCGGGACGGGCGGGTCTACGCGGTCGACAGCGATCCCGAGGCCCGCGACGAGGTCGCCAAGGCCGCCGCCGCCCACAGCCAGGTGCTGGCCATCACCCAGGCCGGCGAGGACCTGCGGCTCCCCGAACCGGTCGACCTGGCCTTCTGCCGTTTTTTGCTGCTCCACGTGGTCGATCCCGCCGTGGTGCTGGGCCGGATGGCGGCGGCGGTCCGCCCCGGCGGCTGGGTGGTGGCCCAGGAGCCGATCACCTCCGCCGGACGGATCAACGGCCAACCGTTCTCGATGCCCGACGCCCTCCATCCCGACATCGGCGCCTTGCTGCCGGCCCTCACCCGTCAAGCCGGGCTGGTGACCGTCGACACCTGGGCCGAGGCCCCCGCCGGGGCGGGGCCAGGACCGGTGGCCGAGTACCTCACCCTCCTGACCGAGGTGGACCCGGGAGACGACCCGGTGGTGTTGCCGCCCTTGGTCACCGTGGTCGCCCAAGTCCCACCCGGCTGACTCCGCCGGCCGGGCCGATGGGTCACCTACGGATCGGTAACCTTGCCGGCGTGCCAACCGAATCCCTGCCCACGCCCGACCTGGACGCCGCCGCCGACGCGGTGGCCGTCGCCGCCTCGGTGGTTGCCTCCGGCACCGCCGCCCTTTCGGCCGCCGGTGGACCCGATGTCGCCCAGGTCCTCGCCTATGACCTCGCCCACGCGGCGTCGTCGGTGCGGACGGCGGAAGCCGTGCTCGGCTACGGGGCCCAGGGCGACGTCGAGGCCCGGATCGCCTGCGCCTTCGCCGCCGACGCCATCGCCGATCTCGCCGCTCGGACCGTCGGTCGGGAAGGCGACTGGGGAGTCGGCCCCGACTGGACGACTCCGGCCGCCGACTTTCTCGCCACGTTCCGGGATCCGGCCTTTCTGGCCTCCCTCGCCCGCCAGCCCGGCCCACGTCACCTCGACGCCGACTTCGAACTGGTGCGGGACACCTTTCACCGGTTCGCCGAGGAGCAGATCCGGCCGCGGGCAGAACACATCCACCGGGCCAACACCGACATCCCCGAGGAGATCATCTCCGGCATGGCCGAGATGGGGGGCTTCGGCATGTCGGTCCCCGAGGAGTACGGCGGTTTCGCCACCGGGGGCGAGAGCGACTACATGGGGATGGTCGTCGCCACCGAGGAGCTGTCCTGGGCATCGCTCGGGGCCGGCGGCTCGCTCATCACCCGCCCGGAGATCCTCACCCGGGCCCTCGTCCACGGCGGGACCGAGGAGCAGAAGCAGCGCTGGCTGCCCCGCCTGGCCACCGCCGAGGTGATGGGAGCGGTGGCGGTCACCGAGCCCGACTTCGGGTCGGATGTCGCCGGGGTGATGACCATGGCCAGCCGCACCGACGGGGGGTGGCTGATCAACGGGGTCAAGACCTGGTGCACCTTCGCGGCCCGGGCCGACGTGCTGATGTTGTTGGCCCGCACCGACCCCGACAAGTCCAAGGGCCACCGGGGTCTGTCCTTGTTCCTGGTGGAGAAGCCGCAGGCCGAGGGCCACGGATTCCTCTTCACCCAGGAGGCCGGCGTCGACGGACGCCCCTCGGAGTCGTCGGGCCGGATGGAAGGCCGGGCCATCGACACCATCGGGTACCGGGGGATGCACTCCTACGAGGTCGCCTTCGAGGATTGGTTCGTGCCCGACGCCGATCTGGTCGGCGGGGAGGAAGGCCTGGGGAAGGGCTTCTACCTCCAGATGCAGGGCTTCGAGAACGGTCGGCTGCAGACCGCGGCCCGGGCGCTCGGGGTGATGCAGGCCGCCTACGAGGCGGCGCTGGACTACGCCGAGAACCGACGGGTGTTCGGATCGCCGATCGTCGACTACCAGCTGACCCAGGTGAAGCTGGCCCGGATGGCCGTGCTCATCCAGTCGGCCCGGCAGTTCTCCTACGAGGTGGCCCGGTTGATGTCCAAGGGCGAGGGCGCCCTGGAGGCATCGATGGTCAAGGCCTACGTCTGCCGGGCGGCCGAGTGGGTGACCCGCGAGGCGCTCCAGATCCACGGCGGCATGGGCTACGCCGAGGAGTACGCGGTGAGCCGCTATTTCGTCGACGCCCGGGTGTTGTCCATCTTCGAGGGGGCCGATGAGACCCTCGCCCTCAAAGTCATCGCCCGAGGTCTGTTGGCGCGGGCCAAGGCCTGACGCCGGTCGCCACCGCCACCTCCCTTCCCACCAATGAGGAGCCGCCATGAGTAACGACTACCCCTATGCGGGCCGGTTCGATGTGAACCGGGTGCTTCCCGAGTCCGGCCGTCCCCGGGACGACGTGCTGGCCGAGCTGGCCACCATGGCCAAGGAGGAGGACGCCTTCTGGGAGACCGGCAAGTGCTCGGGCACCATGTACTGCGGGGACCACGACCACTACGCCTTCCTGACCGAAGCCTTCGGGCTCTACGCCCACGTCAACGCCTTGCAGCGGGACATGTGCCCGAGCTCGACCCGGTTCGAGGGTGAGATCATCGCCATGGTCCTCGACCTCTTCCACGCCGAGGCGGTGACCGACGGGGAGCCGGTGGGCATGCTGACCAGCGGCGGCACCGGAAGCATCTGCCACGCGGTGCTCGCCTACCGGGAGCACGCCCGCCAGCAGCGGGGAGTCACCCGCCCGAACCTGATCAAACCGGAGACCGCCCATCCGGCGTTCGACAAGGCCTGCCATCTCTTCGGGGTCGAACTCCGCCGAGCCGGCATCGACCCGGAGACGACCAGGGTGGACGTCGGCTCCGTCTCCGACCTCATCGACGACCAGACCATCGCCATCGTCGGATCGGCCTGCAACTACGGCTACGGCACCGTCGACCCCATCGCCGAACTCGGGCGACTGGCCGGGGAGAAGGGGGTGGGCCTCCACGTCGACGGGTGCCTGGGGGGGTTCATCCTGCCCTTCGGACAGGAGCTCGGCTACGACATCCCCGACTTCGACTTTCGGGTGCCCGGGGTGACCAGCATCTCGGCCGACACCCACAAGTACGGCTACGCCCTGAAGGGCACCTCGACCCTGCTGTTCCGGGACAAGGCGATCCGCAACGCCCAGTACTTCTTCCTCACCGACTGGAGCGGGGGCAAGTACACCTCGCCGGGGATGGACGGGTCCCGGTCCGCCGGTCTGTTGGCCGCAACCTGGGCGTCGCTGGTGCAGCTGGGACGAGCCGGCTACCGGGGCTACGCCACCCAGATCTTCGAGACCGCCGACCGGATGAAGCGGGCGGTCCTCTCCCACCCCGAACTGCGGATCCTCGGCAGTCCCACCTTCCTGTTCAGCTTCACATCCGACGAGTTCGACGTCTACCACGTGAACGATTTCATGCGGGGACGGGGGTGGCGCTTCAACGGCCAGCAGTACCCGAACGCGCTCCACATGGCCGTCACCCGGCCCCAGACCCAGAACGGGCTGGCCGACACGTTCGAGACCGACCTGGCCGACGCGGTCGTCTACGCCAAGGAGCACGCCGGCGAGGCACCCAAGTCCGGTGCCATCTACGGCGGGGTGGCCGGAGGGATGACCGACGAGGCCGACGAGTTCATCAAGATGGTGATGGCCCAGATGCTCGACACCCAACAGGCGGTGCCCGGGGCCTGACCGCTTGGCCGGGGGCTTCGGCTCCCCGGCGACCCTCTTGACTCTCCCCTTAGGGGAGCCTCCACAGTGGTGGTGAGCAACTACCTGCACCTGCACCCTGCGCCCCCTGGAGGTCACCGATGATCCAGTCCCTGCCCAAGCCGATCACCGAGTACATCGAGGCGTCGAACGCCTTCGACGGTGACCGCCTCATCGCCGCCTTCGCCGACGACGCCCTGGTCAACGACGCCCGCCGGGAGTTCTGGGGCGTCGACGCCATCAAGCGCTGGTCCGACCGGGAGATCATCGGCGACAAGGTGACCCTGGACGTCCAATCGGTCAAGGAGCACTACGGCGACTTCGTCGTCGAGGCGGTGGTGGACGGGAACTTCGACAAGTCGAAGCTGCCGGAGGTGATCGTCCTCACCCACTATTTCACCGTCCGGAACGACAAGATCGTGAGCCTCATCATCATTCTCAACACACCGGCACAGGAGTAGGGACCGGACCCTCCCGCACCTCTGTCAGCATGGGGGTCATGCCGCCAGGTGATGCCCCGCCCGTCGATGTCCCGACCCTCATCGGCATCGAGCGCGCCCGTCTCCTCGAGCTGCTCGCCACCCTCCGCGACGCCGACTGGCAGAAACCGACACCCTGCCCGGAATGGGACGTGTTGGATCTCTGCTGCCATCTGGTCGGGGTGGATCTATCTTCGCTGTCCCGCCACCGTGACCACTACTTGGGCACTCCCCCACCCGACGGTTTGACCGAGGCGGGCTTCATCGAGTGGATCGACGAGCTCCAGATGGAATGGGTGCGGGCGGCCAGGAGGTTGAGCCCACCGGTGGTGGTCGGTCTGCTGGCCTGGGCCGCACCCCAGCTCGTCGAGATGCTCGGGGAGGAAGATCCGGACGCCCTCACCGCCCAGGTGTCCTGGGCCGGTCCCGACCCCCTCCCTGCCTGGTTCGATCAGTTGCGCGAGCTCTCCGAGTACTGGATCCACCGGCAGCAGCTCCTCCAGGCCCTCGGACGTGACGCCGATCTGGGTCCGGAGCTGGCCGGCCCGGTCCTGGACGGGCTGCGATGGGCGTACCCGTTCCGGCTCCAGGAGATCCGGGGCAAACCCGGCGACACCGTGCTGCTGGCGGTCAACGGCCCTCACACGGTCACCTGGCACCTGGTGGCGACCGGCGGGCAGTGGGAGTTCCGATCCGAGGCGGGGAGCCGGGTCGTCGCCGGCCTCTCGATGACCACCGATCAGGCCTGGCGGCTGCTGACCAACAACCTGGCGGCCGATGAGGTGGCCGGGGTCGGGACGTCCGGCGATCCGAGGATCCTCGAGGTGCTCCTCGCCACCCGGGGCATCATCGGCTCACCCAAATGAGGTTCCGGCTTTGATTGCCGGGGTTCTAGGCAAAACGCCTGGCCGCGGGTGACCGGCGGGTGAGCGGCGGGACGACGACCAGCCGCCGGACGGCGGCCGTACACTGAAAGCATGTATTACGCCCATGGCTCGTGGATCGCGATCGTGATCTTCGGTGGCATGTTCGCGTTGCGGGCCCTGTCGTCCCAGCGCCGCCGGGGGGGCCGCTACGGCGGGAATCCCGGGAACCCGATGTCCAGGAGCTCCTTCACCAATACCGACCACCGGGGTCCGGGCGGAGGGCCGCTGGCCCCACCTCCCCAGGTCGACAGCCGCCGGCAGGTCGGGACGGCTGCCGGTTGGTTCAGGGACCCCTTCTTCAAGCACGAGCAGCGCTACTTCTCCGGCACCGCCTGGACCGAGCACGTCACCGACGGCGACGTTCCCGGCATCGACCCGCCGCCCGAACGCTCCGCGCCTGACACCCGCGACTGAGCCCCCGACCACCGTCGTCACCGGCGCCCCTCCCGTCGCCGGCGCCGCCGGATGACCAGGATCGCCACCCCGTTGGGCGGCGGAGGCCGGAAGGCGGAACGGGGAAGCGGCATCCCGGTGCCCACCTCGAACTGGCGAAGCCATCGGCCGGCCCCCGGACCGCAGCCGGAGGACCAGCGTCGAGCCACGTGCCAGGGAACCACCACGTCGGCCCGGACCAGTCGGCTGCCGGGTGCCACCAACCGGCCCAACACCGCCGAGGTAGTGGCGAACGGGGGATTGGCCACCACCCGGAACGGGTGACGGGGCAGCCGGAGGTCGGAGGCGTCGGTGACGACCACCTTGACGGGGTCGGCGGCGAACCGCTGCTTCAGCAGAGCGGCTCTTTGCGGGTGCAACTCGACCGCCACCACCCGGGCGCCGCGGATCACCAATGCGGAGGTGATCGCCCCGGTTCCCGCCCCGATGTCCAGGACCAGATCGCCGGCGCCGATCTGGGTGTCGGCGACCAGCCGCTCAGCCCACTTGTTATCGAGCTGATGCCATCCCCAGCGTGTCCGCGAGTGCGCGGACACGACGCACCATCGTGCACATCGTCATGGTGGGAATGTTACGCCACCCGCCGGACCGTTACCGGCTCGGGACCGTTACCGGCTCGAGGGGTCGGCTCCGCCGGTCGGCCCTGAAGCTCAGTCCTTGGAACGGGAAAGGCCGGCGCGCTCGCCCCTGACGACGAACTTGGTGGCCATCTTCCGGGACGCCTCGTCGATCATCTCGTCGCCGAACATCACCGCTCCGGTCCGGTCGTCCTCGGTGGCCTTCCGGTACGCATCCAGGATGTCCCAAGCCTTGTCGAACTGCTCCTGAGTCGGCGAGTAGACCTCGTTCAACACCCCGACCTGATCGGGGGTCAGCGCCCACTTCCCGTCGTAGCCCAGCACCCGGGTCCGTTGGGAGAACTCCCGCAGCGAGTCGAGCTCCCGGATCTTCAGGAAGGGACCGTCGATGACCTGGAGGCCGTTGGACCGGCCGGCCATCAGGATCTTGGAGAACACGTAGTTGAAGTGGTCGCCCGGGTATTCGGGGATGGCCACCCCTCCGGTCAGCACCGGCATCTCCATCGAGGCGGCGAAGTCGGCCGGGCCGAAGATGATGGTCTCCAGCCGGGGGGACGCCGCGCAGATCTCCTCCACGTTGATGAGCCCGGTGGTCGTCTCGATCTGGGCCTCGATCCCGATGTGGCCGTCGGGCAACCCGCTCTTCTTCTCCACCTGGGAGAGGAGAAGGTCGAGGGCCACCACCTCGGCGGCCCGCTGGACCTTCGGGAGCATCACCTCGTCGAGTCGCTCGCCGGCATTGCCCACTACTTCGATCACATCGCCGTAGGTCCACTCGGTGTCCCAGGCATTGATCCTCACGCACAGCACCCGGTCGTCCCAGGGCAGGTTCTTGATGGCGTCGGCCACTTTGGCCCGGGCGTTCTCCTTCTCCAGCGGTGCCACCGAGTCCTCGAGGTCGAGGAAGCTCATGTCGGCGGGAACCGAGGGGGCCTTGGACAGGAACTTCTCGTTCGACCCAGGCGTGGAGAAGCATGATCGGCGGGGCAGGTAGCGGGAGCGTTCGGACATGGCCCAAATGGTACGGCCAACCCCGGGGACAGCCAAACCGGGAGGAATCCGACCCCTATGGTGATGATCATGACCAGTCCCGAAAAGCCCGGCAAGGCCGCCCGGAGGCTGGCGGCGGCGCTCGAACCGGTGGTGGGCCAGGTGTACTTCGCCGCCGAGTGTCACCAGGAATACGAGAAGCTGGGATTCTCACCCAGCCCGTTCACCCTCGACACCGGCGTCCAACTCCCCGACGGGCCCGCCTACTTCACCAGCCGGGGGTCGTGCATGGGGCAGGTGCCCGGCGAGATGGTGGCGGCCGCCTTCGCCGTCTTCAATCCCGAAGCGGTGATTCCCGCCGTCCGGCTGGGCTGGACCCGGTGCGACGCGCCGACCATCGCCGCTGCCCGGACCCGGGGCGCTACCGCCCAACTCACCCGGATCCTCGGCGAGCGCCCTGACGGGATCGATCGGGCGACCGGGTTGTTGCAGCAGGCCGGCGCCCCCCTTCGGCCGGAAGGGCGCCCGCTCTACGCCGGGGTGCTGAGCCTCGGGCTCCCCGGGGATCCGATGGGAGACCTGTGGAGGTCGGGCGACATCCTGCGGGAGTTCCGGGGCGACGCCCACACCGCCGCCTGGACCTCGGCGGGGTTCGACGCCACCGAGATCGGCCTCCTCACCGAGCTGTACTGGGGTCTTGCGCCCCGCACCTACGTCCGGACCCGGGCCTGGACGGACGATCAGCTCTCGGCGGCCGAAGACCGGCTCCGGTCCCGAGCTCTCGTCGACGACAACGGCCTGACCCTGGAGGGCCGGGCCCGGCGGGAAGCGGTCGAGGCTGCCACCGACGAGCAATGCCGCCCGGCGGTGGCTGCCCTCGGGGACGATCTGCCCGAGCTCCTGGCGGTGCTCGAGCCATGGGGGGCGGCCATCCGAGCCGCCGGCGGCTATCCCCCGAGTGGCCCCCACGATCTCGCCCCCAAGGGATCCCCGGATCCGGATGGCTAGCTAACTGGCGGAGGCCACCGGCGCCGGATCGGCTTGGAGGTCCGCCGGAATCAGCTGCTCGGACAACAGCCGGTCGAACCGGGCCGGATCCCCGCCGACGAACGACCGACACAGCGGGAGGCCTTCCACGTAACAGGTGAGATACGCCCGCCAGGTCGGGTGGGTGAGGAACTCGACCGCCTTCTCGGCGCGGTCGGTGGACAGCAGGCCCCACCTCGCCACTTCGTCCACCACCGTGTCCACGCCGGCTCCGTCCTCGTGGAGCCGGAAGGCGGCGTTCTGCCGCACCGCCCCGAGCGCCTCGCCGGCTTCGGACACCGCCGCCACCACCTCGGGGTCGTAGCGGAGGCCGAGGGGGCGCAGGTGCTCGGCCACCACCGGCTCCGGGCGTCGACCGACGATCACTTCGAGTCCGAGGTCGGCGAGGCCCTCCGCCAACAGGCACTGCGGCGTCCCCACCAGAAAGATCGACTCCTCCCACCATTTCCGCTGGCGTACCAGGCCCACTTCCTTACGGGTGTGCTCGGTGTGGTGACCTGGATACGACTCGTGGGCCACCAGATGGGCCAGGCTGGTGGACAGCACCGGCAGGTCGGTGTTGACCGCCACCCGGCTCTGCAGGTCGCCGAGGTAGTAGTTGAAGCCCGACCACGGCTGGTGGTCGACCAGCTCGAACTCGACCCGTTCCCCTTCGGGGAGTCCGAACAACGTCTTGGTCCGGTCCCGGAAGTCCTCGGCCAACGAGTCGATGGCGCTCCGGAGGAGGTCGGTCGGCACCGCGTGGGACTCCCTCCAAGAGACCAGGCGCTCGGCCAACGGGCCGTTCCCGGGGAGCACCTCGTCCAGCTGACGGTGGGCGTCGGCGAACGTGCTCTCGTCGACCCGGCTCGGCCGGATCCCGTAGCACGCTTCTACCTCGTCGGCGTAGCCGATGTCCTCGCCGGCCAGCTTCCGGGCCGTAGTCAGCAACCCGATCACCTGGGCCCGCAACCACCGGCGTCGGGCCGGAGCCGCCCCGTCCGCCGCGGCACCGCCCGCCCCCTCGGAGGATCCAGCCAGCGCTCCCCCGGCGTCGATGTCGGCCAGGAGCCTCCTCGCCTCTGCCACCAGTCGATCCGGGGCCTGCACCGGCTCCCGGCCGGCGGCTTGGGCCCGGGCCGGCGGGCCGTAGTAGGCATCCACCATCCCGTCGATGTGGCGTCCGAGCCGCAGCCCGAGCGTCAGGTACCGATCGACCAAACCCGGGTTGCCCCGCTCCGCCATCGCGGCGTTAACCCAGCTGCTCTCGGAAGAACGAGATGGTGCGGTCCCACAGCAACTTCGCGGCTTCGGCGTTGTAGGCCTCGGGTCGGTCTTCGTTGAAGAAGGCATGGCCGGAGCCCTCGTAGAAGTGGAACTCGGCTTGCTTGCCGAGATCGCGCAGTTGCTTCTCCAACTCGCGAGTGGCTTCGGGGGTGAAGTAGTCGTCATCGGCCCCGATGTGACCGAGCACCGCCGCAGTCATCTTCGAGTAGTCGGGCTGGGCATCGGGCCACGGGATGAGCCCGTAAGCCGGCACCACCGCCTTCACCGCGTCGGGGCGCTGGGTGGCGAGCACCAGGGCCAGCCCTCCGCCCATGCAGAATCCAATGACGCCGACTTCTCCCCGACCGGTGCGCCGGACCAGTTCGTCGACGGCGCCACTCAGGTCCTTGGCGGTGACATCCATCTTGAGCGCCATCATCTCCTTGCCCGCCTCATCCGGCTCGGTGAGCGGCACCGCGGTCCCGTGATAGAGGTCGGGGGCGAGGGCGCTGAAGCCGACTTCGGCGAACCGGTCGCAGGTCCGCTTGATCTGATCGACCAGCCCCCACCACTCTTGGATGACGATGATTCCCGGGCCGGATTCTGGACCCGCGGAGGGGACCGCCAGATATCCGGTGGCCGTCTTTCCGTTGCTGGCAAACTCGATGATCTCACCCATGCCACCGACCCTACCCGGATGGTTTTGCTTACCGCCTGCTGAGTTCCGTCACCCCCTTCTCTTCAACGCGGTTCACCCATTTATTCACCCATTTGTTCTCGGTCTGATGACCGCTTTGTTCTCGGTCTGATGACCGCGCCCGTCGCCGGATCGAAACTGATCGAGACCGCGGATCGGTCGGGATTGCAGTGTTCATCCGAGCGACTTTTTTCTAGCCATTGCTTCGAGTTTTCGAGCGCGGGCATCGGATGACCACAGACACACGGGAAACCGGCGGGGTAAAACCGGATATGACGAAATGGCGTCATCCGCTAGCGATCGGTATTTCTGATATCGCAGGTCAGCCATCCTTTTGGGTGGGGTGTCCTTGTGTGAAGGTTAAGGATCGACTAAAACGTACGACGTTATGACTCACGCCGAGCAGTACTCGACGTCCGAGCCAGGTGCCCCTCGCAAGGCACGCACGAGATCCCGCGGGCGGATCGGTGCGTTGCTCGCACTGGCCGTCACTACCGGAATCACGTCACTGGTAGTGGTGCCCCCGCGCCTCGCTTCGGCCGACCAGATCTCCGACGCGCAGGCCCAGGCGTCGGCGCTGACCGCCAAGATCGCCGCTGAACAGCAACAGATCCAGGCGTTGACTTCGCAGTACGACGCCGCCAGTTACAAGGTCTCTCAACTCAATACCCAAATCGCCGCCAGTCAAGCGCAGTTGGCCAAAGATCAGGCGGAAGTGGCCAAGGACCAGGGCCAGCTCAAGAACCAGGCACTGGCTGACTACGTCAGCAACGGCACCAGCAACCAGTTCACCCAGATGTTCACCGGCGACAACAACGCCGCCGGCATCCACGACGAGTACTCGGCCATCGCCTCGGGCAACGTGACCAATACCGTCGATCAACTCCACACCGCGCAGGCCCAGTTGCACGCCCAGCAGGACGCACTGCAGCAACAGCAGTCTCAGGCCACCGCCCAAGCCAACACGGCTGCCAACGCCAAGAGCCAGGCCTCCCAGCTGGCCGCCTCCGATGCGACGACACTCGATGGGGTGAACGCCAACATCAAGAATCTGGTTGCCCAACAGCAGGCGGCCGCAGCGGCGGCCGCCGCCCAAGCCGCACAGGCCAAGGTCGTCGCCGCCCAACAGGCGCAAGCGAACGCCCAGGCCGCCGCCCAGTCGAGCAGTAGCGGTTCCGGCGGGGGTGGCGGCGGTGGTGGCGGTGGCGGTGGCGGG
>DATARI010000149.1:0-21136 GCA_036264255.1 Acidimicrobiales bacterium | reverse complement strand
CTCGGACCGGCCAACCCCGACGCCTTCCTCACCGCCTTGGGGACCCGCGACGATTGGGAGGGGTTGACGCTCGGCGGTGCCCTGTTGCTCGGGTACTACACGGTGCTCACCCATCCCAAGGTTTCCTACCGCTGCGGGTTCTTCGGGCCGGCCGAACGGGTCCTGTTGGGCCAGGGCTACAACGTCGAGCTGGTCCCCGGCGGCTTCCGCCAGTTCGCCCCCATCCTCCGCCGGTTCGCCCCCCGGATCATGACGGCGCAAGCCGCCCCACCGGATGGAGACGGCAATGTCAACCTCTCGCTCCACCTGGGCGCCACCCACGACGAGCTGGTGATGGCCGGGAAGGACCCCGACCGGCTGCTGGTGGTGGAGGTCAATCCTCACCTTCCCCGCACCCGGTCGCTGCCGCCGGAGTACAGCAACACCCTGCCGGTCGACCTCATCGACGTCCTGGTGGAAGCGGACGGCCAGCCCTATGCCCTGGCCGAGCCGCCACCCGACGAGATCGACCACGCCATCGCCGATGTGGCCATGGGCTTCATTGCCGACGGAGCCACCCTCCAGATCGGGATCGGGGCCATCCCGAACATCGTCGCCCATGAGCTGGCCGCCGGCTCCGGAAGCGGCTACGGGATCCACAGCGAGATGTTCACCGACGGCCTGATGGGACTCCATCAGGCCGGCAAGGTCACCAACGCTTCAAAGGGCATCTTCGACGGGGTGTCGGTGACCACCTTCGCCCTCGGTTCGGCCGACCTCTACACATGGCTGGACGACAATCCCGACATCGCCTTCCTCCCCGTCGAGGTGGTCAACGACCCGACGGTCATCGCCCGCAACCAGAAGTTCGTCTCCATCAACGGCGCCCTCAGCCTCGACCTCTACGGCCAGGTGGTGGCGGACAGCATCGACGGCCGTCAGATCTCCGGCGTCGGGGGGCACGAGGACTTCGTGTCCGCCGCCGGCCTCCGGGCCGATGACCACTCCCTCATCTGCCTGCGTTCCACCGCCACCGTCAACGGCGAGCTCCGGTCGCGCATCGTGGCCGCCCTCCCGGCCGGCTCGGTGGTGTCGACCCCCCGTCATCACACCGGGGTGGTGATCACCGAACACGGGGCCGCCGACCTCTACGGGCTGACCGTCCGGGAGCGGGCCTTCGCGCTGGCCGGGATCGCCGACCCCCAGTTCCGGGGAGAACTGCAGTCGGCCGCCTCCACCCTCGGCCGGCACTGAGCCAGGTGACCGACCCCACCCGGCTCACGGTGGCCACCTTCAACGTCCACTGCGGGGTCGACGGTTGGGGGCGACCCTTCGACGTGGTGGCGGAGTGCGCCGCCCTCGACGCCGATGTCCTGGTCATGCAGGAGTCATGGACCCCGGGGGACGGGGGACTGAGCACCGCCGCCACCGTGGGGCGTGATCTCGGCTACCAGGTCCACGAGGAGCAGCTGGCCACCGGCCGGATCTTCCCTCCCCACCCCTCGGCCAACCACCGCTGGGGCCCGAGGCCCCGGAGTGCCAGCGTGGTCTTCCGCCTCGACAACCCCCGCCGCCCCCGGTCCCGCAACTTCGATCGCCTCCACCCCCAGTTCTCCCTCGGCACCTTCGGGCTGGCCGTGCTCACCCGGGTCCCGCTGATCCACCGGAAAGTCATCCCGCTCGGCCAGTTGAAGACCGACGCCTCCCGCCGGTTGGCCATCACCAGCACGGTGCCGGTCGGCGACGGGTCGATCACGGTGATCGGTACCCACATGTCCCATCTGTTGCAGCGTTCGCCGGTGCAGTACGCGCGGCTGCGCAACGCGCTGCCCGAGCCGGACAGCTTCGCCGGCGTCCTCACCGGGGACATGAACATGTGGGGACCCCCGCTGGGTGCGTTCTTCCGCGGCTGGCGGCGGGTGATCCGCGGGCGCACCTGGCCGGCCTTCCGACCCCACAGCCAGCTCGACCACATGCTGGTGACTCCTTCGGTCTCGATCATCGACGCCCGGATCGCCGAGGAGACCCGGTCCGATCACCTCCCGGTCCGGGTCACTCTGGCCCTGGCCCAGGCGCCGGTCGGTGACACCAACCGGGCCGACGGGCCGGGCATGCACCGCCAGCGTTCCTGACAGGGATGGCGGGCTGGCATTAGCGTCAGCTGCCATGGTCGATCCCCTGGAAGGTTTCGAGAAGGGCGAGTTCTCCGCAGAGGGCAAGTCCCGCACCGTCTACCGCTCGGGGTCGGGGCCGGCGGTGATCGTGATGAGTGAGATGCCGGGCATCACCCCCCACGTGGCCGAGTTCGGCCGGAAGGTGGCGTCGATCGGGTGCACCGCGGTGATGCCCCACCTGTTCGGGGACGACGGGCGCCGGCCCAGCCCCGGCTACGTGGCCGGGTCGCTCGCCCGGGCCTGCATCTCCGGGGAGTTCACCACCCTGGCCCTGGGCAAGACCAGTCCCATCACCACCTGGTTGCGGGCGCTGGCCACAGCCGAGCACCAGACCTGTGGCGGTCCCGGGGTGGGGGCGGTGGGGATGTGCTTCACCGGTGGGTTCGCCCTCGCCCTGATGGTCAATGATGTCGTCGTCGCCCCGGTGTTGAGCCAACCGTCGCTGCCGTTCCCGGTGAGCAGGGCTCACCGCCGGGCTCTCGGGATCTCCGACGCCGATCTGGCCCGGGTCCAGCAACGGGTGGCGGCCGGGACCTGTGTCCTCGGCCTGCGGTTCACCGGCGACCGGGCCAGTCCTCCCGAGCGGTTCGAGCACCTCCGGGAGGTGCTCGGCGACGGCTTCATCGCGGTGGAGATCGACTCCTCCCGCGGGAATCCCCACGGGCACAAGTCGATGGCCCACTCCGTCCTCACCGAGGACCTCGACGACCGGGAGGGCACCCCGACCCGGGCCGCCCTCGACCAGGTGCTGGCGTTCTTCCGCGAACGGCTGATCGGTTGACCGCCGCCACCGACGAGTGGGAAGCCCGGGGCGGCCGCATCCCGCTGGCCGGCTACGAGGTCTTCGTGGTCGACATCGACGAAGCCGGTGCCGGGGAACGGGAGCCATTGCTGGTCATCCACGGCTTCCCGACTTCCTCGTTCGACTTCCACCTGGTGATCGACCAGCTGGCCCGGGACCGGAGGGTGGTCCTCTTCGACATGGTCGGCTACGGGCTGTCGGCCAAGCCCGACCTCGCCTACACCGTCGACATCCAGGCCGACGTGGTGGTGGCCCTCACCGACCGGCTGGGGCTCGACCGGATATCCCTCCTCACCCATGATTTCGGGGACACCGTGGGGGGCGAGCTGCTGGCCCGCCAGGAGGAGGGACGGTGGCCGGTGGAGATCGTCCACCGGGTCCTCACCAACGGCAGCATCTACATCCAGATGGCCCATCTCAGCGCCGGCCAGGAACTGCTGTTGAGCCTGCCGGACCAGCGGCTGGGTGACGACGCCCCGATGGACACCCACACCCTGGCCGGGGGTCTGGCCGCCACCCTCAGCCCGTCGTCCACGGTGAGTGCCGAAGAGCTGGAGGGGGCCGCCGAGCTCGCCGCCCGGTCCGACGGCCTCTCGCTCCTCCCCCGGACCATCCGCTATATCGAGGAGCGGCGGCGGAGCGAGTCACGGTTCACCGGCGCCATCGAGGACCACCCGTCGCCGCTGCACGTGGTGTGGGGGGCCGACGACCCCATCGCGGTGGTGGCGATGGTCGACCACCTCCGGGAGGCGCGGCCGGACATCACCGCCGAAATCCTCGACGGGGTCGGCCACTTCCCGATGGTCGAGTCCCCCGACCGGTTCCTGGCCGGGGCCCAGCGCGGCCTCTCCTGAGTTGGTCGCCGGCCCCGACCGCTGACCGACTTCGATCAGGCGGTGCAGATGACCTCGCCGTGGAGGATGGCGAACCACCCATCGGGCTCGCCCGCCCAGTCCCGCCAGCCCCGGGCGAAACCGGCGAGGTCGGCTTCGGTGGCGATCTCCCGGGCCAGCAACTGCTCGGCCAGCGAGGACTGGGTGAACCGGTCGGCCCAGAGGTCTCCCCACCAGGCCCGGTCCTCGGGCGTGGCGAAACACCACGTCGAGGCGGAAGGGACCACCGAAGTGAAGCCGGCCTGGTTGGCCCAGGAGAAGACCTTCCGGCCGGCATCACACTGGGCGCCGTTGGCCAGCGCGGCGGCCCGGTAGGCACCGAGACTCCGCTCTACTTCCGGATAGGCGGGATAGAAGATCATGGCCGGGTAGTCACCGTCGCGGGCGGCCACCAGTCCTCCCGGCCGGCACACCCGCTTCATCTCCACCAGGGCGGCCACCGGGTCGCCTACGTGCTGGAGCACCTGGTGGGCGTGGACGACATCAAAGGCCCCGTCGTCATAGTCCAGATGGAAGAGGTCGCCGACTTGGAAGGACAGGCCGGCGGGCCCGTCGAGGGCGGTCCTCCGGGCCTCGTCGATGACCTCGGCGGAGGCATCCAGGCCCACCACCCGGCCGGGGGCCAGCCGGGTGGCCAGATCCACGGTGATGGTCCCGGGGCCGCACCCCACATCGAGCAGGGACATCCCCGGGGTGAGATGGGGAAGCAGGTAACCGGCCGAATTCTCGGCGGTCCGCCACCGGTGCGAACGCAGCACGCTGTCGTGATGGCCGTGGGTGTAGGGGATGTTTGACATTCCCCCAGTGTGGGCGGCACGTTCCCCATTAGCAAAGAAGCATTGTGGAACCCAGATATAAGCTGAGCCAATGGCAGCGTCGGAGTGGCTCCGCACCTTTGTCGCCATCTACCGCTCCAGCTCGGTGACCGCCGGGGCCGCTCGGCGGGGACTCTCCCAACCGGCGGCCAGCCAACAGTTGGCGGGACTGGAGCGCCGGGCCGGCGCGCCTCTGTTCATCCGGACCGCCGGCGGGGTGGAGCCGACCCGCCGGGGTCGCGAGTTGTACCTCCAGGTCGCCGAGCAGCTCGACCGGCTCGAGCCGTTGCTGGTGAAGCTCGACGGTGGGGTCGGCGCCACTCCCCCGCCGACCATCCGGTTCGGGTCCTCGGCCGAGTACTTCTCGTTCGAGGTGGTCCCCCGGTTCGACCCGTCAGGACCGACCATCGCCGCCACCTTCGGGGCTGACGACGAGCTCATCGCCTTGCTCGAAGGTGGCGAACTCGATGTGGCGGTGACCAGCACCACCCCGGCGCGCCGATCGATCGCCTCGACGCCCATCGACACCAAGCACTTCGTACTGGTGGCGCCTCCCCCGATGATGCCCGACCCGCCACTGACCTCGATGGCAGGGTTGGCGCGGTGGTTGGTCGGGAAGCCGTGGGTGGCCTACAGCGAGGAGCTCCCCATGACCCGCCGGTTCTGGCTGTCGGGTCTGGGCCGCCCGTTCGCCGCCGACCTGCGTCTGGTCGCCCCGGATCTGCGGGCGGTGGTGGGCGCGGTCGAGCGCGGTCACGGGATCAGCCTGCTTCCGACGTTCGTCTGCTCCGAGCAACTGGCTCGGGGCAGCATCACCGAGGTCTTCCCGGTGTCGGACACCCTTCCGGCCGAACCGTGGTTCGCCAACATCCGGGTAGGGGATGTGGGGCGCCACCACATCAGCGCCTTTGCCCGGCGGCTGGAGGCCCCGCCGATCCCCTAGGAGTTGTGGCGGACGGCAGTCGGCTGGAGTCCGCTCGGGTGGCCGATGTCGGATCGCATGAACGTCGCCCCCTCTCGGCGGGCACTACCGTGGCCGCAGTGACCGACTTCGACCACGTGGCCGATGAATACGACCGGATCGGCCCCGAGTACCAGGAGTCGAAGCTCCTCCCGTTCCGCCTCCACGTCGAGGCGCACACCACGTTCGGGCTCCTTCCCGACCTCAGGGGGCTCTCGGTCGTAGACCTGGCCTGCGGCGATGGCATCTACTCCCGCAAGCTCAGGCGGCAGGGGGCGGCACGGGTGGTCGGGGTGGACATCTCCCCGGAGATGATCTCCTTGGCCGAGCGGGCGGAGTCCGCCGCCCCTCTGGGGGTCGAATACGTCTTGGCCGACGTGGCGGCGGTCGATCTGGAGGAGCGATTCGACATCGCCTTTTGTTCCTTCTTGTTCAACTACGCCGCCAGTCGCGCCCAGCTGCGCTCGTTGATCGGGAGCGTCCACCGTCTGGTCCGGCCCGGCGGCCTGGTGGTCGGGTGCAACGACTATCCCGAGAATCCACCCGACCTCTTCAGCCGGTACCGGCCCTATGGCTTTGTGAAGATCGGGGACACCCACCCCACCGAAGGCAGCACCATCACCTACCGCTTCTACAATCCCGACGGCACCCCGTTCGACCTCGACAACTACTACATGCCCACCGAGATCTACCGGGAGGAGTTCGCCGCCGCCGGCTTCTCCTCCTTCGACTGGGTGATGCCCGGGGTGTCGGCGGAAGGATTGGCCGCCTTCGCCCCCGGTTTCTGGGACGACTACCTGAACGCGCCACCCATGGTCAGCTTCACCGCCACCGCCGGGAACCCGGATTAGTCAAGCGGCGCCGGGCGTCCGATAACCGCGGAGCCGGCTGGTGGTGCCGCTGCGGCCTCCCCGGGGGGACGTGGTGGCGACTGGATTGCGGGTTTACCTCATTGAATGGCCCGGAAGTACCGATGTAGTTCTTGGTGGCGGCTCGATCGAATTGAGCGCGCCCAAGAAGAGGGACCCCAGAGCATGACCCAACTACGAGGTCGAATCCTGCGACGGTGGGAGAATTGGAGACTCCGGACCAAGGGCCTGGCCGTCGTCGCCGTCCCTCTGGTGGCACTGGCCCTGGCCGGGGCAGTGTTCGCCGGATTCCAGCAGCAAGACCAGCAGGCCGCCCAGCGGGTGGCCCATAGCGACGCGGTGCGCCTGGCCCTCCAGAACGTCACCGTCGATCTCGTCAATGCCGAAACCGGAGTGAGAGGCTACCTCCTCACCCGCCAAACCACCTTCCTCGAGCCTTTTGAAGAGGCTCAGACCAGCACCAACCAGGACATCAACCGGTTGATCGGGCTGGTGGGGAGCGATCCCGCTGAAAAGGATCGGGCCCAGAAGGTGAAGGCGTTGGCTGCCGACCGCCTGACCCACCTCCAAGCGCTCCTGACCGCCGCCGACGTGCCTGCCTCCAGCGAGCTCAGTCTCCTGGCCCAGAGCAAGCTCTCCATGGACGCGGTGCGAGCCGAGCTGACCCAGATGGACCGCGTCGAAGCCGGGCTGCAGGCGGCCCGGACCGCCGACCACAACCGGCTCACCACCTGGTTCAACGTCGCCATCGCGGTCGTGATCGGCCTCGGCCTGGCCGGCGGGGTCATCGTCTCCCTGCTGTTCGGCATCTCTGTCGCTCGGCGGGTGAAGCGCCTTCAGGACAATGCCGATCAGCTCCAGGACGAGGTCCCTCTCACCGATCTGCCGGCTGGACGGGACGAGGTGGGACGACTGAGTGCGGCGCTCGGGAACGCCAGCGTGTTGCTGTCGGAGAAGAGCCGGGGCCTGCGGGACGCCCAGGACTTTCTCGACCACCTGATCACCGCCAGCCCCGTGGTCGTGCTCCGGGTTGCGGCGGTGCAGGAGGGGACCGACGACTTGCGGGCGTTCTACGTCAGCGCCAACGCCGAACGAATCTTCGGCTACACCCCCGATCAGATCCTTGCCGATCCGAACTTCCTGTTGCTGGTCCACCCCGACGACCGCCTGAGGCTGGACGAAAGCTTCCTGGCCGCCATCCGCGACGACGGGGCCAGTCTCGAATTCCGGCTTCGGCACCAGAGCGGTGACTACCGTTGGGTGCACGCCACCCTTTACAGCGAGCCGGCGGAGTCGGAAGACCTCCCCGCCATGCTGGCCTACCTGACCGACGTGACCGAGCGGAAGGCCATGGAGGCGGACCTGGTCGCCGCCCGCCGGGCGGCGGTGGAAGCGGCCCGGATCAAGTCCGAATTCCTGGCCAACATGAGCCACGAGATCCGTACCCCCCTCAACGGCGTCATTGGCATGACCGGCCTCCTGCTCGACACCGGCCTCAGCCTCGAGCAGCGGGAGTATGCCGAAACCGCCCGGACGTCGGGTGAGGCGTTGCTCACCGTCATCAACGACATCCTCGACTTCTCCAAGATCGAGGCGGGAAGGATGCAGATCGAGACCCTCGACTTCGAACTCCGGACCGTGGTGGAAGAGGGAGCCGACCTGTTGGCCGACCAGGCGCACAGCAAAGGACTCGAGTTGGCCACCCTGATCGACCCCGACGTTCCCCTCGATGTTTCGGGTGACCCCGGACGGCTGCGCCAGATTCTCCTCAACCTGGTCAGCAACGCGGTGAAGTTCACCAAGACGGGCGAGGTGGTGGTCCGCGCCCATCTCGACCCCCGCAATCCCGAGCCCCACATGGTCCGCTTCGAGGTCACCGATACCGGCTTGGGCCTGAGCGCCGAGGACCAGGCCCGGCTGTTCCAGAGCTTCTCCCAGGTCGACGCGTCCACCTCCCGGAAATTCGGCGGCACTGGCCTGGGCCTGGCCATCTGTCGTCAACTGGTCGGACTCATGGGCGGACAGATCGGCGTGGAGAGCCAGTCCGGGCGAGGCTCGACGTTCTGGTTCACCCTCCCTCTGCCGGCCGCCTCCCCCGGTCCCCGCCTGGTTCTGGGTCATCCCGATCTGAAGGGAATGCGGGTACTGGCGGTGGACGACAATGACACCAACCGCACCATCTTGAAGCAGACCCTGCGGGGTTGGGGCATGCTCCCGACCACCGTCGAGAGCGGGGCCGAGGCCCTGGTCGAATTGCGGAACGCCGCCGAGCGGGGGAACCCCTTCGCCTTGGTGGTCTTGGACTACCACATGGAGGGCATGGACGGCCTGGCCCTCGCCCGGGCCATCCGCGCCGATGCTTCGCTGCACGACCCCCGGCTGGTGCTCCTCACCTCCTCGGGGCGCGCCGACCACGCCCAGAAGGTCCGGGATGCCGACATCGACGCGTTCTTGACCAAGCCGATCCGCCAGTCCGCGCTCCACGGCGCGCTGACCACGGCGATGGGCATGCCCCCGACCCTGACGCCACGAAAAGTGCTGACCGCCCGCAGCATCGCCGAGGTCGAAGGGACCCAGCACCACCCGCTCCTTCTGGTGGTGGAGGACAATCCCGTGAGCCAGAAAGTCGCGGCCCGGAACCTGGAGAAGCTGGGCTACCGGGTGGACGTGGCCGGCAATGGGGTCGAGGCCCTCGAGGCCGTCGAGCGGCAGTCGTACGCGGTGGTGCTGATGGACTGCCAGATGCCGGAGATGGACGGTTACACCGCCACCGCGGAGATCCGCCGGCGAGAAGCCGGGGGTACCCGCCTACCGATCATCGCCTTGACGGCGGGCGCCATGGGCGGGGACGAGGAGCGGGCCCTCGCCGCCGGCATGGACGGCTACCTGGCCAAGCCGATGAAGGTCGAGGAACTGGCCGCCGTCGTCGGGAGATGGGCGCCGATCGGCAACCCGTCTCCGGTCGAGCCGGTCCCCGCCGAGGACGATCCGTCGGACGACCCGCGGCCCGACCTGGATCAGACCGTCATCGCCGGCTTGCGCGACCTCGGCGGGTCCTCCCTGCTGGACGAACTGGTGGCGTTGTTCCGGGATGAGGTCGGCGGGTATCGCTCCGCCTTCGATCAGGCTCTGGCCGACCACGACCCCGAAGCCCTCCGTCGGGCCTCCCATGCCTTCAAGGGCAGCAGTGCCAGCGTGGGGGCCACCCGGCTGGCGGCGATCGCCGCCACCATCGAGCAACTCGGATCAACTGGCGACCTCGACGGAGCCCAGGCCCTGGCTGCTGAGCTGGCCTGGCTCACCGGGCGGGCGCTCGAGGCTCTGACTCCCCTCGGGGCCTGACGGCCGCGACGGACCCGACCTGCCCGGATCAGATCCGGGCCATGTTGTCGAACCGGGCGTACTGGCCGATGAAAGCCAGCCGGGTCATCCCGGTCGGCCCGTTCCGGTGCTTGGCCACGATGATCTCCGCCATCCCCTGGTTCTCGTTCGAGTCCGGGTTGTAGATCTCGTCACGGTAGAGGAACAGCACCACGTCGGAGTCCTGCTCGATCGATCCCGACTCCCGGAGATCGGCCAGCATCGGGCGCTTGTCCTGACGGGCTTCGAGGTTCCGGGACAACTGGGAGAGGGCGACCACCGGCACCTCGAGCTCGCGGGCCAGGATCTTCAAACCCCGGCTGATCTCCGACACTTCGACCTGGCGGTTCTCCGCCCCGTGCCGACCGGTCATCAGTTGGAGATAATCGACGACCACCAAGCCGAGCCCCTCCCGGCTCTTGAGCCGCCGGGCCCGGGCCCGGATGTCCATGACCGTCAGGTTCGGGTTGTCGTCGATGAAGATCGGCGCCTCGCTCATACGGCTGATGGCGTTGCCGATCTTCGTCCAGTCGGCGTCGTGGAGCTTGCCCGTCCGCATCCGGGAGGCGTCGACCTTGGCTTCGGAGCAGAGCAGGCGTTGGGTCAGCTCCATGTGGCTCATCTCCAGCGAGAAGAGGAGCACCGGCTTGTTGAGCTTGATGCCGGCGTTGGCCACCATGCCCAACGCGAAGCTGGTCTTCCCCATGGCCGGTCGGGCTCCCACCACGATGAGGTTGGACGGCTGCAACCCCGCCAACTGCTCGTCCAGGTCGGTGTAGCCGGTGGCCAGGCCGGTGATGGCCTCCCCCCGACTGAACAACACCTCCAGGTGGTCGAGGCTCTGCCCGAGAAGATCCTTGAGGGGCGTCATCGAGTCCACCACCCGGCGCTGGGCCACGTCGAAGACCAGGCTCTCGGCCTTGTCCAGTACGTCGGAGACGTCCTCGGGGAGGCTGTACCCCAGCTCGGTGATCTCCCCGGCCACCGACACCAGCCGACGGAGGAGCGCGTGCTCCTCGATGATCTTGGCGTAGTGCTCGGCGTTGCCGATCGACGGGGTGTTGGCCTGCAGCGACACGAACACCGACGGGTCGCCGATGCTCTCGAGCAGTCCGCGGCGACGGAGCTCCTCGGTGACGGTCACCCAGTCGGCCGGCTCCCCCTGGCTGTAGAGAGAGGTGATGGCCGAGAAGATGTGGCCATGGGAGTGCTTGTAGAAATCCTCCGGATTGCAGAACTCCATGGCCGAGGAGATGGCGTCTCTCGACAACAGCATGGCGCCGAGCAGCGACTCCTCGGCTTCGAGGTTGTGGGGTGGGATGCGACCAGCCGGGCCCCCTCGGCTGCTCGGAGCGGAGATGAGCCCACGGGGGCGGATGTCGTCGAAGGCTTGAACCATGGCTCTCTAACCCTGACTGGTTTGCCCTGTGGACGTTAAGAGCGTCTTCTTGCGGATATCAGCCGTGGTGACTGTGGACGGCCGGTGGACAGCTGCCTGTGGATGGGGACATCTTTTGCTCATCGGCCCATGATCCCGGGGGGGTGTGACACCGGGTCGGAGACGGCCGTCCGCCGACCGCCAACGACCGCGCCGAACGGGAGGTGGGAATCCGACCGGCATCACTACGAGCGACACCTCCACACCGAAATCCTAACGATGCCGGCACGCCGGCCGAGGGATCCCCGTTGCGGTTGCGAACCGACGACGGGAGAGCCCCGCCGTCGGGATCAGGCGTCGGCGGTGCCGACGTCGAGGGTCAGCTCGAACACCACGCCGCCGAGCAGTTCCACCCGGACGTTGTGCACCCCGACCGTCTTGATCGGCTCGGTGAGCACCAGGCTCTTGCGATCCACCACCGCGCCGGTCTGCGCTTCGACGGCCTTCACGATGTCAGCAGTCGACACCGAACCGAACAGCTTGCCGCCGGGCCCGGCCCTCGCCGGCAGGGCCACGGTGTTGCCGACCAGGGTGCGGGCGACGGTCTCGGAGGACTCGCGGTCCCGGGCGTCGCGCAGATCGCGCGACTTGCGCATGGCGGCCGCCTGGCCCTCGGTACCGGCCGAGGCAACGATGGCCTTGCCGGAGGGGAGCAGGTGGTTGCGGGCGAATCCACCCGACACGTCGATGATGTCGCCGCGCTTGCCCACCCCGTCGACGTCGCTTCGCAGTAGGACCTTCACGTCAGCAGCCATCTCAGCCCTCCCCGTCCACGGCGACGGGCTCGGCCACCGGGGCCGACGCTCCGTTGCTGGAGCTCTCTTCGGCCGCCGCCGGAGCCGGAGCCGGCTCGCTCTGCTCTCCGAAGGCAACCTCGTCGGTGATGTTGGCCACCGCCGCCAAGGTCCCCTGGGTGTCGTCGGCATCGGAGCGACGACCGCGGCCCTGGCCGCCGCCGAAGCCACCGCCCTCCCGGTCCCGACCGCCCCGGCCGCCCCGGCCACCCGGGCGCTCGGTGGTGGTCCGCTGGGTGTACGGCAACAGGACCAGTTCACGCGCCGTCTTGATGGCCATGGCGATGTCCCGCTGGTGCTGGGCGCAGTTGCCCGACACCCGGCGGGCCCGGATCTTGCCCCGGTCGCTCATGTACTTGCGGAGCATGTTGACGTCTTTGTAGTCAACCCACTCGATGCGGTCCTTGCAGATCGCACACGGCTTCTTCTTGATGCGGCGCCCGGTGTCCTTGGGGGCACGGCGGGTATTGCTGTTGCTACTGGATCCACGATCGTTGTTACGGGGCATGACTAGAAGGGCTCCTCGCTGTATCCGTACCCGCCGGCATCGCCGGCGTTGCCACCCGATGGGGCCGGAGCTCGTCCGCCTCCACCCTCGGGTGCGCCGCCACCGCCCTGGCTTGGGCCGCGGCGTTCGTTCTTGGTGATCTGGGCGGTCGCCCACCGGATGCTGGGGCCGATCTCATCGGCCACCACCTCCACCTTGGACCGCTTGTCGCCGTCGGGGGTCTCCCAGCTGCGCTGCTCGAGCCGCCCGGTGACGATGACCCGGGAGCCGCGGGTGAGGCTCTCGGCAACGTTCTCCGCCATCTCCCGCCAGCACACCACGTCGAAGAACGATGTGGCCTCTTCCCACTCCTGGGTCTGGCGGTTCTGCCAACGGCGGTTGACCGCCAAGCCGAAGCTGGCGGTGGCCTGCCCGGTGTTGGTGAACCGGAGCTCGGGATCGCGGGTGATGTTTCCCACCAGTGACACAGTGTTTCCGTTGGCCATGGGTCAGCCCTCCTTGGCGGTTCCGGCGGCGACCGCCGCTCGTTCGGCCCGGCGCCCGGCCACCTTGTCCGGCAGCCGCATGACCTTGTGGCGGATGACCTCGTCGGCCAGGACCAGGACCCGTTCCATGTCCGCCACTGCCGGTGGCTCGGCGGTCAGCTCCACGACCACGTAGTAGCCCTCACGCTTGTGATCGACCTCGTAGGCGAAGGTGCGCTTCCCCCACCGCTCGACCCGGCCCGGCTTGCCGTCCTTGGCCTTCAGGGCATCGAGGGCCCGCTCGAGGGCTCCGTTGACCGAGGCTTCATCGGCCGCGGCATCAAAAATAATCATTGCTTCGTATGGCCGCATCGGCGGCTCACCTCCCTCTGGATCGGGTGATGGAACACCCGAGCCCCCTCGATGGGGGCAGGTCGGAACTGGAGGCCACGCGGATAGACGCGGCCGGAACGACTGGGACACTCTAGCCGGTGACTAGTGGTACACCTCCGCATCGGAGGGGAACGCCCCGGATCGGACGTCGGCGGCGTAGGCGGCGATGGCGTCGGTCGCCACCTCGGCCAACTCCGCGTAGCGGCGGACGAACTTGGGAGTGGTGGCGTTGAGGCCCAGCAGGTCATGGAAGACCAGGACCTGCCCGTCGCAGCCGGGACCGGCCCCGATCCCGATGGTCGGGATGTCCAGCTGCTGGGTGATGGCCGCCCCCAGACCTTCCGGCACCCCCTCCAGGACGACGGCGAAACAGCCGGCGGCGGCGATCGCCTTGGCGTCGGCAGCCAGGGCGTCGGCGGCGGCATCCCCCTTCCCCTGGACCCGGTAACCGCCCATGGTGTGCACCGACTGGGGGGTGAGGCCGAGGTGGCCCATCACCGGGATCTCGGCCGACACCAGCGCCTCGATCATCGGGACCCGCTTTCGCCCCCCCTCCAGCTTCACCGACCCGGCCCCGGCCCGGATGAGGGCGGCGGCGTTCCGCACCGTGTCGGCGGGATCGAGGTGGTAGCTCAACCAGGGGAGGTCCCCGACCACCAGGGCTCTCGGCTTGGCCCGGGCCACCGCCGCGGTGTGGTGGACCATGTCCTCGACGGTGACCTGGAGGGTGTCCTCGTAGCCGAGGACGTTGTTGGCCAACGAGTCGCCGACCAGGATGATGTCCACCCCGGCGGCATCGGCGATTCGGGCCCCGGGGGCGTCGTAGGCGGTGACCATCACCAGGGGTTGATGCCCGTCCCGGCGCTTGGAGGCGCGCACGGTGGGGACGGTGACGGGTGCCGTCGGGGTACCAGGCATGGGTCGTGTTCCTCCTGATCGGCCGTCCAGCGCCCGGAGGCTGCCGGCGGCATGGTCGACACCGGGAAGGTGCCGCAGAAGTGCTGCCCTCTCAGGCTACTTCTTGGCTGATCTCCCGGGGGCCGGAAGGGAATCGGTGCCCGGGGTCAACCGCGGGGGGCGGCCGCCCGGGCGCCGAGCGGAGGGCGGGCCGCCGCCTTCACCCCGGCACCGGCCGGGTACATCCGGACCAGGTGATTCCAACGGCAGCCATTGCAGACTTCGATCACGTAACAGGCGACCGGATCCTTCCGGCGCCAGTAGCGGGTGAGCTCGGCCCGGGAGGCGACGCAGCGGCCGCCGGGGGGAAGCCGGGAGCCGAAGACGAAGGTGACGTCGACCAGTTCGGCTTCCTCGCAGATCGGGCATTCGTCGCCCGTCGGCACCCCCAGGTGTTGGGCCGCCCTCAGCAGTTCGGGGTGGGCGTCACAGACGTCGAGCTTGGAGAGCCGGCTCTTGCGGTACTCGCTGACGACGGAGTTCCGGGCGAGGCGGTATTCAACCTGTCCTCCGGTCGGGGATGTCTGGACACCACCGAGCCCTCCTTGTCGAAAGCTCACGCATCTCAGGGTAACGCTTCGCCCGCGTCAAGGTGCGGGCATTCCGTCAATTGGGGGTGACACCAGGGAACCGCGTTTCGCTTCGCCGGCGGGGGCGGCGCCGGAGCCGGGTTCCCACCCTGGCCGTCCCGGTCGCCGCGCTGGCGTCGCCACCGGTCGCCGACTAGCGCAAACCGGGACATCCGGGCTCCCCCGACCGGCGGGCCTCCAGTCCCTCACCGCTCCGGAATCGGGCTACCGTGGCCCATGTGTTGCGTTGATATATCGGATTGATATATCGTGTCGGAATGACCTCGACCCCCACCCAGTGGAAGCCGGCGGCTGCCGGCTTGCCCGTTCGGGGGCTTTAAGGTGCTTGACCTGGCAATTCTCGGTCTCCTTTCCGAGCACGAGTTCCACGGCTACGAGATCCGCAAACGCCTCCGGGACGAGCTCGGGCTATTCGCCAACATCTCCTTCGGTTCGCTGTACCCCGCCCTTTCCCGCCTCGAGCTGTCGGGGGCGGTGATCGGCACCGAGTCGTCCCCCGCCGCTCCGCCGGCGGCCCCGATTCCGCTCACCGGCTCCCTCGGGGGCGAACGGGCCGCCCTCCGGTCCCGCCGGGCGGGTGCGGCCCGGAGCACCACCCGGGGCACCAAACGGTCCCGCAAGGTCTACCGGATCACCGACACCGGCCGTCGGGTCTTCGAAGAGCTGCTGGCCGGCGAGGAGCCGGTCGGCACCGACGAGGCTCGCAGCTTCGGCCTCCGGCTCGCCTTCGCCCGCCACCTGGCCCCGCAGGCCCGGCTGGGTTTGCTCGAGCGCCGCCGGGACCAGCTCATCCGCCGGCTCGCCGCCGACCAGGCTCGCGCCGCCGCCGGCAATGACTTTGACAGCTACACCCGCTCTCTGGTGGAGCACACCACCGAGGCGACGCAACACGACATTTCCTGGCTCGACAGTCTCATCGAGTCCGAGAAATTGAAGCAAGCAGCACCTCGAACCGACAGCCGCACCTCCCGCACCGTCGGGACCGGCTCCGCAGCAGTGAAGGGAACCGAATTATGAGCACCATCCGAGTGGCGATCGCCGGCGTGGGCAACTGCGCCAGCTCACTCATCCAGGGCGTCGAGTACTACAAGGACGCGGACCCGTCGGAGACGGTTCCCGGCCTCATGCACGTCGAGCTCGGCGGGTACCACGTCCGTGACCTCGAGTTCGTGGCCGCCTTCGACGCCGATGCCGCCAAGGTCGGCACCGACCTGGGCAAGGCCATCTTCGGCGGCCAGAACAACACCATTCGCTTCGCGCCGGTCGGCGAGCTGGGCGTCACCGTCCAGCGGGGGCCGACCCTCGACGGCTTCGGCAAGTACTACCGGGAGACGGTGGAGGAGTCGCCGATCGAACCGGTCGACGTGGTGGCGGTGCTGAAGGACTCCCGGACCGACGTGCTGGTCAGCTACCTTCCGGTCGGGTCGGAGGAGGCCCAGCGCTTCTACGCCGATGCCTGCCTGCAGGCCGGGGTCGGCTTCGTCAACGCCATCCCGGTGTTCATCGCCTCCGACCCGGTGTGGGCCCGCAAGTTCCGCGACGCCGGGCTCCCCATCGTCGGCGACGACATCAAGAGCCAGGTTGGCTCCACCATCGTCCACCGCATCCTCACCCGCCTGTTCGAGGACCGGGGTCTGGCCCTCGACCACACCTACCAGCTCAACGTGGGCGGCAACATGGACTTCAAGAACATGCTGGAGCGCAGCCGGCTGGAGTCGAAGAAGGTGTCGAAGACCCAGGCCGTCACCAGCCAGATCGAGGACAGCGTGTTGGGCGAGGACGACGTCCATATCGGTCCGTCGGACCATGTCCCGTGGCTCAACGACCGCAAATGGGCCTACATCCGGATGGAGGGTCGCAACTTCGGTGACGTTCCGCTCAACCTCGAGCTCAAGCTCGAGGTCTGGGACTCCCCCAACTCCGCCGGCGTGATCATCGACGCCGTCCGCTGCGCCAAGCTCGCTCTCGACCGGGGCATCGGCGGGCCGCTGCTCGGACCTTCGGCCTACTTCATGAAGTCGCCGCCGGTGCAGTACCACGACGACGAGGCCCACGAGATGGTCGAGTCGTTCGCGGCCGGTGAGGTCGGGCAGGTGTGGCCCGAGGACTGATCTCCCGGGCTGAGCGGCTTCAGCCGGCTCCGGCCCTCGACTCCTCGTCCCACCAGGCAGCCAGGCGCTTCCGCGCCTCCTCCTCCCCCAGCGGTCCCTCCTCCATCCGGAGCTCCAACAGGAAGGCCAGCGCCCGGCCGACTTCGCGCCCGGGCCGGAGCCCGAGCTGTTCCATGATCTGATCGCCGTCCAGGTCGGGGCGGATGGCGTCGAGCTCCTCCTGCTGGCGCAGCTCGGCGATGCGGGCCTCCAGCTCGTCCATCCGCCGGCCCAACGCCTTGGCCTTCGCCTCGTTCCGGGTGGTGCAGTCACAGCGGGTCAGCACGTTGAGCTGATCGAGCAGGGGCCCGGCGTCCCGCACGTAACGGCGCACCGCCCGGTCGGTCCACCCCAGGCTGTAGGTATGGAAGCGGAGGTGGAGGTTGACCAGCTCGGTCACCACCTCGATGTCGTCCTTCGGGTACTTGAGGGCGGTCATCCGCTGGCGGGTCATCCGGGCGCCGACCACTTCGTGGTGATGGAAGGTGACCCCCCCGTCCACGAAGGCCCGGGTCTTCGGCTTGCCCACATCGTGGAACAGGGCGGCCAGCCGCAGCAGCCGGTCCGGCTCGTCCCGGTCCATCGCCGCCGTCTTGTCCACCACCGCCAGGGTGTGGGCGAGAACGTCCTTGTGGCGCTGGATCGGGTCCTGCTCGAGGGCGAGACCGGGGAGCTCGGGGAGGAACTCGTCGGCCAGCCCGGTCCGGACCACGAACCACAGCGCGGTCGACGGCACCGGGACCATCATCATCTTGTCCAGCTCGTCCCGGATCCGCTCCGCCGACACGATGGACAAGCGGTGGTGCCCGGACTTGACCGCCTCCACCAGCGCCGGGTCGGGCTCCAGGTCGAGCTTGGCGATGAACCGGGCGGCCCGCAGCATCCGCAACGGATCGTCGGCGAAGGAGACGTCGGGGTCGAGGGGGGTGCGCAGCCGGTGGACGGCCAGATCGGCCAGGCCGTCGAAGGGGTCGATCAGCTCCAGATCCGGAAGCCGCAGGGCCATGGCGTTGACGGTGAAGTCGCGCCGGGACAGGTCGTCCTCGATCCGATCCCCGAAGGCCACCTCCGGCTTGCGGGAGTCTGGCTGGTAGGCCTCGGCCCGATGGGTGGTGACCTCATAGCGCTGCCCATCCTTCCGGAAGCCGATGGTGCCGAAGCGCTTCCCTTGGGTCCACACCGCGTCAGCCCAGCCGGAGACGATCTGTTCGATGTCGTCGGGCCGGGCGTCGGTGGTGAAGTCGAGATCGCCATCCCCTTGTAAGGCGGGGGGAGTGTCCCCGGCCATGATGGCGTCGCGCACCGAGCCCCCTACCAGGTAGAGGGTGTGATTGGCGGCTCGGAACCGCTCCGCCAACTCGGCGGTCGCCTCCACCAGTGGCCTCAGTCGCTCAGGGAACACGCCGCCGAGGGTAGTTGCCCTGGCGTAGGCTGCCGTGCGAGGTGAGCCGGGAACCAGGCAGTCTGTGCCCACGTGGCAACCGCCCCGGAGGCTTCGGGCCAACCGGGGGCGGGCCCGCCCCGGTCACCGGGGTGGGACGGTGTCGTGCCCGTTCCCTTCCCCTCCTCCTGGCTCTGGTGTTGACGTTGGCGGTGAGCGTCACTGCCGTCGAGCCGTTCACCTTCGGCGGAACCGCAGGGGCCTCGACACCCACCCGACCGGCGTTGTCCATCGGTGCCTCCACGGCGGCGGCGGCGGCCGGTGCCTCCTCGGCGGCGGGGTCCCCGTCCTCCTCCGGATCGCTGATCCTCAACTACCAGACGCCCTGGGTGACCCCGGACCAACCCTTCGACGTCAAGCTGCGAACCGGGGCGGGCTCGCCGCCGAGCTCGGACCTCGGGCTGTCGGTGTCCGTCTACGGATGCCTCACCTCGGTGTCGAGCTTCGACCAGGCCGCCACCGCCTCCAGCCCCACCGGTACCCCGATCGCCCGGACCACCTCACCGCTGCCCTGGTCGTCCCTCCACCCCGACGCCACCGGCGTCGACCTCTCCTTCGGGGTGAGCACCTCGACCTCGGCCAGCAGCACCATCAGCACCCCCAACCCCACCATCGCCATCCGCGCCGGGGGCTCCTCCTGCCCGGAGGGCGTCTTCCCGGTCCGGCTCCAGCTGGAGAACACCAACTCCGGCGCCTCCCTCGCCTCGCTCACCACCTTCATGGTCTACGTCACCGCCCCGGCCACCCAGAAGCTGCGCTTCGCCATGGTCCTGCCGGTGTCCACCACCGCCACCCCGGCGCCCCAGCCCTCGGCTTCCACCCTGCTGGCCAACCCCTCGACCAGCTTGAGCCGACCCACCGCTGCCACCCTCACCGGCATCAACCAACTGGTGGCGGCCATGAGCAGTAACCCCAACACCTCCGTCCCGGTCACCGTCGCCGCCAGTGCCCAGACCCTCCAGGACCTCGCCACCGCCACCCCGGCGACCCCCGGCACCCGCCCCGCCGCCGTCAACGCGCTGGCCGCCCTGTCGGACACCCCCGGCACCCATCAGTTCGCGCCGACCCCCTACACCCCGGTGGACGCCTCGGCCCTGGTCGATTCCGGACTCGGCACCGAACTGGTCGCCCAGCTCGGGCGGGGCTCCGAGTTGCTCACCAAGGAGTTCGGGATCGTCCATTCGACCACCCCACCGCCGCCGGGCGGTTCGGCCCCCTGGATCACCAACGACGGGCTCGATGACAACACCCTGGCCCAGCTGGCCACCATCGGGTTCAACCAGGTCATCCTGCCCCCCGCCGACGTCTCCTCTTCGCCGGTCAATGGTTCCGGGGCCGAACCGTTCACCATCAACTCGACCCACGGGTCCTCGTTTCTGGCCATCACCTCCAACGCCGACCTGGCTTCCCGGATGACCGCCCACCCCGGAGATCCGGTGCTGGCCGCCTCCCAACTCCTCGGCGAGTTGGCTCAGATCTATTTCGAGTACCCCAACCTCTCGAGTCCGCGGGCGGTCGTAGCGGTGCCCCCGACCGGGGCGAGCCCCAACCCGGCCATGATCTCCACCCTGTTGACCGACCTTTCCAACAACCCGTTCGTCCAAGGGGTCACCACCGCCGGCCTGTTCCAGGCGCTCCCCACCCCGGCCGCCTGCCACGGCGGGTGCAAGCTGACCTCGTCGGGCCCGTCCGGCCCCTCCACCAACAGCGGGCTGCCGGCCGGGACCATCCGCAACCAGCGGACCCGGGTCGCCGGGCTGGCCTCGGCCATCGTTCCCACCTCCTCGTTCGCTACCACCCTCCCGGTCCAGCTCAGCGACCTGATCCTGGCGTCGGAAGCCGAGACCCTGAAGCCGTCGCAGCAGTCGTCGGTCCTCCACAACGCCAGCGCGGCGGTCAACGCCCAACTCGGTCAGTTCTCGCTGTCCGGCGACCAGTCGATCACCTTGACCTCGCGCAACGGGCAGATTCCGGTGTCCATCGCCTCGGTCGCCCCCTATCCGGCCACCGGCACCCTCACCATCACCAGTGACGAGCTCCTCTTCGCCAACGGCACCCGGCGGGTGTCGATCCCGGACACCACCCTGACCAAGGCCACCAACAATTTCCCCATTCCCGTCCAAGCCCGGACCTCGGGCGAGTTCAAGTTGGAGATCACCTACTCGGATGCCGCCGGCGACATGGTCATCACCAGCGGGGTCATCAATGTCCGTTCCACCGCCACCTCGATCGTCGGGGTGGTGCTCTCCCTCGGGGCGGTGGTGGTGCTGGCCGCCTGGTGGACCCGGACCACCTTCCGCCGCCGGAAGCGGCGAAGGACCGACGGCTTGGAGCCGTCGTGACCGACACCGAGCTCGGGGGCATCCCCGAGGGACCCGGTTTGCCGGCGGAGAACAGCCGGGGCCTGGCCGGGGCCACCGTCGGGATGGCCATCGGGACCACCCTCTCCCGGATCACCGGGGTCGGCCGGCTGATCGCGCTGGCGGTGGCCCTCGGCCAGTACGCCACCGCCGACGCCTACAACCTGGCCAACACCACCCCCAACATC
>DATARI010000130.1:0-12917 GCA_036264255.1 Acidimicrobiales bacterium | reverse complement strand
GAAAGGCCCGGAATCGCCGGACAGTGCGGTACCCGACGCCGATCTCCAGGAGCAGCAGCTCCCGGAGGAGGGCGACCCCTGGGAGCACACCCACGACCCCGAGAAGCCGGAGGCGGACGTGCTCGAACAGGAGCTCCCGGTCGACGGGGGGGTGGAACCGATCACTCCCGACGAAGATCGAGTGGAGCCGGTCGACGACGCCGACTACGGCTATGGCGACTGAGCTCAGCTTTTGGTGACCTGATAAGCCGAGTCAACGCACCCGCTAGAGAGCGGCGTTGGTGACCGCCAATCCGAAAGCCTCGGGATCGAAGGTCCCTCCGGCCCAGCTGAGGGAGTCCTGATGCCCGGGGTGGCCAGGATCACCGACGGCTCGGAGGAACTCCGCGTAACCGGAGACTCCGCCGCAGTCCTCCGGGGGGCACGCCCCCCGGCCCTCGAGACAGACCGCCTGCTTCAAGGCTTCGGGAACATCCTCGAATGACTCCACCACGACCTCGTGGCTCCATCCGTCGCCAAAGTCGTACTCGTAGAGGAATCGGGTCCCAGCCTGGACGAGTTCCGAGAGGACCACGCTATCCTCGTCAATCGCCTCCTCGTCCCCGTCGCCATCTTCATCGGGCGGCTCGAATCGCTGGCCGCCGATTTCAAAGCCATGGAGGTGGTAGTCCTCCCACCCCATCGCCGCTTGGAGAATGGCATGAAGCCGGGACAGCTTGATCTCCCCGGGCACCAGGACCCGCCGCCAGATCGCCGGTTCGTGGTCCATGAGTGCTACGTGCAAACCGATGGCTTTTTTCTCCCGCGGTTTGGCAGCCATGCCCGCAGATTGCGGTTCCCCGACGACGGAAGGGGACGGAACCGGATCGCTCAACTACCGTTTCGCCGATGAGCCCACCGTTTCGACTCGACGTGATCGGCCTCGGATCGTCACCATCGGACATCCAGGTCATCGCCCGACAGGCGGAGCGGGCCGGCTTCGCCGGTCTGTGGCTCACCGAGAGCGCCCAACCCGTCTACAGCCTCTGCACCGCCGCCGCCCTCGCCACCGAGAGTCTCGCCATCGGCACCGGGATCGCGGTCGCGTTCGCCCGCAGCCCGATGGTCTCCGCCCAGGCGGCCTGGATGCTGGCCCAGGCCACCGGGGGTCGATTCACCCTCGGCCTGGGTACCCAGGTGAGGGCCCATGTCGAACGCCGGTATTCGGCCGCCTTCGATCACCCGGGACCCCGGCTCCAGGAATACGTGGCGGCGGTCCGGGCGATCTTCCAAGCTTTCCGTCGGGAGGAGCGGCTGCGGTTCGACGGGGACTTCTACTCGTTCTCCCTCCTGCCGGACATGTGGTCGCCGGGTCCCATCGACCATCCGGATCCCCCCATCTACCTGGCCGGCGTCAGCCCCTGGATGAGCCGGATGATCGGCGAGGTGGCCGAGGGGATGCACGTCCATCCCCTCAACACCGTGCGCTACCTCGACCAGGTCGTCCGTCCGGCCATCGCCGAGGGCGCCGCCCGGGCCGGCCGGGATCCGGCCGAGGTTGCCCTGGCCTGTCCGGTGATGACCATCGTCGGGGACCGGGAAGAGGAGCTGTCGGACCAGCGGGAGGAGGTCCGGATGCGGATCGCCTTCTACGGGTCCACCCCCGGGTACGAGGTCATCTTCGACACCCACGGCTGGGAGGGTGTCGGCCCGCGGCTCAACCAGTTGCAGCGGGCCGGTGATTTCGCCGGGATGGCGGCCGTCGTCACCGATGAGATGGTCGATGCGTTCGCGGTGACCGCACCCTGGGACAACCTGGGCCGGGCCCTGATCGATCGGTACGGCGGGATCGCCCGCCACGTCATCTGCTACTCGGCCTCGTCCCAGTGGGCCAGCGACCCCGCCACTCTCGAGCGCTGGAGCGACGTGGCCCGGGAGGTGGCCACCGCCGGGGCCTGACCCGAAGGGTTGTGAGCGCCCACGTTGCGACCGGGCGGGATCCGTCCTGGTCGGGCACAGTGGGCCGGGACTGCGGGATACTGGACCTACTCACAGCTGGCTCCAAGCTCGCCCACAGCCAACGGTCAACCCCGTGGCTCAGCCTGGAGCCGAAGGAGGTGTGTGCGCATGGCCGATCCATCACCGAGAATCCTGGTCGTCGATGACGAGCCGTCCATCACCGACGCCGTCTCCACCTCCCTCCGCTACGAGGGCTTCGACGTCGAGGTGGCCTATACCGGACGGACGGCGCTGACCTCGGCCCAGGAGCACCCGCCCGACCTCATGGTCCTCGACGTGATGCTGCCGGATCTCGATGGCCTCGAAGTCACCCGACGGCTCCGGGCCGACGGGGTCCACGTCCCCATCCTCTTCCTGACCGCCAAGGATTCCCTCGACGACAAGCTGGCCGGCCTGACCGTCGGGGGCGACGACTATGTCACCAAGCCCTTCGCCTTGGCGGAGATCATCGCCCGGGTCCGGGTCATCCTCCGCCGGACCCAGGGCGACCTCACCGACGACGGGATCCTGAGGTTCGCCGATCTCGAGATGGACGAGAGCGCCCACGAGATTCGCCGGGCCGGGGTGCCCATCCAGCTGACCGCCACCGAGTTCAACCTCCTCCGCTTCTTCATGCTCAACCCCCGCCAGGTGTTGTCCAAGCCCCAGATCCTCGATCACGTGTGGCACTACGACTTCGGCGGCGAGGCCAACGTCGTCGAGACCTACGTGAGCTATCTGCGCAAGAAACTGGAACGTCACGGGCCGCCGCTCATCCACACCATCCGTCTGGTCGGCTATACGTTGCGGGCTCCGGATCCGGGAGTGTAGGTGTCGCTGCGGACCCGGCTCCTGGCCGCGGTGGGAGTGGTGTCGTTGGTGGCGCTCATCATCGCCGGGATCACCATGTACACCTCACTGGGGTCCTTCCTGAACAACCGGGTCGACCAGACCCTCCAGACCACCAACGCCGCCTTCAGCGGGAACGGCCATCCACCCGGCCCGCCACCGGGAGGCACTCTCCCCGGGGCGGCGGGGGGGGAATCCCCCAACGGCAGCACCGCCCCCCGTTTCGCCCCCGGACTGTTCGTCGAGCGGATCACCGCCACCGGGGTCACCACCCAGGTGCAGAAGGCGAGTGAGCCGGGGGGTCACCAGTACACCCCGTCGTTGCCCGCCAACCTGATCTCCTCCTTCTCCAGTCGAGCCGCCGGTTCCTCCGAGTTCCTGACCGTTGCCTCCAGCCAGTCATCCGGCCCTCAGTTCCGGGTGCTGGTGTCCAAGACCTCCGATGGGGATCTGCTCGTCCTCGGCCAGACCCTCGACACCACCGCCGACACCCTCCGGCAGCTGTTGTGGATCGACCTGGCGGTGACCGGCGGCGCCCTCATTGTCGCCCTCCTCCTCGGGCTCTGGCTGGTGCGGGTGGGGCTCAAGCCGTTGCGCCAGGTGGAGATGACCGCCGCCGCCATCGCCGAAGGAGACTTGACCCGTCGGGTTCCCGGCGAGGAACAACGTACGGAGGTGGGGAGGCTGGCCCGGGTGCTGAACGTGATGCTCGGCCGGATCCAGCGGGCGTTCGCCGACCGGGATGCCACCGAGGCGCAGCTGCGGCGCTCTGAGGAGCGCCTCCGGCGTTTCGTCGCCGATGCCTCCCATGAGCTCCGCACCCCGGTGGCGGCGGTGTCGGCCTATGCCGAGCTCTACACCCGGGGTGCGGCCGAACACCCCGAGGACCTCGACCGGTTCATCGCCGGCATCCGGGGCGAGAGCGAACGGATGAAGCGGCTCATCGAGGACCTGTTGCTCCTGGCCCGGCTCGACGAGGGCCTGCCCATCGAGCACCAGCCGGTCGAATTGGTTTCGATCGCGGCCGAGGCCATCGAAGCCGGCCGGGCGGTGGGGCCGGAGTGGCCGCTGACCCTGCGGGCCGCCGGGCCGGTCGAAGTGATGGGTGATCGACTCCGGCTGCGACAGGTCATCGACAACCTGCTGGCCAATGTCCGGGCCCACACCCCGGCGGGGACCCACGCGGTTGTCACCGTCAGTTCCGACGGCGGCCATGCCGTGGTGGAGGTGGCTGACGATGGTCCGGGATTGACGCCGGAGGCGGCCGCCCAGGTCTTCGAGCGCTTCTACCGGGCCGACCCGTCTCGGACCCGGACCAGCGGGGGGTCGGGTCTAGGCCTCTCGATTGTGTGGTCGATCGTGAACGCCCACTACGGCACCATCGCCGCCTCCCCCGGTCCGGCCGAAGGCGCGGTGTTCACGGTCACGCTGCCGGCGTCAACCGAGGATGCCACCAACCCTTCGGCGGAGGCGGTCGCCGACACGTCCACCGAGGAAGCGGCCAGCGCGCCGTTCAAGGGTCCAGTCGGGGAGCCGGCGTCGAGCAGGGACGAGAGCCGCGGGGTGGCCACCTCACCCTGAGAAGTCGCTTTCCGACCGGTGAACACCCGGTCGAGCACGAAGTAGCGGGCCACCCACAGCACCGCATAGGCGCCCAAGTTGGCCCCGTCGACCACCACGGTGTGCCAGGGATTGGCGAATCCGACGCTGTGGTCGCCGGCGTAGCGGACGGCCAGGGTGGAGAGCACCAGCCCGGCAACCGACAAGATGCAGAAGGGCAGGAACTCGCCCATGTCCGATTTCCCCTGCTGTCGCCATACCCAGCGCCGGTTGAGCTCGAACGAGGGGACGATGCAGACCGCGATGGCAACCACGTTGGCCAGCGTCGGCGACAGGTGGAAGATGTCGATGTTCACCCCGAGGATGAGGAGACCGAGTGCCACCGAGATGATCGACGCGCCCGAATAGCGGAGCACCTTGGCGATAGGCACCTCAACTTGAAGGTTCACCCGGTTACCTTCGGCCTGCTGGCGGCTCGGCTTGAGCAAACAGCCGGCCATGACCACGGTCCGTGGTGGTCCACGGCGAGCCCGCCTTGACCGGCGTCAGAGGACCGCCACCAGGGGTGCGATCAAGTCTGAGCGGTGGCCCAGCTGGTTCACAGCGGGCGCCAAGGTCGGGGACTCAGGATCTTCCCATGAGCATCGCCGAGGCGCCGAAAGCTGCGGCCGAGCCGTCGGTGGCGCCGGTGGCGGTCGAGATCGTCGTTCCCGTCTACAACGAGGAGCAGATGCTGGAGGCGAGCATCCGCCGGCTCCGGGGCTACCTCGACACCTCCTTCCCCTTCCGGGCCGTCGTCACCATCGCCGACAACGCCAGCACCGACGACACCTGGGAGCGCGCCACCCGGTTGGTCACCGAGCTCGACGGTGTCCGGGCCATCCACCTCGACAAGAAGGGGCGGGGGCGGGCACTGCGGGCGGTGTGGTCGGCGTCGGGCGCCGAGGTGGTGGCGTACATGGACGTCGACCTCTCCACCGGGCTCGACGCGTTGCTGCCGCTGGTGGCGCCGTTGCTGTCGGGCCACAGCGACCTGGCCATCGGCTCCCGCCTGGCCCCGGGAGCCAAGGTGGTGCGCGGCACCAAGCGGGAGCTGATCTCCCGCTCCTACAACCTGATCGTCCGGACCGTGCTCCACAATCACTTCTCCGATGCCCAGTGCGGGTTCAAAGCCATCCGCTCCGACCTGGTGAAGGAGCTGCTGCCGCTGGTGGAGGACAACGAGTGGTTCTTCGACACCGAGCTGCTGGTGCTGGCCGAGCGCAACGGGCTTCGGATCCATGAGGTGCCGGTCGACTGGGTCGACGACCCGGACTCGCGGGTCGACATCGCCCGCACCGCCATGGCCGACCTGACCGGCATCGCCCGGCTGGTGTGGAGCTTCTTCCGGGGCCGGGGGGTCACGGTGGCGGAACTGGTCCCCGACCGGATGGAGCGTCCCGACGAGTTGGCCCGGTTCGCCCGGGTGGGGATGGCGAGCACCCTCGTCTACCTCGCCCTGTTCCTGGCCTTCCAGGGGGTCCTTGGCGCGCTGGTGGCCAACGCGGTGGTGCTGGTCCTCACCACGGTGGTGAACACCGCGGTGCATGCCCGGTTCACCTTTGCCGGCCGGGGGCCCTTCCGATATCGGACCCAGCTGCTCGGTGCCGCCAGCGTGCTGGTCACCAGCGTGGGCCTCACCACCGTCGGGCTGGTGGTCGCCGATGCGCTGTGGGACAACTCGCTCCTGGCCCAGACGGCGGCCATTCTCATCGGCACCGGGGTCGCCGCCCTGGTCCGGTTCTGCCTCCTGCGGGCCTGGGTCTTCCGATCCCGCCAGGCGCCGGAAGGCTCCGTACCCGGATGACCACGGTGATCCCCGGCGGGGTGGACGAGCGGGCCCCCGAGTTGCCGATCCCACCGACGGACGCCGCTCCCTCCACGGCCGAAGGCTCACGCTGGTGGGTGCGGGAGGGCCGGCCGGCGTGGTCGGTGCCGGCCCGGGCCGGCATCTTCGTCGGCACTGCGGTGCTCTATGCCTGGAACCTCTCCGGGGTCGGCATGTCCAACACCTTCTATGCCGCCGCGGTGAAGAGCGGCACCGTCAGTTGGAAGGCCTTCCTCTTCGGTTCCCTCGATCCCGGAAGCTTCATCACCGTCGACAAGCCGCCGGCGGCGCTGTGGGTCCAGGAACTCTCCGGCCGGGTGTTCGGCTTCTCCTCCTGGAGCATGCTCCTGCCCGAGGCGCTGGCCGGGGTGGCTTGCGTGATGATCGTCTACCGCCTGGTCCGCCGGTGGGTAGGGGAAGGGGCGGCGGTACTGGCCGCCCTGGCCCTGGCGGTGACCCCGATCGCCACCGAGATGTTCCGGGACAACAACCCTGACGCCTTCTTGACCTTTCTCTTGGTGGCGGCCGCCTGGGCACTGTGGTCGGCCCTGGAGACGGCCAAGACCAGCCGGCTGGTGCTGTGCGCCTGGCTGGTCGGCTTCGCCTTCCTCACCAAGACCCTGGAGGCGTTCATCGTGCTGCCGGCCTTCGGGCTGGTGTACCTGGTGTGCGCCAAGCCGGCGCTGCTGCGGCGGCTGGCCCAACTCGGCTGGTCAGCCCTGGCGCTGGTGATCTCCAGCGGGTGGTGGGTCGCCATGGTCGAGCTGTGGCCGGCCGCCTCCCGGCCCTACATCGGGGGCAGCACCGACAACTCGGAGTTGAACCTCATCTTCGGCTACAACGGGTTCTCCCGGATCTTCGGATCCGGTGGGGGACCGACCCCGGTGGGCGGCGCCGGAGGCTCCTTCGGGGGGAACCCCGGCGTGCTCCGGATGTTCAACGACGTGGTCGGCGGCCAGATCGGCTGGTTGCTGCCTCTGGCCCTGGTCGGACTGGTCGGGGGCCTGTGGCTCACCCGCAAGCAGCCCCGGGACAGTCTCCGGCGGGCCGGGTACGTCCTGTGGGGCGGCTGGACCCTGATGTTCGCCATCGTCTTCTCCGATGCCAAGGGGATCTTCCATCCGTACTACACGGTGGTGCTGGCCCCCGGGGTGGCCGCCCTCTGCGGTGCCGGCGCTCCGGCCCTGTGGCGGCTCGGACGGTCGAGCCGATGGTGGTGCTGGGTGTTGCCCGCCGCGGTCATCGGGTCGGCGGTGTGGGCGGCGATCCTGCTCGGGCGCACCCCGGGTTACGACGGCTGGCTGAAGCCGACGGTGGTGGCGGTGGGGGTGGTCGCCGGAGTCGGCCTCCTGCTCGCCATGATCGGGGTGGTCCGGGCCCGGCTGATGGCAACCGGGGCTTCGATCCTCGCCACCGCCGGCGTGCTGGCCGCACCGTTCGCCTACTCCATCACCACCGTCAACAACGCCAGCGGGGGCACCTTCGCCAGCGCCGGCCCGGCGGCCGGTGGTGGCGTCGGGGGACCCGGCGGTGGCTTCGGTGGACGGGGCGGATTTCCGGGCGGGGCCGGAGCCGGTGGTACCGCCAGCGCCGCCAGCGCCGCGGCCCGGCTACGCGCCGTCGGCGGGGCGCTCTCGCTTCGGGGAGGGTTCGGAGCCGGTGGGGGCACGAACGCCGATCCAGCGCTCGTCTCCTACCTGGAGAAGCATCAGGGGAGTGCGGAGTACTTGGTGGCGGTCACCGGATCCCAGGCGGCGTCCCCGCTCATCCTCGCCACCGGAAAGCCGGTGATCGCCATGGGCGGGTTCAACGGGAGCGACCCGGCGCCCAGCCTCTCCCAGTTCAAGCAGTTGGTGGCCACCGGGAAGGTCCATTACGTACTGGTCGGGTCCGGGGTGGGAGCGGGTGTCGGGGCGGCGGTGCCCGGCTCGACGTCGGGCGGGGGATTCCCCGGCGGGTTTCCCGGAGGTGCCGGCGGGTCGTTCCCACGGCCACCCGGCGGTGGGACCGGTGAAGGCTTCCGTCCCGGTGGGGCGGCAGGTGAATTCCCAGGTGGCGCCCGGGGGTCGTTCCCGGGTGGGACGGGAGGGGCTCCGGCCGGCCGTGCCGCCCAGCCCACCGACGCCAGCGCCGTCGACCAGTGGGTGATCGCCCACGGGACCGAGGTGTCCTATGGCTCCACCTCGGGCGGAACGCTGTACTCGGTGAGCAGCTCGGCAGCGACATGAAACTGTAACCCGGCTTCCCGGCAACGCCGGTGGGCCGCTATTAGCCTGCCGGGATGTTGTCGGATCCCTTGAGCCTCAGATTCCCGCGGGTGACCGCGGCGGGGAAGGTGCCGTGGGTGCGGGCAGTGGTGGTCACCGCGGTGCTGGCATCGATCGTCATCGTGGGCGAGTCCCTGTCGGAGCCCGACGCCCACCCGGCGTCGGTGGCCGGCCTGACTCTCGCCAGTTGGGACACCGCGCCGACGTGGGTCGACACCCTCCAGGACACCGACCAACCCATCGCCCTGTCCTCTCCCACCGTGGCAAATCTGGACGGATCCCAATCGGTGGTGGTGGGGGATCGCCGGGGCCTTGTCTACGGCGTCCACCTCTCCGACGGCTCTCCCGCCCCGGGATGGCCGGTGACCGACGGGAGCCCGCCGGTGGACTCGTCACCGTCGGTGGCCGCCCAGTCCAACGGCCGCTCCACTGTGTTCTTCGGGTCGGGCTACGACGGCAACCCGGGCCCCGGCGGGTACCAGGCCTTCGATTCCACCGGGGCCTTCAAATGGTTCACCCAGGTCGTCAACCCCCCCACCGACGCGGCGCCGGCGGGGGGCGTCGAGTCGGGGATGAGCGTCGGGGTGTTGCAAGGGAGGATGGCGGTGGCGGCCGGCTCCCTCGGCCAGCAGACCTATGCCCTCGACGCCGGCAACGGCGCGGCCCTGAACGGTTGGCCGTACTTCAACTCCGACAGCACCCACTCGACCGCCGCCCTCGCCGACCTCTACGGGACCGGTCAGAACGAGGTCATCCTCGGTGGTGACCAGTCGGCCGGAGCCGGCCAGGGCCAGCAGTACAACGACGGCGGTCACATCCGGGTCTTGAGCGCCCAGGGCAACCTCATCTGCCGGGCCGACACCAACCAGGTGGTCGACTCCTCGCCGGCGGTCGGCGGGTTCCTGCCCGGCGGCGCCACCGGGATCGTCACCGGCACCGGGAGTTTCTTCCCCGGCGCCTCAGACACCAACACGGTGAAGGCCTACGACACCCGTTGCAACCAGCAGTGGTCGACGACGCTGGACGGCAGCACCTTCTCCTCACCGGCCCTGGCTGACATCGCCGGCAACGGCTCTCTCGAGGTCGCCGAGGGCACCGACAACGGAACGTCCGGATCCATCTGGGTCCTCAACGCCGGCAACGGGGCTCCCATCTGGCACCACGCCGGCCTCCCCCGGGTCATCGGTTCGGTGGTGACCGCCGATCTCTTCGGGCTCGGCGACCAGGACGTCATCGTCCCCACCATCAACGGCGCCTTCATCTTCGACGGCGTCACTGGCACCCAGCTCGATGTGCTCGACGCCAACCTCGGCCTCCAGAACTCGCCGTTGGTCACCCGGGACGCCAACGGCACCGTCGGGATCACCTTGGCCGGCTACATCGCCTCCGGCACTCCGGTCCACCTCTTCGGGAGGATCGAGCACTTCGAGATCCCACTGTCCAACGGATCGCTGGCGGTCGGCAAGGGATCCTGGCCGATGTTCCACCACGACGCCCAGCTGACCGGCAACGCCGGGGGGACGACCCCCCAGGGCTCGGTGCCCGCCTGTGACGTGCCGGCCGCCGTCAACAGCGGCTACAACCTGTTCGCCTCTGACGGCGGGATCTTCTCGTTCGGCGGCGCGCCGTTCTGCGGCTCCACCGGCAACCTCCGTCTCAACGCCCCGGTGGTCGGAGCGGCCATGGCCCGGACCAGTGGCGGGTACTGGGAGGTGGCCTCCGACGGCGGCATCTTCGCGTTCGGAGGGGCCGGGTTCTACGGATCCATGGGCGGGCGCCCATTGAACAGTCCCATCGTCGGCATGGCCGCCACCCCGGATGGCAAGGGGTACTGGGAGGTGGCGGCCGACGGCGGCATCTTCGCCTTTGGCGACGCCGGCTTTGGCGGGTCGATGGGAGGTCAACCGCTGCGGGCTCCCATCGTCGGGATCTCCCCGTCGACCAACGGGGACGGTTACCGGTTGGTGGCCTCCGACGGCGGTATCTTCGACTTCGGCTACGCCCCCTTCCTCGGGTCGATGGGCGGCCAGCCGCTGCACGCCCCCATCGTGGGTTTGACCAACGACACCAATTCCGGGGGGTACTGGGAGGTGGCGGCGGACGGCGGGGTCTTCTCCTTCGGAGGGGCGCCCTTCTACGGTTCGACCGGCGCCCTGCCGCTCAACCGACCGGTGGTCGGGATGGCGGAGACGACCAACGGCAGTGGCTACCGGTTCGTGGCCTCCGACGGCGGCATCTTCAGCTTCAACGCCCCGTTCTTCGGTTCGATGGGCGGCATCCCCCTCAACCGGCCCATCGCCGGGATGGTCGGGTTCTGATGGGCTCCGGGACCCCCCGGCCCGGGACGTAGACTTCGACGGGTGACCGAGGTTCTGGCTGTAGCCAACCAGAAGGGCGGGGTCGCCAAGACCACCACTGTGCACTCCTTGGGGGTGGCGTCGGCGGAGCTCGGCCGCCGGACCCTGGTCGTCGACCTCGATCCCCAGGCGTGCCTGACCTTCTCGTTGGGCTTCGATTCGGACGGCCTCGACCGGTCGCTGCACGATGTGTTCGTCCACCGGTCCAAGGTGAGTGACGTCCGCCTCCCGGTGCCGGGGGTGGACGGTCTCGATCTCCTTCCCGCCACCATCGACCTGGCCGGTTCCGAGGTGCACCTGCTGACCCGAACCGGACGGGAACACGTCCTCGAGAAGGCGCTCGAACCGGTGCTGATTGATTACGATCTCATCCTCATCGACTGCCCGCCTTCGCTCGGGGTGCTCACCATCAACGGACTCACCGCCGCCGACGCGGTGCTCATCCCATTGCAGTGCGAAGCCCTGTCGAACCGGGGAGTGGGACAGCTGCTCGAGACCATCGAAGACGTGCGCACCTTCGCCAACGGCGACCTCAAGGTGCGGGGGGTCATCGCCACCATGTACGACGACCGGACCAAGCACGCCCGGAAGGTGCTCGAAGAAGTCGAGAGCCGGTACGGGATCCCGGTGCTCCCGCCACCGGTGAAGAAGTCGATCCGGTTCGCCGAGGCCCCGGCCCGGGGGAAGTCCATCCTCCAGCACGCCCCGAACTCGGCCGGGGCCCAGGCCTATCGGGAGCTCGCCCAGTTGTTGCTCGACACCCCGGTGAGCGCCGGGACGGCCCGGTGACGCCCCAGGGTCTCGATCCGCTGGGCAAGCGGGCGCTGTACTGGATGCCGGTCGAGTCCCGGGTGGTGGTGACCAAGGACACCGGCAAGGAGGGCGTGAGCCGCGGCAACGATGTTCCCCGCCCGCCGACCGGCCGCCGGCGGGCCCGACCGGCCGGGAAGCACGCCCTCTACTCCACCGCCACCGCCCCGAGTGAGGACGACGCCGCCGGGTTCACCGACATCGGCGCCGATCCGCTGCCCCTCCGCGGACTGCTGGCGGTGGAGTGTTCGGCCTGCGGGTCGGTCACCCGGGTCAGCGTCCTCGACTTTCTGATGCTGCAGTTCCCGTTCGGGGCCTGGGTGCCGGGACGGACGTTCGACCACCGGATGACCTGCCCGGCCTGCCGGCGCCGGACGTGGACGAGCGTGACGCTGTCCTCGTCGATGAGGTGACGGCAGCACCGTGACGGTCTCGACGATGGGTCACGGGCTCTTCGCCGCCTCCAACCAACCCGGCGGGATCGTCGGCTCCCTGCTCCACTTCCACGGGCCGGCCGCTTATGCCTTGATCGGCTTCCTGGCCTTCGCCGAGGCGGCGCTGCTGGTCGGCTTCTTCATCCCCGGGGAGACCGCGGTGGTGATCGGTGGGGTGTTGGCCGGCCTCCATCAGATCAATCTCGAGTTGATCATCGTGATCGTGGTGGTGTGCGCCATCACCGGCGATTCGGTCGGTTACGAGGTGGGCAAGCGGGTCGGCCCCTGGATCCTCAATCACCGCCCCATGAAGGGGAACCCGGGGGTGGCGAAGACCGCCCAGCTCCTCGAGCGCTTCGGGGGCCCGGCGGTGTTCTTCGGACGGTTCATCGCTTTCGCCCGGGCGGTGATCCCGGGCGTCGCCGGCATGAGCGGGGTCCGGTATCGCACCTTTCTCTTCTACAACGCCATCGGGGGCGTGCTCTGGGGGATCGGGTACACCCTGCTCGGCTTCGTCGTCGGGAAGTCGTTCGAGACCATCCTGAAGACAGTCGGGATGTGGTCGGCGATCGGGATCGTCTCGGTGGTGGTGCTGCTGCTGGTCGGCCACCGTGTCCTCAAGCGGCGGAGGGAGCGATCGGGCGGGACGGCGCCGGCGGCGTCGGCTTCTCCCGACGACACGGTGGTGATCTCGGTGGAGGAGGCGTTCGTGATCGCCCTGGAGCAAGACGTGGTGCCGCCCCCGGACCGGACGCCGATCGCCCCGCCGGAGGAGAAGGGCTAGCCGGTGGAGCCC
>DATARI010000121.1:0-10744 GCA_036264255.1 Acidimicrobiales bacterium | reverse complement strand
CGTTGGAGCCCTCCACTTCGAGGTCCGGGGGATCCGCAACGGAAGGGCGGTCATCGTCCTCGAGCACGTCACCCGCCTCCACGACTCGCTCGGTCCTGATTGGCCACAGCCGGCCGGGCACGGCGGTTACCGGGTCCAGATCACCGGCGAGCCCAACTACACCCTCGACCTGCAGCTTCTCGGCAGCGATGGCGACCACAACACCGCCGGGTTGAAGGCCACCGCCATGCGGCTGGTCAACTCGGCGCCGGCGGTGGTGGAAGGTCCGCCCGGGTTGCTCACCGCTCTCGACCTCCCGTTGGTCACCGGGAAGGGGCTGGTCAGCCCTTAGACCATGCCGAGACAGGTGAACTCCTGTTTTCTCACGATGGGCTCGTAGCCAAGAGGGCGGCCAGCGAGTCCAAAAGGGATCGGGTGCCTTCCTCCCTCTGGGCCACCGTGTCGTGGCCGTCGAGGAACACCCCCTGCTCGGTGAGGACCAGGCGGGTGGATGCCTCTTGGCTACAGAACTGTACGGTGGCGACGGACACCGAGATCCGAGCCTCATCGGCGAACATCTGGTACGTGTAGACGATCCGCTGATCGGGGACGATGTCGCGGAACTCCGACTCGTAGGTATAGACCGGCCCGCCCGGAGGCCCTCCCCGATTTACCTCCCGGCCCCCGACCCGGAAGTCGAGTTCGTAACCGGCTCCCAGTGCCTCCGCCGACCCCGCGAACCATCGAGCCTTGAGCAAGGGATCCGCCCAGGCCCGGAAGACCTGAGCGATGGGGATGTCGTAGGTCCGTTCGATGGCGAAGGTGTCATGGGCAACAGTCGACAGGGTCATGGTTTCTCCTCATTGGTGGCTACCTCGTTCAGGACATCGCCCAGCCGGTCGAGGCGGGTTTCCCAGCCCCGGCGCCGATCGGTGATCCACTGCTCGGCGGCGGTTATGGCGGCACGTTCGATCCGGCACATGCGTGTCATCCCGACCTTCTCGGTCTTCACGACCCCGCACGCCTCGAGAACCTGCACGTGCTGGACGACCGCGGCGAGGGACATGGCCAAGGGTTCGGCCAACTCGCTGACCGAGGCGGGTCCCAAGGTGAGCCGCTCCACCATGGTGCGTCGGCTCTTGTCGGCCAGCGCCTGGAAGGTCCGATCCAGGTCGATCGTTTGGTCAAGCATGTACTTGAGTGTATTGGCTGTCTGAACTATAGTCAAGTACTTACTTAAGTGTCTGTGCGCCTCGGATTTGGTGACGAGAAGGGCGCGCCGGCTTGATGAGGTTGTCGGCCCGAGCGCCGGACCTCCGACCCGCCAACGGTATGGTCCGGAGCATGATGCACGGAGGAAGAGGTGGGACCGGCGGGGGCGGAGCCTTCGGCGGCGCCCTGCGCCAGATGCGACGGGATGCCGGCGTCACCCAGCAGGCCATCACCAAGGGCACCGCCAAGCGGATGCTCAAATTCAGCCGTCCCTACCGCAACATCCTCATCTTCTTCATGGTCCTGATCGTGACCGACGCGGTGATCGGGGTGGTCAACCCGCTCATCTTCCGGGACATCATCAACAACGGGATCCTCCATCACAACCACGGCCTGATCATCACCCTCGCCCTGGTCGCCGGGGGTCTGGCCGTTTCCGAGGCTGGCCTCTCCATCGCCGAGCGGTGGGTGTCGGCCAAGGTCGGCGAAGGGCTCATCTTCGACATGCGCTCCCAGGTGTTCAGCCACATCCAGAAGATGCCCATCTCCTTTTTCACCCGCACCCAGACCGGAGCCCTCATCAGCCGGTTGAACAACGACGTGCTCGGTGCCCAGCAGGCCTTCACCGACATCCTCTCGTCGGTGGTGGCCAACCTGGTCAGCGTCACCCTGGTGCTGATCGTCATGTTCTTCCTGTCCTGGCAGATCACCCTGGTGAGCCTCGTCATCCTGCCGGTGTTCGTGCTCCCGGCCAAGCGGGTCGGCCGGCGGCTGTCGTCGATCACCCGGGAGTCCTACGGACTCAACGCCCAGATGAACACCACCATGACCGAGCGGTTCAACGTGTCGGGGGCCCTGCTGGTCAAGCTGTTCGGTCGCCCGTCCGAGGAGACCGGCTCGTTCGAGAACAAGGCCGGCCGGGTGCGGGACATCGGTGTCACCCAGGCCATGTACGCCCGGGTCTTCATCGCCGCCCTCACCCTCACCGCCTCCCTGGCCACCGCCCTGGTCTACGGGTGGGGTGGCATCCAGGCCATCGACGGCGGCTTGAGCGTCGGGACGGTGGTCGCGCTGGCCGCCTACCTCGGCCGGCTCTACGGCCCGCTGACCTCGCTGTCCAACGTTCAGGTGGACGTGATGACGGCGCTGGTGTCCTTCGACCGGGTCTTCGAGATCCTCGACCTCCCCCCGATGATCACCGACAAGCCCGACGCGGTGCGGGTGCCACCGGGGCCAGCCCGCATCGAGTTCGATCACGTCGACTTCCGCTACCCGACCGCCGAAGAGGTCTCCCTCGCCTCCCTGGAGTCGGTGGCGGTGCTCGACACCACCGTCTCCCAGCAGGTTCTGTTCGATGTCAGCTTCGCCGCCGAGCCCGGGCAGATGGTGGCGCTGGTCGGGCCCTCGGGGGCGGGCAAGACCACCATCAGCCATCTCCTCCCCCGGCTCTACGACGTGCGGGCCGGCTCGGTCCGCATCAACGGCGTCGACGTGAGGGACGTCACCATGGCCTCTCTCACCGACACCGTCGGCCTCGTCACCCAGGATGCCCATCTGTTCCACGAGACCATCCGGGACAATCTCCTCTACGCCAAACCCGGAGCCACCGACGCGGAGCTCCGGGCCGCCCTGCAAGGCGCCCAGATCTCCACCCTCATCGACACTCTCCCCGATGGGGTGGACACGGTGGTCGGCGACCGGGGCTACCGGTTGTCAGGGGGCGAGAAGCAGCGGCTGGCCATCGCCCGGCTGCTGTTGAAGGCGCCCGAGGTGGTAGTGCTCGACGAGGCCACCGCCCATCTCGACTCGGAGTCGGAGGTGGCGGTGCAGCGAGCCCTGGCCACCGCCCTCGACGGCCGGACCTCCCTGGTCATCGCCCATCGGCTGTCGACCGTCCGGGAGGCGGACATGATCCTGGTGTTGGACCATGGCCGGGTGGTCGAACGGGGCCGGCACGAGGAGCTCCTCGACGCCGACGGTGTCTACGCCGAGCTCTACCGCATCCAATTCCAGGGTCAGGAGCGGCCCGAGCCGGCCTAGTCGTCGGGCCTCGCCCCAAAGCCTCCCCCGGGATGGATCAGTTGCTGTAGATGCGGGACGGGCGGACCAGCACCGCCGTCCGTCGTTGTTCGGCCATGGTCCGGTCGTAGGAATCCCAATCGTCGTGGGTCCCGCCGGCGGCCACGAAGATGTTACGAAGCAGCAGCCGGAGGCCCTCGGTGTCGACCGCCGGGTTCGGATCGTCGGGACCGATCAACTCGGCCCGGCCCTCCACCGCCGCCCACTGCCACCCGGCCCGGAAGGTGACGCTCAGCTGCGGCCGCACCCGTAGGTTGCCCAATTTGGTCGGGCCGTAGGTCACGAAGCCGACCACCTCCTCGCCGTCGACCGGATGGGCGAGGACACCGGCGTTGACCACCGACGACTGGATCGTCATATCGGCTCGCAGCGTCGATATGACGGCCAAGAACTGATCCTGGCTGGCGATTTCGATCACATCTTGCAAGGTCGTCATGGCCGTGATCCGCTTTCCGTCCCCGTGGGTTGATCCGGTGCCGCGTCGAACCTACCGGTCAACCTCGATTCTCGCGGCACCCCGATTGCGGTGCGGTGGGGTTCAGGCGGCCTCACCCACGCAGAGGGAGAGCTCGCCCTTCTCGTGGGTGTCGCCCGGGTCGAAAAGGCGGGTTCCCCAGTCACGTTGGGCGCGCTCGATGGCGGACCTGGTCGTCGCCGGATCGCGCTGGTACGTCTGGTTGTGGTCTTCGTCATTCATGGTTGTCCTTCTTTCGATGAGAGCTCTGGTGGTCGGATGGCCTCCCGACCTGCAGGTTTGGAGTGACTTGAGGCGTTTCCGGGGAAAACAAAAAGGAGCCGCTTCGGAAGAAGCGACTCCTTGACGGTCCCCGACCATGTGGTTGGTCGGTCAGTCCGTCCGGAGTGCCTCCGAGATCGCCTTGGCGGCGGTGGCCGAGGCGGCCGATACCGGTGCCGATCCGCCGGAGGAAGCGAGCGCTAGCAGCCCGTGCGAAGACCCAGGAGCCACGAGGCCCCCGGAACGCCGATCCATTCGGCTTGCACCCACATCCGTCCAACGCATGGGCATGACTTTAGCGCGTGGTGCGTCGGGCCAGACATGGCTGGCCGATGACAGAGTGCCCACTACGGTTGCCGGGTGGCTCGGGTCGTCATCGACATCACCCCGTTGCGCCGCCACCGCGACTTCCGTCGCCTGTGGGCCGGTCAGGTGGTCTCCGGCATGGGCTCACAGCTGACGTTGGTGGCGGTGTCATTCCAGGCCTACGCCCTCACCCACTCCACCCTGATCGTGGGGTTGACCGGTCTGGTGCAGCTGGTCCCTCTGTTGGGCGGGGCCCTGATCGGTGGCGCCCTGGCCGACGCCATGGACCGTCGCCGGGTGCTCATCGTGACCCAGTTGGCCATGGCCACCGCCAGCGCCGGCCTGGTCGTCAACGCCACCCTTCCCCATCCCCAGGTGTGGCCCCTGTTCGTCTGCACCGCGGCGGCCGCCGGGTTTCAGGGGGTGGACTGGCCGGCCCGCCGGGCCACCCTCCCGATGGTGGTCCCCGAGGAGGATGTCGTCACCGCTGTCGCCCTCCAGACCAGCATCCAGCAGCTGGCCCTGGTGGTGGGCCCGGCGCTGGCCGGGATCCTGATCGCCAGCATCGGCCTCGGCGCCGTCTTCGGGATCGATGTGGCCACCTTCGGGGTCGCCCTGGCCGTCGCCCTCCTGCTCCCGGCTCTGGTCCCGAGCGGTGGTGGCACCCCGATGGGCTTCCGTTCCATGGCTGAAGGCTTCTCCCATCTGAAGGGACAGAAGCTGCTGTCCGCCACCTACTGGATCGACCTCAACGCCATGATCTTCGGGATGCCCCGAGCGGTGTTCCCGGCCCTCGGGGTCGGGGTGTTCCGGGGCGGCGCCGGGGTGGTCGGGCTGCTCTATGCCGCCCCCGGAGCCGGCGCCCTCATTGGTTCCTTGTTGACCGGATGGTGCCAGCGGGTGCGCCATCAGGGGAGGGCCATCGCCGCCTGCGTCACCGCCTGGGGCACCACCATCGCCCTGTTCGGCATCATCCCGGTGCTCTGGATCGGCCTGGTGTTGCTGGCCCTGGCCGGGGCGGCCGATGTCATCTCCGCGGTGTTCCGCCAGGCCGTCCAGCAGCGGACGGTGCCGGACCACCTGCAGGGTCGGCTGTCGGGGACCTTCTTCGCGGTGGTGGCTGGCGGGCCCCGGTTGGGGGACGCAGAGACCGGCCTGGCTGCCGAGCTCGGCGGTCCCCGGTTCGCGGTGTGGTCGGGCGGACTCGCCTGCGTCCTCGGGGTGGCCATCCTGCTGTGGAGGGTGCCCGAACTCTGGCACGACACCGGAGGGGGTGGGCCGTTGTCGGCGGAAGCCGCCGACCGGGCGATCGCCGAGACCACCAGCGAACTGGGGGAAGGCGAGCCGTTGTAGGGCGGCGGTCCATGGCTGTCACACCGGCGACCTAGCTTCTCCGGCCAGGAACGGGCAAGGAGGAACGGTGCGTCACCATCGACAGTTGCGAAGCACCAGACGGATGTCACCCGGGCGCGCGGTGGTGGCCACCGGCCTGATGCTCGTCGGCCTCACAGCCTGCCATTCGACGCCACGCTCATCGCCGAACGCCTTATCGGCGCCCTCCACCGTTCCGCCGACCTCCTCGGTTCCGCCGACCTCCAACGTCCCGCCGTCGCCGGGATCGACCGTCGCCTCCTCCACCCCCGCCGGTGTGGTCATCGAGCCCGACCAGGGCATGACCCCGATCTACACAATGCTGGCCTCGCCCACCCGGGGTCTCGACTTGTCGATGTACGAGCTGGTGGACCCGGGCCGAGTCGATCCTGGCTGCCGATGCCGCCCGGGGGGTGTCGGTGCGAGTGATCCTCGACCACCATCTGGAGGCCACCCAGAATCAGCCCGCCTTCTCGTACCTGGCCGCTCACGGGGTTCAGGTGAAGTGGGCGTCGCCGTCGTGGCCGGCGTTCCACATCAAGATGGTCTGTGTCGACGCCACCACCTGCTCAGTGCTCACTCTCAATCTCACCTCCCGGTACTACGCCAACACCCGCGACTTCGCGATCAATGATGCCAACCCCGCCGACGTGGCCGCCATGGAAGGGACGTTCACCGCCGATTTCCAGGGCGCTCCGACCACTCCACCGGCCGGCACCGACCTGATCTGGAGCCCGGGAAGCTCGGACCGGTTGACCAGCCTCATCGGATCGGCGTCCTCGGAGCTCCTCATCTACAACGAGGAGTTGGGCGATCCCGCCATCGTGGGGGCGCTGGTGGCGGCCGCCCGCCGCGGCGTGACCGTCAAGGTGGTGATGACCGACGAGTCGTCCTGGACCACCTCCTTCTCGACACTCTCGTCCGCCGGGGTTGAGGTCCGGGTGTACCACGGTGAGGTGCCCATCTACATCCACGCCAAGGCGATCTCCGTCGATGGGAAGGAGGTCTTCGTCGGTTCGGAGAACTTCTCCCGGACCTCCCTGGAGTCGAACCGTGAGCTCGGTGCGGTCGCCACCGACCCGGCCACCGTCTCGGCCGTCGACCACACCTTTGCCGCCGATTTCTCCGGTGCCCAGCCGTGGGGCGGCTGACCGTTCGGGTTCAGTCCTTGGGGGCGAACAGGGCCCGGAGCGCGAGCGAGGTGACGATCTGCAACAGCCCGTAGATGACCAGCCAGATCCCCATGATGGTGGCGAGGGTGACCAAGGTGATCCCGGGGACGACCAGGGTGACCACTCCGGCGATCAGGCCGAGCAATCCCATGATGATCCGGATCCCCCGCCCCGGGGTGCCGGGATGGCTGTAGGCGGAAAAGAACTCGATGATCCCGCCGACCACCCAGAACAGGCCGATGAGAAAAGCCAGCGAGGTGATCGTCTCGTAGGTATGGCGCAGGAAGAAGATCCCGACGATCACCGAGAGGATCCCGAGGATGGCGAGGAGGACCCGGTTGGCGCCGCTGTCGTGGTCATCGGCGATGGCCAGGACCAGCCGGAACAGTCCGCTCACGAACAGCCAGATCCCCAACAGGATGGCGAAGCCGTAGATGGTGGCCTCCGCCGCACGACCACCAGGATCCCGAGGATCACGGTGGCGACGCCGAAGAACAGCACCCATCCCCAGGACCGACCGATCACCCGGAGGATGTCGTCGGTGCCGGGACCGGTTGACGGCGGGGAATCGCTCACGGCGCCACCGCGGACACCAACTCCTCACTGACCGTCCACAGCCGGTGGGCGGCGGCTTCGTCCTGGGCGGCAGCCGAAGGCTTGCGGGCCTTGCACTTCACGAAGTACTTGCCGGTGACGCCGGCCACCTCCGGCGACATAGCCAGGAACACTGAGGTCCGAGCCCCCTTCTCGGGAGTCAGGATGAACGGCTTGATCACTTTGAGCCCGAAGGCCAGGAAGCCATGGGTGTCGCCGTCACGCCCGTAGCCGGTGGCCACCGTCCCCGGATGGACGGCGTTGACCGTCACCGCCTTGCCGGACAAACGGCTGGCCAGCTCGGTGGTGAAGAGGATATTGGCCAGTTTGGAACTGCCGTAGACCTGCATGCCCTTGTAGCCCTGCCGCGACTGCAGGTCGTCGAAGTCGAGCCCACGGCGCGCCGACCGGTGGGCGGTCGATGCCACATTCACCACCCGGGAGGGAGCCGATGCCACCAGCCGGTCGGTGAGCAACTCGGTCAACAGGAACGGCCCCAGATGATTGACGGCAAAGGTGGACTCGTAGCCGTCCACCGTCTCCGAACGATCGGTGAGCACCAGACCGGCATTGTTGATCAGCACATCGATCCGGGGGCAGCGGTCGAGGAGCTCAGCGGCCCCGGCCCGGACCGACGCGAGGCTCCCCAGGTCGAAAACCACCAACTCCACCTGGTCGCTCCCGCTGGCCCGGCGGATCTCCTCGATCGCCTTCTCCCCCCGGCCCTGGTGGCGGGCGGTGATGACGGTCCGGGCCCCGGCCCTGGCCAGCGCCACCGCGGTCGCCTCGCCGATCCCCGAGTTCCCCCCGGTGACGATCACCGTTTTGCCGGTCATGGACCCGTCCCCGGACCCGGTGGTGTCGCTCATGGTGTTCTATCCGTCCTGTCGTCGACCCTCTGACCTCCGGGATTGTAACGGGCACCCACCCCCGGACGAGGGGTTGACAGCCAATGTTCGGCATGCCTAATGTTTTTTGTGACACCTACCTGAGACATGCAGTTGGTAGGTGCGTTCGGCCAATCCTCACCAGCTTGGTGGGGCCTGAAGCGGTGGAAATCGGAGGCAGGGTGGGATGAGGGGCCGGGCACGACTCACGACTTCCCCCGTCGCCAGGGTCGACGTCGCCGTCCGGGTCGCCATTTCCTGTCCCCTTCCCACCTCTGGCGCTCGGACGGTCCGATGATCCCGGTCTTCGTCATCTTCCTCCGGGAGGGGATCGAGGCCAGCATGATCGTGGCCATCCTCCTGGCCTATCTCGACAAAATCGGCCAACGCGCTCACTTCCGTGACGTGTTCCTCGGCGTCGGCGCCGCGGTGGTCCTCATCGCCGGCGGAGGAGTCGCCGCCTACCTGGTGATCAAGCAGTACAACGGGTCAACGGTGCAGGCGGTCTTCGAAACGGTCACCTTTTTGCTGGCAGCGGCGGTACTGACCTACATGACGTTCTGGATGCAGTCGCACAGCCGGACGATGTCGTCGGAGCTCGGCCGGAGGTCCGAGGAAGCGATCAACGGCAAGGCCCGGCTGGGGATCGGCCTTCTCGCCTTTCAGGCGGTCGGGCGGGAGGGGCTGGAGACAATGGTCTTCACCTTGGCCATCGTGTTCGCGTCGACCACCCAGGCCGCCACCAACGACCACGGCTCCGCACTGCTTCTCGGCGCCGGCCTCGGGCTGGCGGTTGCGTTGGTCATCGCCTACATCGTCTACAAGCTGGGCCGGCGCCTCAATTTCGGGATGTTCTTTCGGGTCATCGGGGTGGTGCTCATGGTGTTCGCGGCGGGACTGTTGGCCGACGCCATCGAGAACATGCAGGAGCTGGGCTGGCTTCCCTTCCTGCGCCACTCCGTGTGGAACTCGAGCAGCGCCTTGAACCAGGACAGTTCCCTGGGTGACATTTTCCATAGCTTTCTCGGCTACGCCGACCATCCCACCGTGTTGCAGATCATCGTCTGGGTCGCCTACGTGTCGGTGTCGGTGACGCTGTTCATTCGCATCGGCCGTCGAGCCCGGAGAGGACCGCCGCCGGCCGCGGTGGGGACCGGGGCCGTCCGCACCCCGGGTGGGGTGGCGGCGGGGCCGACTGCCTGAGCCGCTCAGCGCTCCTGTTCGGTCGGGCGGATCAGGACCTCGTTGACTGTCACATGGCTGGGGCGGGTCACGGTGAAGGTGATCGCCTCGGCAATATCCTCTGCCTCCAGCCTCACGATGTCCCCAAAGGTGGCCTGGATGGTCTTGATGATCTCGGGCCGGTTGTGGCCGGCCAGCTCGGTGGCCACCGCCCCCGGCTCGATGATCGAGACCCGTACATGTCGCTTGGTGACCTCCTGGCGGAGGGATTCGGAAAAAGCCCCCACCGCGAACTTGGTGGCGTTGTAGACACCGCTTCCGAGCCGGGCCACCCGGCCGGCCACCGAGCTCACGTTCACGATGTCGGCGACCCGGCGGGGCTCGCCTTCCGCCGCCCGCAGCAGGTGAGGAAGGGCCGCATGGGTGGTGTAGAGCAGCCCGAGCAGATTCAGGTGCACCATCTGCTCCCACTCCTCCACCGGGGCGTCGAGGATAGGGCCGAGGAGCATGACGCCGGCATTGTTGACCACGGTGTCCAGCCGCCCGAATTCGGCCACCGTCCGTTCGACCATGGCACGGGCCTGATCCCGGTCGGTGACATCAGTCTCGAGCACCAGGACCCGGGCGTCGTCGCCGATCCGCTTGGCCAAGTCCTCCAATCGGTCGCGCCGGCGGGCGGCGATGGCCACCGTCGCCCCCTCGGCGGCCAGGGCGAGCGCCGTCGCCTCCCCGATCCCGCTCGATGCCCCGGTGACCAGGGCAACCGTGTCAGCCAATCGATCAGTCATCGCACTGCCTTTCTCCTGTGATCCTGTTGGTCCCGTTGATGAACCTACTTATGCCCGAGGTTCCCAGCTAAAGCACCTGGCGGCCAACTGCCGGCCGGCGGCGCCCCGGGCGGCGCCGGTCAGGACGTCGAGCCAATGACGGTGGTCCCGATGACCCGGCCTGCAACCCGTCGGCGAAATGCCAAACCGGAAAGATCCTGGCGGGCTGTTCCCGGACGGAATGGCCGCGTTGCACAGGCCCCTTCCGCGATCAGGGCTTGGGTTGGAACCTGGAGGAGAAAGAGATGAGCTCGCCCGTCGAGTGCTTGCGGTGTTCCTCGTAGATACGCCGATAGCCGGTGTGCTTGAACTTCCATTGGCCCCCGTCGATCACGTAGGTGTCCTCGTAGATGCCGGTGCCCTCAAGCATGAAGTCGACGGGCGAGCTCATCTCTTTCT